>NZ_CP111040.1:303499-606999 GCF_026248685.1 Haladaptatus caseinilyticus | reverse complement strand
ACTAATCTAGAATTGAGCTCAGTCGGTACGCTTCCTACGCGGTGAATTATTGAGGCATTCAGCCTTGTTGAACTCCTCCATCGATGACAGGCTTCAGACATCCTGCTAATTACAGGGCGCGAGTCGGTCAGGCCAGTACGTAGTTGTGTGGAGAAGTATCGGTATCGCTATTCTTGCCCCCGGTGATTCTTACAGTCATGAACCAAGCACGCCTGATGAAGTCATGTTTTCTCGTTCTCGGTACAATTCTATTCATCGAGTTCACCGTCGTATTACGATTTCAACCGTCGTTCTATGGACTGGTGTCGCTCACCCTGAGCATTGGTTGCTTTGTATACTACTTTGGTGGGGGAAAGCGGATAGAAGAGGCATCACGGTCACAGGCCTTCGTCTATGCGTTCGTATTTTTCACCGGAGGGGTCGTTATATGGGTGGTCGCTCAGGTGCTGTCACTATATGTTCTAAGTTAATGACCCCTGAGAAAGTCAGCCCTCTATTTTCAGTATACTATCTCTATTAGAATCCGAGTAAACCCCCGGCTACCTGCTGAATAGAGGGTACGTCCCCCCTCATATCACTCGCTCATCCTTTGTTGTTCACGGAGGAAAAAGATTTTAGGCACTGACACAACCCATCAATAATGTTCAGCGAGGTTTCTTCGAAGCTCGGTGATGTGTCGCTGGTAATCTGGATGGTAATGGGGATGACTCTCGGAACTAGTCTCGGAACGGTAATCGGTGTCGTACTCGATCACATCGGACTCGGAATCGCATTGGGGAGTGCGATGGGAATGGGATTGGGAATTGCGTTGGGGTTGGTGTTTGGTGCGACATTCGACGACGAGTGAGAATACTGAATCACTTCGTTCATACATTAGAATGCCACAATTTCATATTGTTGATGTAAACGGACACTATCTGTTTGCGGTATCCTCTCTCAATATTTAGCAGTCCATTTCTTTCAGCATTAGAGACATATCCTCTCTTCACGTGAAATAGCGAGGGCTTGTTCCAATTTGCGAATGACGCACTTGATGGCGACTTCGCGGAACTGCTTTCACCACTGGCGTGACCGCACGAAGGCATCGAATTTCTGTTTGATTGCGCCGTTGACTGTCTCGTTCATGTTTCTACGATGGTAGCGGTCGCTGTCCAGCCGTGCATTCCACGCTTTATGGAGTGTGGTAAATTCGCGGTGTTTGATAAGTTGTCGAATATCGTATTCGTAGGCAAACGGTCGGAGCTTCTGGTCGTCGTATCCCTTATCACCGGTTAAGACTGTGATGGCCTTTGCGTTCCGTTTCACTACCAATGGTGCAATCTTCGTATCGTATTTTCGTGTCGTCGTTACGTGGATCTCGAGTCGAACCCGTGTAACAGCACGACGAGCCAACACCATCGCCCGATCAACGAATCGAAGGAATCGTGACTCCGGGAGACCATCCCTTGTCTCTCCAGCTGCTCACCGTTCATGTTTGTTAGCAAGGGTTTCAATAGGGCCAGGTATTTCTAACTCGTGCTTCGCATGGTCTTACTCTGAGGTGTTACTTTATCTCCGTCCTTTTTCCCATTTACCTGCTTTCGATATGTGGGGTCACCAGCTTCATGCTATTGGACAGTCGTCTTGGCCAGTATTGCTGTCCAGTATTACTGATTGATTGTGCTCTCCCCTGGTAAACGATATCGCCTTTTACTGTCTTACCCTACTTACCATCAGTACCACCGAATATTATATCTGGTCAGTGTTGCTGATCAGTGTTACTGACTGATTTGACTGGCTGCTGTTGGTAAAATCACCATCACGTGTTTTGTATTATTCACCTACTGAACTCGGCGACCACTGGGGGTTGGCCTCGTTTTCATCCAACTCAATAATAGAAATTGTATGTGTCTATCAACAAGACGGTGGATTCAAGCCACGAATTATTTCACCAACGAAGGGTCTCGCAGGTGTGATTAGTTCGCGGCGCAGTTGTTGGGACCGAGTTCAAGCGATTCGGCGTCCCCACTTGCTTGTTCTTTCCCCCAGTTTATTTGTTTTATCTGATTGTAGTTCGCGGGCTCGTCCGAAAGGCTCTCGACAATCGTTTCGACGAACTCCTCCTCGTCACCATCTTCGACGTAGCTCAGGAGTTCGTTATTCGCCTCCGTTCGGAGCGTCTCAAGGTTGGTTGCAAGTGGGCGAACTTGTTCGTCGTTGAAATGTCCTGGAAGGACGATCGTTTTATCGTCGAGGTTGACTAGTTGGTCGAGACTGTCGAACAGTTCGCTCGCTGCTTCTCGGATCGCATCTTCCGACCCATCTTCGAGGTCCGGACGACCGACACTCCGGAGGAACAGTGTGTCCCCGCTGAGAAGGGTATCGCCGAACACGAACGAAACGCTACCGGGAGTGTGGCCTGCAGTATGGTACACCTCGAGCTTTCGGGATCCAACCGCGATCGTCTCGCCGTCCTCGATTTCTGTGACGCGGTCGAGATCGGCGGTATCGTCTCCGTGGAGGTAGTATGGAACGTCGAGTTCGCCGGCCAACCGGCGCGCACCAGAGATATGGTCCGCGTGGGTGTGAGTGTCGGCGACACCGACGATATCCAAGTCACGCTTCTTGGCTGCATCGAGGTAGACATCTATGTACTGGCTCGGGTCCACGACGATTGCTTCCTCGTCGTCGAAGACGAGATATGAGACACATCCGGTTCCAGGTCGGACAATCTGTACTACATTTTCCCCGTTAATGTCATGTTCGCGGTGAGCGCGTCCCCAGCCATTCATGCCATTTTCGATAGATTTCGCATCATAACCCTTGTCACGGAGGTAGTCTGCGGCCCGTGCGGACGTGACTCCGCCGACACAGACGACGGCAACCTCTTCATCTTCGGGGATGTCGTCCAGCGACGCGCGGAGACCGATGAAGTTCTTGCTCAGCAGTTGGTCGTAAATCGGGAGATTGTAGCTTTCTTCTATTTGCCACTCTTCGTAATCATCCTCGTTTCGAACGTCGAGAACGAAGATATCCTCCGCCTCATCATCATACACTCGCCGTGCGACCTCCGACGGGTCGAACTTAGTATTGCTCATGTCGCCCAATACTACAGGCCACTCACTGATAAATCCGTTGGGTGTGTGGTCTCTCACTACGAACTCCCCACCCTATACAACTAGAATTCCATCCGTTTGACCTCTATTCCTCTTTGCTATTCGGATTTTGTTAATTCTGTCGGTCGAAACAATCGTGTGAAGTCCCTGCAATACAATCTAGTCGACAACGGCTTTGGGGTATCTCCACGTCTCCGTCCGTATCCCTTCGTAGGATCAGCCATCGTGACCCTATTGACTGACGTGGATCACCATCGTCCATCGACTGAATAAGATACTGTCCATAGTAACTCGCGCCCAGTAGCATCTTTGTCTCTGTGCCTTGATTCCGACAGCCGCTTTCCACCACATCCCGTCGACGCATCCCTAGCTATTTCTCGATTCACGATGTCACCTTTATGGGCATACCATGGTTGCTGTTAACGAATTACGTGAAATGTTCGATGATATGGTGACGGCGCGAAACTACGAGGAACGTCTGCAGGAGGAGTATTTGGAGGGGAAACAGCCTGCATTCGATATTTCTGCGGGGCCGATTCCGGGCGAACTCCACCTCGCGGCGGGGCACGAAGCATCGGGCGCAGGCGTGTGTCAACATCTTCGAGAAGATGATACCGTTACGGCTCCCCACCGACCCCATCACGTAGCCATCGCGAAGGGCGTCGATCTAAAGCGGATGACGGCCGAAATTTTTGGTCGTCAGGCCGGCCTTTGCAAGGGTAAAGGGGGACATATGCATCTGTTCGACCCGGATGTAAAATTTGCATGTAGCGGCATCATTGCGGAAGGCTGTCCGCCGGCGGTCGGTGCGGGACTGGCCGCAAAAAAGCGCAACACCGACAGTGTTGCTGTCGCGTTCCTCGGGGAGGGTGCGATCGACCAAGGTGCGTTTTTGGAGTCGCTCAACTTGGCGAGCGTCCAGAACTTGCCGGTCGTATTCGTCATCGAGGATAACGATTGGGCTATCAGCATGCCGAAAGAACGGGTCACGGACGTCGAAAACGGATCCCAGCGGGCGGATGGCTTCGACCTCCCTGGCGTTCGCGTTGATTCCGATGACGCAATCGCCATCTACGAGACTGCCAAGAAGGCAGTCGGCCGTGCCCGTGATGGAAACGGACCAACACTTATCGAAGTCCAGGTTCACCGTCGGATGGGCCATTTCATGGGTGATCCCGAGAGCTACCGACCGGAGACAGACACGGAAGCTGCTCAACAACGGGATTCGATCGAACGGCTTGCCAGTGATCTCCGTGCACACGGTGTCGATGAGGAGGAAATCGAGGAAATTCGTGATAACGCCCACGATCGCGTCGAGGAAGCGATCGAATGGGCGAAAGACCAACCGGAACCTGAACCGGAGGAGGCATACGAAGACGTATTTTCGAATCCACCGTCCGGCGTTACCGACACCGAGCCATCCATCGAGATTCGTCCCTCGGGAGGTGACGACTGATGGCACAGCAAGAACCAGAACAGGAATCTGGGCGGATGCTGACCATGAGTCGGGCAATGGTTGAGGCGATTGCTCACGAGATGCATGAAAACGAGGAAGTCTTCTACATGGGTGAGGATGTTGCCGACTACGGTGGAATTTTCGACAGTACTGACGGCCTGCTCGACGAGTTCGACCACGACCGAATTATGGACGTTCCAATCAGCGAAACGGCATATCTCGGAGCCGCCGTCGGTGCGGCCCAGGAAGGGATGCGACCGATTGCTGAACTCATGTTCGTCGATTTCTTCGGCGTCTGCATGGACCAGATCTACAACCAAATGGCGAAAAACACCTACATGAGCGGTGGGTCGGTGAACGTCCCAATGGTGCTCACGACGGCAGTCGGCGGTACCTACAATGACGCCGCACAACATTCCCAAACCCTCTACGGGACGTTCGCGCATCTTCCCGGGATGAAGGTCGTCGTGCCCTCGACGGCGTACGACGCGAAGGGCTTGATGCACAATGCCATTCGTGACGACGATCCGGTCGTCTATCTATTCCACAAACGATTGATGGGAATTGGTTGGATGCCTGCCCCAGACGGACCAAAAACGGCGGTCCCCGAGGATGACTACACGATTCCATTCGGTAATGCCGACATCAAGCGCAAGGGTGACGATGTTACCGTCGTTACCCTCGGACTCCACGTCCACCGAGCACTCGAAGCGGCTGATTCACTCGCCGACGACGATATCGAAACCGAAGTTATCGACCTCCGAACGCTCGTTCCGCTCGACACCGAGACCGTTCAAGAGTCCGTCGAAAAAACCGGTCGGTTAGTCGTCGTAGATGAGGATTACCGTTCGTTCGGCGTCACTGGCGAAATCATTGCGAGCGTTGCAGAGGGGTCGCTCGACGATCTTGACGCTGTCGAACGAGTCGCGGTTCCGGACGTACCCTTGCCGTATGCCCGGCCGCTAGAGAACGAAGTGATTCCGGGGACTGACGACATCATTGAGACCGTTCAAAACGTACACTCGAATTCATGAGTTCGAATTCCGATCGCGTCTCAGTCGATACGGCCGACGTGTGGCCGACGGATGTCGAGGAGGACGAGGCAGTGGTCGTCAACTGGTTCGTGACCGAAGGGAGTCACGTTGAGGCTGGTGACGATCTCTGTGAGTTCCAAGTCGAAAAAGTGAGTATCGACGTTCCAGCACCGGTGACGGGTCAGCTCGACGAAATCATCCTCGACGAAAACGACGAGTTCGAAGCGGGTGAAACGCTTGCTTGGATTCGGCCGGGCTGAGGTGTATCGCGTTTCGACGGAACACCACAGGCGCGGCGTCTTCATCGAATTCCCACGTGAACCACCCGCTGGCCAGACGAACCGCCGGAGAAGGCCATCGATGGTGGCACACCCGATTACCTCAATACTGACTTCGACGGTAACGGTATCGACGACTGTGCAGAGCATGGTGACAGAAACGACAGCGGTCTCCTGACTACTGTGAGCGGGACGTGACACCAGACCCCCACTCGACATTGACTTCGTCAATTGAGGAAACGGCACACGAATCGGAGCTACGAACGAGCGTTCCTGAATCGGGGATGCTTTCGGACATTGGCCCTTCATACATGAGACTCCTCGGATTGTTCTGTGCGATCGGTTGAGCGCTGGCGATCGGCTACCGCTGGCTGTGAGCGGACGCAACGGGATTCAAATCCGTATTTGAAGAATATGGATTCCTCTCGAAGCCCACCACTATCGATCTACGTAGGATTAGCTCCGATCAAGCGTATTCAGTCCTCCACAGCTTTAGAGGTAACTCTCTGAGTATTCGTTTACGAACTCCAGCAGTAAGTTTCAGTTTCGTCGGACGATTATCCCGTTTAACATGAAGACACTGGTTTGACGCCGTCTGTGATGACTGCATCCTCCCTGTGTCGTTCGGCTTCGCGTCTTTCGACCGCGATAACCTATCAATCGTGTCTTTATGCAGTACTGGCCAGACCGCGGTACCCTAATCAGTAACAGCCATGCACCATCACCTCCTTACACATAGCAATTTACCTATTATATCTATAGTTTAATAAACTTTTCTGTAAATAAATTTCATTGATGAGTGAATGATGATATATAAGTACTTATCCGATTCTGTACGTCTCAAATTAATATTTAAATGTCGTATTCTAGAGGGACCGCTCGGAACGGTTCTTCTATCGGTAATACAACGCGAGAACCTGTAAAATCCGAGATTACTGTCCCAAAAAGTGCCTCTAACCCGTGAACTGCACGGGTACCGGGTACAGCGTTGTGCTCGCTGCCGTTGAGGATTCCTACGATGTGATCTACGGCGTTCTCGAAGAGGGGTTGTGCTGGAACCATCCCGGGTTCGAATGTCGAATGAACTCCGTCGATATCTCGTTCCCAAAGCGCTTCCAATGGTTCCGGAGGTTCGGTAAGGGACCGTAGACCGTCTTCGATCCGCCAGAATTGGCACTCGTGATCAGCATCTTGTGCGATACTTAACGGCATCGACAACCGACCTCGGTCGCTCTCCAGATACAATCTATCTGCCGACCCAGGGGCTGGATTAAGGGTGGCGATAACATCGTTTTCCATGACGAAAGTCCCCCCGCCACGAAATCGGGTGTAGCCATGCGACGAAATCGGCTCTACGTACCCACCTCGCACGTCTTTCACGCGCGTATCGAGCAGGTACAGCAGGAGGTCCATGTAGTGTGTTCCTATGTTGAGCAACTCCCCACCCGAAACGACCTCGGCTGACCGGATCGTTCCGAAAACGTCCGTTTGGTGGAGCAGTCGGAAAAGCGCCTGAAAGCATTCGGAAAATCTGCGCGAGTGGTTTACGAGTAACGTGACTCCAGCCCGTTCACACGCAGCTACCATCCTCGAAGCGTCACGCACGCTCGTCGCAATCGGTTTTTCACACAAGATAACGTGAGGTGGTTGCTCCGCGTTCACCGCGTCGATGACGTGCTCTCGATGCAGGTGTCCCGGAGTCGCTACCGTGACGATATCTAGTCTTTCGGTTTCCAGTAATTCCGAGTGCCTATCGTAGCGCTGGCACGATGGAATATTCCAATGCGACCCCATTTTGGCGACGAGGTCCGGATCCGCGTCCGCGATCGCCTGGAGTTCTATATCGTCGTTATCGAGAAACGCTTCCGCATGGTTTCGGCCGACCCGACCGAATCCGATGACCCCTGCTGTGTACGTCATTATCACCCACAATGATTCTCTCTCGCTTTATTGTTTGTATTTTTATCCGAAATGAAAAACCGTCCCCCAAATCCGTTCAATCACCGCGAAATCACGAAGTAAAATACGATTGTATATATTTTATATTATATGGATCTAATTGTCACGCTATGTCTGACTCCGAGCTCAATGCAATTCGGTGTGACCCTCGAATCAACAGTGTGACCAACTACACGAGCGAGGAACAGCAGTGACCGATCGATTCGATCTCTCCGAAAAGACAGCCATCGTCGTCGGTGGTGCGGGACTTATCGGACGGGCGGTTACTCGTGGCCTTCTCGACCACGGAGCTACGGTGATCGTCGCTGACGTTAACGAATCGGCCGGAACCGAACTCGTCTCGGAGCTCGGAGAAAACGTGGAATTTGCCCACGTAGATTCCACCGTTGACGAGGAAGTGCAGGCGACAGTCGAGACGACAGTTGAACAATTCGGGTCGTTGGATGTCCTTATCAACAGTGCGTACCCAAGAAACGAGAACTATGGCCGGGAGTTCGAACAAGTCACGATAGACGACTGGCACGAAAACGTGTCGCTGAATTTGGACTCCTATTTTTCGACGGCTAAACACGCATCGGCCGTTATGAAGGAACAGAACTCGGGCGGCGTAATTATCAACTTTGGATCAATTTATGGGGTTCAGGCACCGGATTTTACGCTCTACCAAGGAACGAATATTACGAGTCCGGTGGAGTACGCCGCGATCAAGGGTGGCGTACTCAATCTTACTCGCTACCTGGCGTCGTACTTGGGTGAGTACGGTGTTCGCGTCAATGCGGTAAGTCCTGGTGGTGTGTCAGACCAGCAGGGCCAGCAGTTCGTTGATCAGTACGAGGAACGAACGCCCCTTGGTCGAATGGCGGACGCGGACGATATCACTGGTGCAGTAGTGTTTCTCGCGTCGGACGCCGCGAGCTACGTTACCGGACACAACCTTGTCGTCGACGGCGGTTGGAGCATCTCCTGAATCGATTGATCCGACGGGTCCGACCGAGTGTTGAAGTCCGGAACGGTTTCATTCCAGCGGTTCTGCCGGGACACCGACAACGGTCGCACCTGCGGGCACATCTTTCGTGACGACTGCCCCGGCTCCGATCGTCGCGCTTGCTTCGATATTTGTATGGTCACACACGGTTGCACCCGCCCCGACGAACGAATCCCGCCCGATCACTACCCCTCCGGAAATCGTTGCTCCCGGCGCGACCGTCACGCCGTCTCGGAGCGTCGAATCGTGGGACACATTGGTGAGGCTATCGATAATTACGTGGTCACCGACAGTTACGTTTGGCCCGACGTACGCCTGTGCGTTTACCGTGACTCCCTCGCCGAGGGATGCAGTTGTAGAGACCGTCGCCTCGTTTGAAACCGCATTGAAAAAACCAAGACCGTATTCGCTAACCCGCTCCGCCAGCTCGAGTCGGACCTCCTGATTCGCACCGAACGCAACGAGAACGCTGTCCTGTGTCGGTTCGAGGTTCGCTAACATCGCTTCGCCACCGATGATTTCGGCACCGTAGATAGACTTCCCGTGTCGAGAGCTATCATCGTCGATGATCGCCACGTCGTCGATATTTCCGTTTCGACGCAGAACGTCGAGAACGACACATGCCTGCTCTCCGGCACAGTATAGTATCTTCACTTCTGTCCACCTCGTCAATACGTAATCGACTTCGTGAGAAGTCGGTTGTCGATCGATATCGTTTCAAGCGTTTTGACGATCCGGTCCGCCGCGCCGCCCATGTCGTATGGATTCGTGTATTCGCGATTACCGCCAGTTTCGAGCGCGGTTTCAATCCCGTCACATATTGCCGCCGTGTCGTGAGGGACGCTTTCGACGTTCTCAGCCCGGTCGCGACCTGCCTGCCGCGGCCCGACATCGACTACTGGAAGACCGAACGATGGCGCTTCGATTATTGCACTACTTGAGTTCCCGACCATCACGTCTGCTGTATCCAATAGCCCGAGATACGTCCGCCGTGGAAGGCTCTCGAACGTGGCGAATCGATCGGACGCTTTGTACCTGCGAATCGTTTCTATTATCTGCTGGCTTCCAGCGTCGGCGTTCGGATGGATGACGACGATTTGTGCGTTGAACTCAGTGATCGCTTCGAGTGTTTGGCGCATTTGTTCGCCAGCGTTCTCGGGATTGGTGGTTTCTGGGTGTTGAACGACTACAGCGAGCGGTCGTGTACTATCGAGATCGAGCGTCTCTCGGACGTTCTCGGCGTCGTCATATTCGCCGTCAATTACGTCGTCCAGCCCTGGCGCGCCGACAGTTTGTATGCGCCACTCCTCCTCGCCGAGACGTAAAATCCGCTGTTTGCTCGCCTCGGTCGCGGGAAAGTGGATGTGTGCGAATTTCGTGAGAGCATGTCTGATACTGTCGTCGATGGTCGCCCCCTTCATCGCGTCCCCTCCGTGTATGTGGGCAACTGGAATGTTCATGTGTGCGGCGGCGATACCAGCGCCAAATGCCTCGCCCCTGTCGCCAAGCGTGAGAACTACGTCTGGTTCAATGGACTCGAAGCTCTCTGCGAGTCCCGCGATACCAAGTCCAAGTGATTTGGCCATCCCACGTCCAGTGTCGCTTCCGAGCAGCGTGTCGACGGAATCCGTAACGTCGAACCCGTCTTCTCGAATCCGATCGATCGTGTGGCCGTGTCTCCGTGAAAGATGCATCCCGGTTGCAACGGTCGTCAGCTCCAACGTGGGGCTTTGCTTTATTTTCGCCATCGACGACGATAGCAGTCCGTATTCCGCTCGCGTGCCAGTGACGACGGTTATCTTTTTCGTCGGCATCGATCACTCCTCATCTACATTAGCTATCGCATGCGCCGTTATCGGCGCATTGGAGTCCAGATCCGTTGTTGTTCGCTTACCGAGGATCGAATCGAATGCGGCAGGGGAAAGTCCGTTAGCGGGTCGGAGAATCACCACGTCGTCCCTCGTGAGTATTTCCCCTTCTCCGATTTTACGGCTAGTATGGAGGCTCTTCCGAGCGACTTTGCGGTTCTCTGATTCGGACGGCACCGGTTTTTTCTCGGGGGTGCCCCTTGCTTTCGCCGCCCTGCGGGCAATTGTGACTGCTCGGTCTAGTTCGTCGGGGGTAAGTGACGCTTCGTGGTCGGGGCCGGGAAGCGATTTATCAAGTGTCATGTGCTTTTCGATTATTTGGGCACCGATACTCACCGCGAATGCTGGGGTCTCAACTGCTGTACTGTGGTCCGAATAACCGATCGGGACCGAAAACCGTTCGTTCATAGTTTCTATGGCGCGGAGGTTCAGACTTGATAACGCTGCGGGATAGGATGAAACACAGTGGAGGAGACTGAACGCGACCGACGAATTGGCGTCCCGTATCGTTTTTACTGCCATCTCGACCTCAGCAAGCGTCGCCATTCCCGTGCTTACTATCACCGGTCTACCGGTTTTGGCGATGTATCGGAGTAACTGGTGATTAGTGAGTTCTCCGGATCCGACTTTAATGGCGGAGACGTCGAGTTCGTCCAAAAGATCTACGCTCTTCCGGTCGAACGGGGAGGAGAGAAACGTAATGTCAACTTCGTTGCAGTATTCGAGAAGTTCCTCGTGTTCTTCGGTAGTCAGCTCGTACTGTTCGAGCATCTCGTGCTGTGAGCCCTCCGTTCCGGTTCGATTCTTTTGATACTCCGCTTTTGGGGCTTGCTCCGCGACCAGTCGGTCGGTTTCGAACGTCTGGAATTTGACCGCATCGGCATCGGCTGCCGCGGCGGCGTCTATCAGTTCTTTCGCACGTGCCATGCTCCCATTGTGATTCACGCCCACCTCAGCGATGAAAAAAACCCCGTTGTCTTCGATTTCGTTACCGTCGATTATCATATTCGGCTCTGTCGTTTATTAGTCGCTTTTCATTCTTCCACGACCGATACATCGAAGGGTGTCTGGAAACCGAGCGACGATTCAGTTACTAGCGAGTGTTGGAACGTCATCCGGCTTGTCGAAGTCGTGGAATCCTTCGCCTTTCTCCTTAGAAAGGATGTTGAGGGCGGCAGTGGCACCGTCTCCTGCGGAGATGATGGCTTCCATCTCTTGGTCGCGGACCATTGCACCGGTCGCATATACGTTAGGGACGCTGGTTTCCATTCGAACGCTGACATCTACTTCTTCTTCCTCGGTGAAGTCACAGCCGAGGTCTTTAGCGAATTGACGGTTCCGTCCCGTGGCAAGCACCACGTAGTTAGCTTCGTACTCGCTTTCCTCGGTGACGACTTCGAACCCGTCCTCTGTCTCTGATATTCCCGTGACTTCCTCACCCTGGTGAATGGTCGTACCCCTGTCGGTGACCTGTCCACGGGCAATAGTCATAAATTCAGACCCACTGATACTTCGGATACCTAAGTAGTTAAACAGGTGGGCCATATGCATCCACGTCTCGTCTGTATCGAACACCACGGTATCGAGACCGTTTTTCTGGGTGAATAGTGCAGCACTCAATCCAGCGGGACCGCCTCCAACGACAGCAACAGTGGTCATTGGTTAGATAGATGTCTCTCGATGATTATTAAATCTTTGGATTAAATAAATTTATAATATTATATGTGTCTTGTACCAATCGAGACGATTTTATTTTATTGAGGAATTTAGGTTACGAAGGCGTCTCTATTCGACTGCCGATCGATACAAATCTGTAAGCGTCGTGTTTTAACAAATCCAAGGAAAAGTTTATTGCGTTATGGATTCAACATCATTTACATGAGTTATCTGGAGGGAAAAACGGTTCTCGTCACCGGTGGAGGTGGATTCATCGGTTCGACGCTCGTGAAACGTATCGCGGAGCACGATCCGGATGAAATCCGCACGGTCGATATCGACGAGAACGGTTTGGTCGAACTCAAACGCCAAGTAGGTCAGAACGAGTCGATAAATTGTCTGCTGGGTGATCTCCGTGACAAGGATCGGATCAAGGCAGCAATGAACGGTGTCGAGGTCGTGTTTCATGCCGCTGCACTCAAACACACTGACTTTAGCGAACACCATCCGTTCGAAGCAGTCAAGACGAACATCGATGGCAGTCGAAACCTGATCGAGGCAGCACTCGCTGAAGGAGTCGAGTCACTCACTGCGATCAGCACCGACAAGGCGTCCAACCCGGCATCGGTTATGGGGGCGACCAAATTTCTCATGGAACGACTTATCTCTGCGGCCAACAAGCGCCATCATATGTCCGAGACGAACCTGAACTGCGTTCGGTTCGGGAACGTCCTCGGCTCGACGGGGTCAGTCGTTCCACTCTTTCTCGACCAGATCAAGCACGGCGGGCCGATTACCGTCACTGACCCGGACATGACGCGCTTTATAATGTCTGTCGATCGGGCAGTTGATCTCGTTATCGACGCAAGTGCAGAAATGAAACCCGGAGAAATTTCCGTGTTGAAGATGCCGGCGTTCCGCGTCGGCGACCTCGCCGAGGTACTTCGAAACGAGTACGCACCGGAGTTCGGATACGACCCCTCGGACATTGAGATCGAACTCATCGGGAAACGCCCCGGCGAGCGCATTCACGAGAAGCTCATCTCTCGTGACGTGATAGACCGTATCTATGAAACGGAGAACAAATACATTATTGCGCCTCAGTTGGATCTTGAAGAGCGAGGCGTCACGCATCAAGTGACCAACTGTCTCACGGGCGAATATACGTCCGCCGATACGGACCTGCTTTCTCCCTCTGAACTCATTTCTGAAATTCGAAACTACCGCGACGAGTCCCAACCCACCGGTAAACAGACTCAGAGAGTGCTGAAACAGCAGTCGTGATACTAGTCTCTAAGATCCAATGATAGAAGAAGTTCCTCTCTTCGAAATCTCGTGGGGTTCTGAGGAGGTAATGAACGCGGTTGAATCCATCACTCGTGGTCAATACTGGGCCAACGGCCCCTATATCGACCAATTTGAGGAAAAACTCAAATCGTTTTTCGATATCGAACACGCGGTCGTCTTCAATACCGGAACGACAGCACTCGTTTCAGCGCTCCGTGCTCATGGAATTGGTGAGGGTGACGAAGTAATCGTCCCTTCTTTTACGTTCGTTTCGACTGCCAACGCGGTTCGAATCGTGGGTGCGGAGCCCGTATTTGCTGATATCGAACGAGACCGTTATGGCCTCGACCCTGAGAGTGTAGCGGATCTCGTATCCGACGATACAGCCGGAATCATCCCCGTTCACTACGCCGGGAGTGCCTGTCGAATCGAGTCCCTCTCCACTATTGCTGAGCAGTACGACCTGGTTCTCATCGAGGACGCCGCCGAGGCGTTCGGAGCTACCGCGAACGGAAACGCCGTTGGTACGTTCGGAGACTCCGCTATGTTGAGCTTCTGTCAGAACAAGGTCGTGGCAACCGGGGAAGGTGGAGCTGTCATCACGGACGATGCCGACCTCGCAGCAGACCTCCGATTGATCCGTTCACACGGCCGTGCGTCGGGTGATTATTTCGAGTCCAGTTCAACGGGACAATACCGTACCCTCGGAAACAACTTCCGCATGCCGGATGTCGTTGCGTCTCTCGGTGTCGCTCAACTCGACCGAGTCGATGAATTAATTCGAGGCCGTCGTCGGGTCGCAAAAGCGTACGCCGACCGAATCGATGCCATAGACGGAGTCGAACCGATGACGGACCCCGCTGATGGTCGTCACGTCTATCAACTCTACCCAGTCACGTTCGACGCCGGGATCGACCGTGATGCTGTTATCGAATCGCTCGCAGAACGGGGAGTTTCCTCGAAAGTGTACTTCGAGCCAGTCCATCAGAATAGCTACTATCGAGAGACGTACGACCGTCCTATCGATCGACTTTCAACGACCGTAGACATCGCTTCACGAGTTCTGTCGCTCCCGATCCATCCAGAACTCACGACTGCGGAAATCGACCACGTTAGCGCCGCCCTCACAGTAGCCATCGAAGAGGAAGGTCAACGTCCAACCGAACCATCACCGACGTAGTTTGAAATGACGATTACAGAACGAATACGAATGATAGTATATAATTACGAGAGGCATGACCGAGTGGCAATATAAATCGGCGGCCGAAATCGCGACACAGGTCCGACAATGTGAGGTCTCACCAGTCGAAATCACGGAGTGTTTTCTCGAACGTATCGACCGAAGAAATGATGAGCTGAACGCCTATGTGGCGGTCGGGAAGGACAAAGCACGGGAGAGAGCAAAGGCGTTGGAGCGTACCGCGGAGCGGGGTGGTAGGCTTGGACCGCTGGCTGGCGTCCCGATCGCGCTCAAGGACCTCGATGCTTTCAAAAAGGGGCTACCCCAGATGTTCGGGTCAGTAGCGTTTCAGGACAACATTGCGGATTTTGACTCGACGTTTGTCGAACGGCTTGAGGACGCTGGTGCAGTTATACTCGGAACAACGAACACACCGGAATTCGGCCACAAGGGAACGACCGACAATCATCTCTTCGGGGCGACAAAAAACCCGTTCAACCTCGACCGAAATGCGGGCGGCTCCTCCGGTGGAAGCGCGGCGGCTGTCGCCGATGGTCTCGCCACGCTCGCTCACGGGGGTGATGCCGGTGGTTCTCTCCGAATTCCAGCGTCGTTTTGCGGTGTATACACGATCAAACCGACATTTCGGCGTGTCGCGTCGGTTGATCGACCGAATGGATTCGGTGCTGCAAACGGCAACTTCGTCCACCACGGTCCCATCGCTCGAAGTGTGCGCGACGCCGCGTTGATGCTCGATGTGATGAGCGGCCCGCATCCTCGGGATCCACTTAGTCTACCGGACGACGGAATCGACTATCTACAAGCGACTGACGATTCTATCGACGGTTACAAAATCGCGTATACGCCGGATTTCGGTATCTTTCCGGTAGAGAAACAGGTCCGAACCGCCGCCGAGAACGCGGTCAGTGTGTTCGTTGAGGAAGGGGCAACCGTCGAACCTATCGAAGTCGAAATCGGCAAGAGCCATCGAGAGCTCACCGAAGTGTGGCTTTCTCTCACGGCTGTGAGCTTCGCAACGATGAACGGAAACTTACAGCGAGACTACGGTGTCAACCTGCTGGAGGACCATCAGGACGACCTCGCCGACGAAGTCATACAGTTGATACGAGATGGCCAAGATGTGACCGCTTCGGAGTATATCCGTATGCAACGCCATCAGACCGACGTCTTCGACGCTATCGAGGATGTTTTCGAGGATTACGATCTGCTCGTTTCACCCACGCTGGCTTGCCTTCCGGTCGAGAACGCCGAGCGCGGGCAAACGCTCGGTCCGACGGAAATCGAGGGGGTACCCGTCGACCCAACTATTGGTTGGTGTATGACGTACCTACTGAACTTCACGGGGCACCCCGCAGCTTCGCTCCCAGGAGAGTTTACGGACAGCGGTCTTCCAGTCGGTCTGCAAATCGCTGGGCCCAGATTCGCCGAGGACGACATACTCGCTGCAAGTGCAGCGTTCGAACGTGCCCGCCCGTGGATGGAAGCGTATCCGCGGCGTTGACTGTTGCAAGCTATCTTTAAACAGCGAGAGAATCTCGTCGCTTACCGCGGGCGTGAATCGCGCATGCTTTGTGAGGCGACTACCGTCAGTTGCATGGCCAAAACTCCAAACGCTTAGTACACTCCGTGAAGTGCCTAATATCAAGGGTTACGTTGGCTTCCGGTACTTGCACGGAAGTACGAAACGGTCCTGAAACCTGCTCGGCATCGGGCCGGGTTTCCTCTTGTGTGGGAATCCCCGTCGTAAACGACGGGGAGGATGTCACTTGTCTCTTCATTAATTGGTGCCATTATTGTAAAGTATTAATAACTCTGGAAATTAATAAAAAATATGGTCGTCTACACTACTAATACTGACGGATTCGCTACCGTTGCCGAGAGAATCGCGGCGGACCGCGATGAACGTCTCGTAACCGATCTCGCGACTGCGACTGCGTCGAACGAACACGTTCTATACGTCGATGATCCGGCCAACATTACGGAGAATACCGCGCTGACGTTTCAACAGAGGCTACTCGACCGAGGTGTGGAAACGGGAAGCTTCAGTATCATCACGGGTTACACTCCGGAGCTCGCCGAAAAGCTGTATTTCGACAAAGTCGAGAACAACGGTGAAGACCTCCTTTCGTTCATGCGACAACCGCCCGAAGGTGCACAAACTATCAAGAACGCGACGGTCCTCGAACGAGACGAAGTGACGGTCGGGGCCCTTAAAGATCTGACCTCGGAACCGCTTCGTTCGTTCGGCATCAATGCGAACGGACGAACGATTCATATTTCGATCTCTGACGGATTCATCTGCGGTAATCCAATTTCTCAGTCCGTCAAGGATTACTCCGGTCGTCAGCCGTTTTGCGTCGAAGACGGCGAAGTCAACTGTCCGATAGCGGACGATCTTATCTCTGCTGAGTCCATCGACGCGGCTCATCTTGCTATCCTGTCTTGTTCTTCGACACTTCCCAACGCAACATCTGACCTCCCGATTCTCCCGTCTTTGGGCCTACTAGACGGCGCTGATTCCTTGATAGGAGCGTATCGAGTCGCACCGAGCTGGCCGTACGAACTACTGTTACACCACGTTCTCCTCATGTCCGGATACGACCTGAATGAGCGGTGTTATCTCCTCAACAAGAACTCCCACGTCAACGGTATTATGGGCTATCCGTACCTCGCGTACGGACGACCGGACGCGAAAATCGACACCCCGTACACTCCGGACTTTGATCTTGAATACCACGCTGATGTCGGTGAACTATCGATCCATCTTTCGGCCGTCGATGGATATGTGTGCGATTTCACCGTTCCGAAGGGGTCTGCACCCGCATATGACGAACGCCTGTACGTCCGAAACGAGGGTGATACCGATATCCCACTGTATTATCTTGCCTTCGAGGACGATGCCGTAATTCGAGTCATACTGTTCAGTGGCGGGAAAATGCAAACCGACCTTGACGTGGCTATCAGTGGCGATTACGCTCACCGACTCAAGCGGGATGTGATGGTCGATTCGATACGGAATATGACGAAAACGGAAGCGACGGGATTCTTCGGCACTGAGATCACCGACCGTGTTTCCGAAATCAGAAAGGAGGCCCGAAACCTGCCAAAACAGACCGAAGCCGAACGATTCGATGCAAACCGACATGGAGAGATGGGATCGGCAGTTAACTCGGTCTATGGGCAGGTCAACTCGATCAGGGAGAGTCTCGTCTCGATGCTCAGAGCGAAAGGGGATTTTCCGCTATACAATTACGCTGGTAGCATGCGTGACGACGAGGTATACGCTTCCGAACATACCTGCCCAATTTGTTCCGTGCGTCCGCTATTCATCAAGCAAGTGGCTTCTTGGGACGGGGAGAACAAGCGACTGTTTTGCGCTTGTCCGCGCTGTGGCGTCGTTTTCGATGTTCCGACGACCAAGCGAGATCCGGCACCGCAGTTCCCACTCGTCGAAACCAACCTTGGAGACGCGGGCGTTTCGGATCCGATACTAACGATACAGTTCGAAAACGAAGAGGACGTGCCTCTTCAAGCGACGTTTCTTCCGATTGTCATTCATTTGGACAACGAAGAAAACGAGTTCTTCGACCCGGGACAGCGCGAGGTCGTGTTAGCTCCTGGTGAAAGCCACACTGCGGAATTCGACGTCAACGCGGATGAATTCCCGGATAACATGTACTACATCATGGGTGTGGTGATCGCAAACATGTCGATCTACGCTGGGTTTACCACGATCGTTATTGGGGACCGCGGTGCGTACTATCCCGGTCACCTTCGATAAGCCTCAAACCACCCACTTGTCGGTCCGAGCGACCAGAATAGTTATACAATCGGGTAGATTCTTCCGATGCATGGTTGATTTTGATGAAGTCAGCACCGGGGCTGTATGGATGGACGGCGGATTTATCGATTGGGACGACGCGACGACCCATGTTCTTTCCGAGGTTGCAACATTCGGTGCGGGCGTTTTCGAAGGCATTCGAACGTATCCGACCGAAGAGGGACAAGCAGTGTTCAGACTCGAAGACCACCTCCAACGGTTGGAAAACAGCGCGAAACTCATCGGAATGGATCTCGAATACTCCGTCGAAGAACTTTCTGCCGCCGCACGGGAGGTACTCCGACGGAACGACGTCAACGAATTCGAGACCTCGTTTTACGTCCGTCCATCCGTCGGTTACGGCTATCACGGTATCGGAAATCCGGAAGCAGCGCCGGTGAACACGTACATATTCACGTTTCCTCTCGGGCGACTGTCGGGGGAAGACGCTCTAACGAACGGCATCGAGGTCATGATTTCGCCCTGGCGGCGACTCCACTCTTCACAATTCCCGGTTCAAGCGAAAGCGAACGGCGTCTACCTCATGTCACTGCTATCAAAACAGGAGGCACAGCGGAACGGGTACGATGACGCGCTCCTTCTCGACATGGATGGTAACCTTGCAGAAGGAGCTGACTCGAACGTCTTCATCGTCCGAGATGGGGTACTCTATACGCCGAGTCTCGACTCAGGAATTCTGCCAGGGGTCACCCGTCGAACCCTCATCACTCTCGCACAGGATCACGGATACGAGGTAGAGAAAAAGACCATTACGACTGGCGAGTTGCTGACCGCTGATGAAGCGTTCCTCTGTGGGACCGGTGTTGAAGTCACACCCGTGACTGCGGTGAACACGACCACTATCGGTGATGGGGTGCGAGGACCGATTACCGAGGAATTACAGAGCCTCTATCTCGACCTCACTGCGGGAGAAATCGACGGCTACGATGGGTGGCTTGATCACGTATAGCGAACCTCATTCTCGATGTCGTACCAGTTTTCAACTTCCGCACGAATTAAATCAGATGCACGATAACTATTAGTATGGTACGAAGCTACCAAGATGAAATGTCTCCGAGAGTCTACAACAGACGAGAAATTCCTGCCACGGACATCACGGAACACTCGACGATGCAGGTATTTCGAGGACAGAATATGATGGTCGGATTTTCGACACTCTCTCCAGAAATTGACGAATTTTCGCCGTACACCCATCCGTGGGAGCAAATTACGATGGTAACGCGGGGAACCTGTGATGTTCTCATCGGCGGTGCAGTGCAATCGGCATCGAAAGGCGACATGTTCGCCATCCCACCAAACGTCGAACACGCGGTTCGCGTAACCTCGGACAAAGACTGCGAACTCATCGATATCTGGCCCTTGGTCGAGGACTATCTCGAATACACTGAATACCAGGACGAGTTTGGCGACGTGGATTCATAGCTTCAACAATAGCAATCGACTATCCTCAATCCGTGGCTGTTGCTTCGGATTCGTTGGTGGACTGGTCTAGTGTACGAATAGGGGATGTAAACAACCAGACTATCGCTGCGAGGATCATGATTCCGACGCCAGAGAGCACTAGCATGTCGATAATACCAGTCAGTGTCACTACTTTTCCAGCAAGGAACTGTGCAGTTCCACCGGCTAACGACATCGTCATCGAAACCCCCGACAAAGCCGTTGCACGACCGGTGGATCCTAACCGGTCGTTGAGATACTGATTCCGAAGGGGTCCGGTGATCGAGCGTAACCCCCGTAACATGAAAAACACGAGGATTATCGCTTGTGGAAGAAGATAGACGCTCGCGTACGCCACTACGATAAGCGGTACCAGCAGAACGAATGCCGTTTGGATGCCGATTCGGTCTTCCACTACCCCTGTGAGCGAGGCAGCACCCGCAGATAGTAGTTTAAATACGCTGTACATGATTCCGATAAGGGTTACCGGCATGCCGACAGCCACTGCGGCGGGTTGCTCGAATGTGCGAGCGATTTCGATCACCGCAAAGAAAAGCGAAACGTAGAGAACGAACCACCGAATTTTCGGCTCGCTGACCTGGATACGAAGCGCCTGCACCGCGTCTCGAATCCTGAAATGGTCGTGGTCTTTGTCTTTAACTGTGACTTCCGGAAGCGAAAGCAAGATGGGAATGCCGAGTGCACTCAACACCGCGTTGGCGAGAAACGGTGCTATCGGGTTGAAGGCAAAGAGCGCACCTGCTGCTGCTGCGGTGAGCGCAGACGTACCGAATGTGAACGTTTTCCCACGGCCGTTAATTCGGGCGAACTCGGATTCGTCGAGTCGTTGTTTGAGCATCTCGTACAGCCAGGCCTCGGCCGTTCCGGATTTGAACGACGTTCCGAACGCCCAAACGACGAACAGTACTATAAATTCGCTGAACGAATCAGCAAATGGATACGTTACCATGACCAGCGCAACGAGCGTATTCCCCAGTATTAGGCTTCGTCGTCTCCCGATTCTGTCGCCGAGATAGCCCGTCGGTATCTCGGATGCAACGATTGTAAAAAGAAACACACCTTGCGTAAATCCGATCGCGTCGAGTCCAAGACCTTGATACTGCATGTACAGAATCCCGACTGGAATGAAAAATCCATTGCTGAGAGAGACGCAGTATGCGTAATAGCGCCATACCGTCGACCGGCCGGAAAAGATCATATTTTCTGACTCCGGTCGAATTTACGACGAAGCGGCTGCATATTCCATTTCATAAGATAAAGAATAATTCTTTACAATAATACTTCAACATTTTTATCCACGCTCTGTTAAAATCACTGTCTTATAGAACTTGATCGCTGTAATACCCTAACATTCCCGCCAAGTAGATTGGTGTTCTCAAGATGGGTTCATGATCGGACGTTCCTTGGATTTTAAACCCCCTTGTTCGATATCAGATGTTTTCCGACCGCCGCTTTTTGAAAACGTCGACCCATTCCTCGTCGGTGTCGATACAGGCGTACCGAACTGAATCGAGTTCCCGCTCCGCGGCAATCGCGGCCGGTGCAGTAGCCGCGCATGGAACCAAGAGGAGTTCGTCGGGTTCCATCAGTGCGCCAAGCCATGTTTCGTATGGCGAAAACGGCTTGACGTTTTCATCATTCCATTTCTCCGGTCGCGTCGCAAATTGTCGGACTGAAACCGTTGTTTGACGGTCGGTTTTCCCTTTGTGCGCGAACACGACTGAGTAACCACCGGATGAGAAATACTTTCGGTCTGAATTGCGTTCGGGTTCGCCCTTCGAGTTCAGATACGTAACGCCGCCGGTTCGACGATAGCCGCCCCCATCATACTCGTCATCGGTCTGGGCCGCATCACCCCATTCTTCTTTGAGGTACTGGATGAGGTGTGGGAGCAGCCAATCTTCCGCATCAGCGATGAGCCAGCCGCCATCCTGTAACGCGTCGTAACAACTGTCGAGAATGTCGGTCGTTGTTACGGAGTCGTCTACGTTCAGTGATGAACTCACGTCGTCCTGTGACTCATCGAACGGATGGGTGGTAAAATCGGCGTCAAACCGTGTTATTCGCTGTGGAAACGCCCAGGCGTCGTCGAGAGCGATAACTGCCGCTTCCGATTCGTACTCCTCGAGGACCTCGGCAGCGTTGCCAATTACGTAGTGTTTCCCGTCTTCTATTTTATACTTCATAAGCATTGGAATAACTCTCTGAGTTGAAAAGCATTGTCAATGTATGTGGAATCATATTGCAAAGCTGGAGAATTGATCTGCAAGAAACGACTCGATTCGTTTCAGTCCCGATTCGTAATCCGGACCCTCAGCAGTAAAACAAAAGTGATCCCCGCCAAACGAAATGTACTGTTCAGGTTCGTTTCCCATATACGAGAGTTGTTCATACAATTGAACCGACTCGTACAGCGGCACTTCTTGATCATTTGTAGACGCTAAAACAAGAAACGGTGGCTCATCTCCATCGATGTGGGTGCTGCAAGAGCCTGCTCTATATGCCTCACGGCGGGCGATGTATCGATCTCCAAATAGTTCGTAAATGAATTCTGAGGCGAAGAGACGGGAGGGTTGAATCTGCCCGAGCTTTTCGAGATTGTACAGGCCGTTCAGAACGATGGCGGCATCCACCCGACTCGATTCATCCGGCCCGTCTTCGGGTTCAAGCGGCTGATGGTCCGGCGTGACTGCGGCGAGAGCAGCGAGATGCGCACCCGCTGAGTGGCCACCGATAACGACTCTTCCAGGGTCCAAACCAAGCAGGTTTGCATTCGCTTTCAGCCACTTAATGCCGTACTTTATATCCATGATTGGCGCTGGAAATCGTGCCTCCGACGATAGACGATGGGTAAACTCCAGCCCAACAACGCCTCGTTCCGCTAATCGAGTTAGATGTTGCTCAAACATTCCCTGATGATTGGTCATCCACCCACCACCGTGGATGAGTGCCACTGCCGGGGCATCTTCTACGCCCGCTCGAGCATAGACATCGACGGCAAGGTCTCGCTCCGGTGTACTTCGATAGATCAACCGCTCCCGCTTTACTGGTTGCATGGTGTGTAATTAACCGTACTGAGTATATATTTTTCATAATTTAGGTGGCAATCTGACCGGTGCTGAACTATAGACCTCGTCGGATTTTGCCTGTCCGAACTAGTACGTTCACACAGCGAATTCTCGCTCAAATAAGACCACCGCGTCTCTCGAATCAACTCGCTTCGTCAAACTCTCTCTACTCCCATCTTCTGCGTTTAGCCTCAGCAAGTGAAACCACATTCGAGCCGCCATGCGAGAACGCGAGAACGTCTAACTGAGCATCAGCAAGAATTGGGATCTGTTATGGATGGTCTGTCGAAACGATAGTACCATCCCGGTCGAGTGTGACGTGGAGTTCGTCGCCATCATGAGCCACGTCGATTTGGAGACGGAGTGGGTCCGAAGATAGCATCGTTTCGCTTCCGGGCTCACAAAAGTCCAGCGTCCAGAACGGAACCGTCCGAATGTCGATCCCGCGTTCGTAGTAGAAGGACTGAACGGTGGGGTGGCCGAGGACCAACAGTCCGACGGGGACGCCGTGGTGGAAACCACAGCGGCGACACTCGCCGTGATAATGGTAGTGGTCCTCGCGTGCGCCACCGTAACTAATACTACCGTCGACATGTCCGTAGCATTCCGCACAGATCCCCTGTCGGGTCAGCGCAATCCACTGGTGCTGCAGCATGGCGACCTGTTCGACCACGGCGTCGTCCGGGTGAGAGTCGAGGACACTCGGCGGCACTGACAGCGGGATGGTATGATCGTCCGCTCCACAGGTGAGCCAGAGATTCCCGTCCCTGTAAACGAGTTGAACGCGGTCGTCACAATACTGGCAGTCGCCGGGTGTGTCGACTGGCCCCCATCGCCAATCGGGGTCGAAGACGCCGGAAGCGACCGTCGAGAGGATCGCCATGCCGATACGCGAAAGACAGTATCCTGTTGGCCCCTTCACAACCAGGTCGCCCATTCGGTCGAGGTGGTAGTTGAAGTTCCCGTTGTCGCGGACGCCGACGGCCGTTCGGAGTTCAGTGTATTCAAGCCACGGATCGTCTGGGGTCTCCTCGTGTGCGTTCGCCAGCGTTCGGAGGATGTCAATTCGGGTTGAGTTGCTCAGGAGGTCGAAAAACTCGTCCGAATCCATTACCCCATTCATCTTTCGGAGGTATTATCCTGGTTCCCCTAAACGTTAGTGACAACCTCCTAGGAGTAATTCGTTGCTCGGAACGCCTATCTTCCAATCGCATGACGTTTCAAACGGATATGACACAACAAATGAGCGAACATCAGTGCACGGAGCTTCTGGAACAGGTGTACCAGACGAGCGGGACTATCGGCAGTTCAATTCCAGAGATGGTTCGAATCGAAGACGAATCTGTTCCCCTCCGTGAGTTCTATTTCGAGGTTGCTGACCGCGATGACCTGCAGGAGACAGAGCGCGAACGCATCCAGGCGGTGCTCTCATATCTTCGTCGGCAGCGGTTGCAGCTGGTCCGACAGATTCGAGAGCGCGAAGTTGACTACCAGACCGGACAGGCGATAATCCCTAAGATTCAGAACCTTGACCGGGCGATCAACGCCTTCGAGTCGCTGGACGACCCGTGCTTTGGAGAGCAGGTACGACGGGAGAAAATCGAGTCAGCGCGTGAACTAATCGATCTCATGCGAAAGCTCGGTAAGCTCTAGACGCGTCTTGGAGCTACTCAACCTGATCAACTAACTGCAGTAGTCAGTATGCCATAGGGGATCTCCACGATTACCCGGGTCCGGAAGTTGAGACTGAAGATCTCAACGCGTAGGAATCGGTACGAGCGGGAGTTTTATTATGGCCTATCATAATTGTCAAAATATGATCTCATTTAGAAATGTTTTTTCTGGTGCCATTGGTATGTGTGTGCCTACGGCGATCCTCTATCTCGATGGGTACTGGAATGTGCAGTTAGTCGTTCTAATTGCGGCTATGTGGGGCATCGGTGGATGGTCGCTTTCCCAGCATGTATCGGTGTGGGAACAGATGGATAATAAAGCAGGTATCTTGACCGTTTTTTTACTCGTGGCTGTTCCACCATTGGGAATCCATGCTCATCTCCCCATCTCAGCTGACCTCCGGATTGCACTCTGGTATCTCTTTGCGGGAGCTGGTCTCTCTTTCTGGGGATTAGGTATACAAATGGTATCCAAGACATTATCTAATCAGTATCAACAATCCACCACCTCGATCGACTAACGTGTCTACTCTTCAGTCTCGACGCAGCGTCTTTCTACCAATATTGACACTCACGGAACCGCTGGCTAGCCTTTGATACGACAACTACGCTTAAAACGGGAATGGAAGCTAGTTCATCACTTATCGCCATTGGCACGGTCATGTTCATTGGGTTCATTAGTGGGATGCCACTTGGCGTGGTTGGGTATCGTTATAATTGAGCCTGAATTGGCCTATACGAACACAAAGACGAAGCAGCGTCAACACGAATGTCAACGTACGATGGTGGGCTCACCGATCAGAACTGGATTCAAGAGGTTCGATTCCTGAATGTGATATTTATCGGTCATTCTGGTCGCTCATTTCATACGTACATTGATCTACCGTCGGAGAACTCTCGACTCCCTATCTTGATCAAAATCTTGCTGATATCAACTATCAAAATTACTGATTAGAATTACACTTATGGAAGATAGCAAAATAATTCTAAAATATTAATTGAAATAGATATAATCAATGATAATGGTGTGAATGAGTACACAAATACGATAAAAATCCTATTGGGGATGAGGACATTAGTATCGTTATGGGAAGAATGAGGGGGTGGGTGTCAATTTTAGTAATTATTGTACTTTCTGCTTGTGTTGGAGTTCAATCGACACAGTTAGTGTTCGACAATCCAGATACACAGAAAATCAATTCTTGTACAGTAATTGATAACCCCGGACGATATGAGCTTACTACGAATATCACAAATGGTGGCGGAACTAGAATTTCACAAAGCTGCATCGAAATCCGCTCCGGGAATGTCGTATTAGATGGGAACGGACACACTATTGATGGGCGTGGGAATAGCCATACGACTGCAATTCAGATAAATACCTCGAGCAATAATGATGTGAGAATATCGGATATGACTATCACAAATTGGCACAAAGGTATTGCATTTCAGCACGGTACTATAGGTAAAATCGAAGACATTAACGCGTCATCTAATGTTTACGGGATTTCAATTGAAGATATTCACCTTGTGATAACTACGAATAGCAGACTAGAAAACAATCTAGTTGGAATCAAAACCAGCGACGGCAGTGTACATCTCAAGCTGTGGGGGAATACAGTTGTCAATAATAATGTTGATAGGATATGATTCTCCCTGATACGTATCTGGCATATCGTATTTCACCTTTGGGGGTGCTTGATCGATTCAGCCCATGAAGGCCATTCTTTGCGCTCAATTCCAGAAAACGTGTGATTTCCAGACATTGCTTTGATTTCCCTTGCATCCTGGAGACTCCATACGGCACCATCTTCATGAAATACACCATTGAGAATACCTTTTCGGCGCATCGGTAGCGTGTATGCTGGTTGTAGCATAAGCGACCAAAAGAAATTACCAACGTTATATTCACGGATAAGTGACGCTAGTGATGAATAGTTTGGAAACCATTCTTTCACCTTTTGATTCGAACTACCCCACCCAAACGATGCGACTTTTTGCCACTCAGTTAACCAAATCGGTTGTTCTATTTTCGAAGACAATTCTCGGTAATCTTGTAGTAAGTCACGGAATATCTGCTTGCTTGATGGGTAATTGTAATGGAATTGTAGTATGTCGCTTCCCCAATCGAGGTAGTCAACACTGTTAATTAAACTCGTTGCACCGACAGTTAATGGAATAGTAGCACGGTTACGTGAAAGAGTTTGAAACATATTCTTCGCAAATCTCTTTACATCTTTTCGCCATCCCGGTTCATTCATGACTTCAATCGCCAATAATCGCTTGTCATCTCGATATCGGTTCATAAACCACTGGACAAATCGGCGGGGTTGTGTCCATTGGTTTGGATTTTGAATAACGTTCAACGATGGCGATCGGACGGGTGGTGCTGTACGTGGATTCGTATTTGTCAAATTCTCATGGGTTGGTTTTGTACCAACATTCTCGAATAGGCTAAATAGAACTTTGATATTCTTGTTTGATGCGGACGTAAGAAAATGGTCAATTGCCTCTTGGTGTTCCTGCCGATTCTCGAGCCAGAATTCATAGCTCACCCAGGTTCGAATCGCATTCAGATTCAAGCGAGCTGCGTATCCAAGATCGCGTTCAATAACCTGTGGTGAGTAATTTGCCCACATCTGGTAAAAATTGAAATCGCGTGCCGGGAGATAGAGAGCCCCTCTCACATCAACCGGAGCTTTTCGTTGAATCTGTGTATTGGTTTCATTGCTACCAGATCCAGAAACTACTCCAACCCCTATCGCAGTCCCTTTATAAATAAAATCCCGTCGTGTGACAGACATTTGTTGCATCTTGCAGGAGACACCGCCAAGGAACGTAAATATACGGGGCTATTGCACCGCTTTAGAGCCGCAACAATTAGCGTTGGCGTTTCTATATATAGGTATCCAGGCCGTTGCAACCGTACTCGTCCGGTTTGGCATCATTCTCATCCGCCTCGTCAACCCTCTTGTTCCCTTCATCGTGTTCCGATGAGAACTGTTCCAAAATATAGACATAAGAAATGAATGAGTGGAAGAATTACAACACAAATCGTATAGCTTGTCGGATATTATAGACTATGATGTCAGGCTCACGTTCGGACTCGGACCGAGAGACGGTTCGTGATGCTGTTGAGAGCTCTCGGAGTGGTGCTCCTGCAGCTGGAGCCGTTGTTCGAGATCGTTTCTCTTCAGATGAAATCTTTCAACGGATTATTGCAGCTGCTGATGAGGAAATAACGTCAAGCTCTCGCGAATTATTCTTCGGTGCTCTCGCAGGAGGATTTGCGATTTCAATCACGTTTCTTCTTTACTCGTCAATGACTGCCACGATGGGCGGTAATCCTCTCTTTAGTGCACTACTGTACCCGCTTGGATTCATTTACATTATTCTCGGTGGTTATCAGCTATATACTGAGAATACACTCCCACCAGTCGCTTTGACAATCGAACGACTGGCGAGCATTCCAGCTCTATTACGTCACTGGCTTATCGTACTACTCGGCAATTTCACTGGGGGTGCTATCGGAGCAGTCGCACTAACATGGGGTGGTGTCTTTTCTCCCAAGGCAGCAACCGCAGCTCTCCACCACGCCGAAAATGGGATCGAGACACCACCGTCATCGTTATTTTTTAAAGCGGTGTTTGCTGGACTGATTGTTGCAGGGGTTGTTTGGGTGGTATACGCCTCTCGTGATACGATTTCTCGGCTAGTGGTCGTGTATTTAGCGTTTCTTGCAATTCCATTAGGCGGTCTTTTCCACGTCGTCGTTTCTTTCACTGAAATGGTCTATCTAGTACTAGCAGGAGATATTGGAATCACTATTGGACTTACACAATTCGTAATTCCAGTTCTACTCGGCAATACGGTAGGTGGTGTCGTATTGGTAACCGTAGTTAACTACTTCCAAACAAGCGAACATCGGCTTGAGGCAGCTCGATTCGAAGGCGTTGACCGTCAACTTTCGGTCCGGGAATGGTTTCTCGGTGATCTCGTCGGACGCTCGTATGTATCAATGATTGATACTAGTGAAATGACTGCATCTGATAATGATGCTTACCGGATCTTGGTTCCAATCGAGAATCCTCGTACCGAATTAGAAGTGGTGGATCTAGCATGTGCTCTTGCTAGTCAACAGACCTCAGCGGTGATCCATGTCGTTCATATTGTCCAAACACCCCTTCGTGCCTCGATGAGTTACGATCTTGCCCAACAAGATCGCATTATTGCTGAATCTAATGCACTAATGGAAGATGTTCGTAATGCTGTTGATTCCTATGGGATTGCCTATGAGACATCTACTATCGTTTCTCATCGTTCATTTCAGGAAGTATTTGATGCTGCTGAGAACGAACACGCAAACCTTGTCGTGATGGGATGGGATACAGACCGACTTTGGGGGGAGGCACGCGCAGAGAAGCCGATAGACGAATTAACTAAGCAACTCCCTTGTGACTTTCTTGTGTTAAAAAATAAGGGGCTGGACACTTCAAAGATTTTGCTACCTACTGCAGGTGGCCCTGATTCGGAATTAGGTGCAGAGGTAGCACGAAACCTCAAATCTACTCTCGGAGCAACAGTGACTCTGTTGCACGTTGTGGACCACCCTGACGAACATGACTCAGGTGAGCAGTTTCTCGCTAACTGGGCAACAGAAAGGGGCTTGGATAATGCATCTCTCATCATAGATGATACTGGAAATATTAGCGAGGCGATTAAGCGTGAATCGAAAGATCATACGCTAGTGATCGTCGGAGCAACAGAGGAAGGACTACTTTCCCGGCTTGTGAGAAATACATTACATTATGAGGTACTCAACGAAGTCGATTGTTCCGTATTGTTGGCGGAACGACCAAGCAGTCGAACTGTCACCGAACGACTGTTCAGTAGAAAATGAATATATTTCTGATTAGTATTCATCCTCCTTGATTATTTCTGACGTTATTCGAATTTCCAATCGTGGTCGCCATATCCATGTGTATCCCGAATGGTCCCTTCAGCGCTGGTGAGGCTTTCGAGAAAGGCACCAGGTGGAATATCCCAATTCAATAGATATAATCGGCGATCGCCGACACGATCGATTTCGACGAACTGCTCGACCCTTGGATCCTTCTGAACTCGTTGGTCAAAGGCATCTAAGTCACCATTCCACGCCCAGAAAATCGGGACAGCGTCGGCTCCGACGGGGACAATCCGCTCAAACTCAATATAGATTTGTTCTGGCGGTCAGCATCGTTCCCAAAGGGAAGTTCTCTGAGGGAAGAGACAACTCAACAATGACCGCTATGTATTCAAGGACAATTCATCCAAACCATCTTGGTCACTTGGGCGAGGAACTCGCAACTCCCTCCGTGGAAGATCGCGTTCTTCACATATGGACCACCGTTGATCTGTAGTATTGGACCAATCAAGGAACACAATCGCTCATTCGTCGAATAGATTTAATCGACTGTGGGATAGCTGTGGCATCTTGAGGAATGTGTCCTGTTGACTGGTACTAGCGCGCTAAAATCCAAACAATTCGGGATGTGCAAAACCAACTTTCAGCTAAGAAATAGTGATAGAAGATCAGCTCTCGTCTGCGTTGATTGGATCGAGATCCACCGTTCTGTCACTGTTGACTGTTACCTGATAACCACAGTACTGAAAGGTCACTGTTCCCTGGCGTCCGGTGCCTGTTTGTGTAGGCACAAACAATCTATCGAGTGCATCTGGGTCAATAACGTCGTACAGCGGCGGACAGTCACTCCATTCAGACTGTTTTCGTGCCGCAATCGCTTCCTGAATGCGGACAGTAATGGATGGTCTCGCTGCTCTACTTCGATTGCCGCTTGGTATATTAGCATTGCTCTCTCCCATTGTGTCTTACTCTCGTTTTGAAGCCCCCACATTCGAACCCCCCCTCGTGAGTACTTCATCTGTGCTATGGACGGTAGTTATAAACATGCTCTGGCTATTGATGAAAAAGATACGAATGATCATTATATAGCTGTATGAGAGTGCGTATCAATATCACACTGAGGGTCAAACGGTCAATATCACTCGAGCAGCCCTCTGCTGGTTTTCATCCACTTTTTGTCCGTTTCTAGATCGTATTTGGTGACGCCTACCTGTTGTTGCGCTCGGTTTGAGACTTTCTAGTCGACGGTTTCGACCGATAGGTCAAAGGTGTTCTCGACGGTGAAGTCGTACCAATAGTACAGCCACTAAACGCATTTGGATGAGTTCACTCTCCTAGTGGTTGAAATTCGGACGCTATCTGTGGTCGTGTTACAGCGATGGAGTCTCAGAGAGTTAGTATGAACTACTAACCAACGCAAGCTCGTACGTGATGTAGGAGCGATTGCAAGGATTCAAACAGATATCTGCAGTCCTCGAAAATCTTCCTCGTATCTATTCCTTATCGCGAGAATCACTTAAACGAGAATTCGGTCAGTGGCCGTCGTCTTCCTCGACCTGGAGTGACCCACTACAGCATCGAGTTTTTAGCTAGACGACATCGAGTAGGTGACGTTCCAGGGATGGTTAGAACGGGATTCTATGGTGTATGCTGAGACCGTTATGTGCCAGCAGCTTACTCCAACAGGTCATGGGAATAGTCCATCGATAGGTCGAATTGAAAAACCTTAGGTGGCAACCGGTATCAGCTACCGTCTCAATAATTATCCCTAATGTTTTTTGCTGTATGTCTCGACTAGGCAGTGCAATGCCACTAATCGAAACAGAAGGAGTAAATATCATCCCGGAGTCAGAAAGAACACGCGGATTTTGGCAAATATTCACCATTTGGGCCGGTTTCAGTATCGTTATCACCAATTTCCTTCTGGGCTCATTGACCGTCGGAGCTGGACTGTGGATTGGTATCGCTGCTGTCGTCGTAAGCATCATTCTGGTCGGAATCATCGTCTATTACGGGACGTACATTGCCTCTGAAGAAGGAACAGCAGGAACAACTGCTATGCGGGCCGCGTTCGGTATTAACGGACGCGCAATTCCCTCGCTGGCAGTCGTACTAGCGACAGTCGGATGGTTTGGTGTTCAGACCGGCATTGTCGCAGCTAGTACGCAAGGAATTCTCACTAATTTCGGCATCCGCTTCCCATATATGTTTGAGATTCTTGCATTAGTGCTTGGGCTCGTGATGGCGTCAGTTGCGATTTTTGGCTATGAGTGGATCGAAGTGCTGAACAAGATCGCAGTGCCAGTCATGACTGTTTTGCTCGCGCTCGTAGTGTATCAAATACTCACACAATATGGGCTCAATTTGGAAGGCGGTGGTGGGAGCGGAATGTCGTTCTGGGTGGCACTGAATGTCTTCCCTGCTGCGACAGCGGCATTCTTTATCGTTGCCATGGATTACGGTCGCTACGGCACACCTGTGGACCCGAAGAAGCCGTCGTGGGGTGCGACACTTGCGTGGATCGTTTTTGGTATCGCTTTAGCTGTAATTGGTATCCTCGCAGCAATCGCGGCAGGTGATTGGAATCCAGTGAATATCATGGTCAAGCTCGGCCTCGGATGGGTCGGACTGATACTCCTTATCGCCGGTTCGTGGACGACAAACGTGACCAACGTCTACGTCGGTGGAATCGCTCTTTCCCAACTCACGGGTATGAAACGTGTGAATATGACGATGCTCACTGGTGCCATCGGAACGATACTGGCAATCATAGGTATCTTTAGTTTCGGTGGTATCGAAGCCTTCCTGGGAGCACTGACGATTACACTTGTTCCGACGACTGGGGTGATGCTCGTCCACTACTATGTGTTCGAACACGGGATCGACGATCAGGCCCTTTTCCAGCGTGGCGGTAAATACTGGTATCTACATGGTTGGCATCCTGCTGCCATAATTGCGTGGTTCGTCGGTGCAATCTATGCAATCTGGGCAAACGGATGGATCCCTGGTCTTGCGGGGGCTCCCTATCTTGTTCCGGCACTAACCAGCGCAGTTGTCGCCGGAGTCATCTACTACACACTCAAGAACCCAATTGAGGGGTGGATTCGCAACCGGGTCCCAACCGATACTCGAACTGCTGATTGAACTGAGACCGTGTTTCCATCACTTTTGACGGGTTTTCAGTGATTTTACGTCCATCAAACTGGCGAAGACAACCTAAGCAATAATTATTGACGATTGGGTCGAAGTTACGAGCATGGAATTCGGGGTATATCTCAATCAGTACGATGACCGTCGAACGGACTTTTCGTTCGAGGAAATGCTAGAGCAGACGACCGAAATTGAAACACTAGGATATGACACCGCAGCAGTCGGCGAACGTCATTTCTACGACGACGGTTTCTATGATGCCTTTTCCTGTCTCACGGCAATGGCCGCTCGTGTCGACCAAATCGATTTAATGGCGAATATTCTCATTCTGCCTATTTACCACCCGATCCACCTCGCCGAGCGCATCAGCGCCATCGATAACCTAATGGACGGGAGGACTCGGTGGGGAGTCTCCCTCGGGTACCGCGAGAGCGAACTCGTCAATTTCGGCGTCCCGATGGATCAGCGTGTTCCACGATTCATCGAGGGGTTGGAAATCCTCAAGCGACTGCTAAAGGGAGAGCGCTTTGACCATAGTGGAGACTATTACCAATTTGAAGATGGCTTTGTTCGACCTACGCCAGTACAGAATCCCCGACCGAAGTTCTGGGGTGGTGGAAACGCCAGCGTGGCAATCAAGCGGGCGGCTTACCGTTGTGACGGGTTCACTGCTGCGGTAACCATTCCGGAGGATCTCGAACGCGATATTCAGCTGTATCGCGAGTCGTTAGAAGAGTTTGGCAAGGATCCTGATGAAGGCAATGTGACGATCATGGTCGACGGCTTTGTCGGTGAGACGACCGAGGCTGCCTACGATGCGGTCGATCCGTATCTACTCGACCTCACTGAAAAATACATCAAATGGGGAAATCCAGAATTCACAGGGCGACCAGGCTTCGAGGACATCGAAGAACAGACGATGATCGGGACGGTCAGCGAAGTAGCAGAGATGGTCGCGACATATCGAGACATCGGCGTCGACCATTTGATCTTCCGGACGCAATTCCCGGGAATGGATGGGCAAACGGGTATGGACAGCGTCCGTCGGTTTGCGAACGAGATTCTCCCGCAATTTCAAAAATAGGTGAACATGAGCGGAGTCCCCCTAACTGTCCACGGGCGTCTGTCCGCTGATTCATCGATAAGGTTCAGTCGCGTTGGCGATCCAATTGAGATTTCGTTCCGGCAGCAATCCATAATTGTAGAACGATACCCGTGGAACACCCTCGTTAGCCAGCGCATCAATGATTTCTGCCACCGATTGGGGGTCATGAATGACCGGGTGCCCGGGAAGGATTCCGACGTGCAACTCCGCATCAGGGGCGAGCGTGTGCGCCGTTCGAAACTCGTCGAGAACGGCCGTCGATGAGGATTCGTAGGCGGTAACCGTAATAAAGTCGAGATGAGAGGATAGTTTCGAGAGATCGGCCCCATGCATCCACGTGTCTGCAATGTTGATCAAGCCAGCATAGTAGCCGAGATCGGCTTCGACGATTGCACGAAACTCAGCAAAAAGGTTTGCGAGGGTGTCAGTCCGAACAGCAGTGTACTCGGCGACATCTGGGTGTGCGCGAAACCAACTGGTGAGATCGAAATCGGCAGGAAGTATCCCCTCGGCAATCGCATTGATCGTAGCGACACAGGTCTTGCGAACCGCTTTGGTATCAATGCCAGTACTTGATGCGGTTGCCTGACAGTGATCGCAAAAGCAAAGCCCAAAGAGGAATTCTCCGAGACGGCCGAGATCTGTGTGAAATTTATCGTGATGCCAGCCAAACCCACGACCATGGAAGTAATCAAACGACTCGAGTTCGATTCGTTCAAAGGATGCTCGTTCATCGAGATCGGTCAGCAGGGAGCGGAGATATTCCTGCACCGAAGGGTTTGACGGACAAAGTCCGAACGCCAGTGAATCTCCATATGGTGTCTGTAACGTCACATCCGGATACTGCAGGCCGAGCCGTGAGTTGTGACACCCGACCGTCCAAGAATTGAGTGACAGATCCGTTGTTGCGAGTTCACTGTCGATCCTTTCCAGCCAATCGTCTCCGTTCATTCCTTCGTATGGAATTGGTGTGAGCCGCCCGTAGTCGTCGGTTGGTTGGAAATAGGAGCTCGAACGAGCGAAGATCGTACGGCGCTTTGGGTTATGTGGTAGAAACGCCTGCACATGGTGGTAATTGGTCGCTAAGTTGACCTCGCTAATGCCAATATCTGCTAACCGGTCTACAACGTTCTCGACACCCTCGTCAAGTAGATCCCAGGGGAAACACCATGCTGCGAATTCCATAGACGAGGTTCAACGATCTGTGTATTGAATATATGCTGCGACACGGCGCCGATCAACCAGTGTGTGTCTCTTCTACAATGAAGCTTGGGCGAACGAGTCTTCAAGGATCCCCCCATCTGTAGTAGTGGTACCTATGCGCATAGAGCGAGTGACTGTCCACCAATACGACATCCCCCTCGAAGAGCCGTTTGTAACCGCGCTCAAACCGATTCCTGAGCTTGAGCGCGTCCTCATCGAGATCGAAACCGACGTTGGAATTACAGGGTTGGGAGAGGCAGCTCCCGCTTACGAGGTGACCGGTGAAACCCAACGATCGACCGCGGCTGTGATCGAGGATGTTCTTGCACCACTCATCCTCGACACGAATCCGCTCAACATCGAACGAATCGTGGGCGATATGGCGGCCCTCGTTGATGGCTCGCGAACAGCTCACGCTGGGATCGAACTTGCGCTCCAAGATATCCGGGGGAAAGCTGCTGAGATGCCGTTGTACCAACTATTAGGGGGTAATGCCACGGAGCCGGTGATTGACGTGCCCAAAGTATTATCAATAAAAGATCCGGATGAGATGGTAGCAGACGCAATCGATGCTGTCGAAGCTGGATATGAGCAGATAAAAATCAAGGTCGGCAGCAAGCCAGAAACCGATATCGAACGGGTAAAACAGATCGCCGCAGCGGTTCCAGAATCGGTGAGTCTCAAAGCAGATGCTAACCAGGGGTGGGGAGACGCAAAGACAGCCCTTTGTGCACTTCGGGAGATCACTGAATACCTTGACGTGATCGAGCAACCAGTCGTCAAGGAAAACGTCGATGACCTCATTGCACTCCGTGATCGTGTCGATATTCCGGTGATGCCGGATGAGTCGGTCGAAACAGCCAGCGACTGTCTTGCCCTCGTGAATCGTGGGGCTGGCGACATCTACAACATCAAGTTGATGAAGACTGGCGGGATCGAAGAAGCGATTCGGGTGAATACCGTCGCGGAAGCTGATGACCGACCCACCCAGATTGGTTCGATGGTCGAAGGAGGTGTCGGGACTGCTGCCGGAGTGCATTTTTGCCTCGCCTTTGAGAACGTGATATGGAACGAGATGGTTGGGCCGTTCATGACGACGGCGAATATCACTAACCTCGATTTTTCGGTTCCAGAAATCAGCGTCAAAGGACCTGGGTTCGGCGTCGAAATCGATCGCGACGACCTCGATGAACTACGGACCGATCGAAGGGTCATCGAGAGGCAATGAGCATGACTGAAAACCGTTTAGCCGACCGTATGTCCGCGGTTGAGCAATCACCGATCCGGCAGATGTTCGATCTCGCCAAACGAGTGGAGGCAGCGGGTAATGAGGATCTCGTCCACCTCGAGATTGGCGAACCGGACTTCGATACCCCTTCTCACATCATACAGGCAGCCTTTGACGCAGCGAGCGCTGGGGAGACACATTACACCTCGAATGCTGGTCTCCCGGCGCTACGCGAAGCGATCGCTGAATCGACCGACACGGCCCACGGATTCACGGTTGATCCGACCGAGGAAGTACTCGTTACAACTGGTGCGATGGAGGCACTTGCGCTTGCGATGCTCGTAACGGTTAATCCAGGTGATGAGGTTATCCTACCCTCACCCTCGTGGCCAAACTACCGAACGCAAGTGATTTTGGCCGGTGCAACGCCGGTTGAAGTTCCACTCGATGCCGATGACGGATTTTCACTCGATCCTGAACAAGTGATCGAGTCGATGACCGATCGGACTGCAGCAGTGGTGCTTGCAACACCGTCCAATCCCACTGGACGGGTAGCCGATCCAGATGCAGTCAGAACAATTGTTGATGCCGCAGTAGATCGTGGTGCATACGTAATCGCTGACGAGGTGTATAGCCGACTACTGTACGGTAAGTATCAGACTGGAATTGCAGGCTATGTTGATTCTCCAGATCGCGTTCTGACTGTCGAATCCTGTTCGAAGACGTTTGCAATGACCGGTTGGCGTGTTGGGTGGCTATTGGGCCCTGAGGATGCGATTTCTGCGGCAACCGTCCTACGAGAGAGCACGACTGCCTGCACCTCGAGTATTTCCCAGCATGCCGCGATTGCGGCACTTAACGGTCCCATGGACGAGGTCGATGCGATGCGGTCAGCATTCGAAGAGCGACGCGACTATGTTGTTGATCGAATCGCGGACATCGACGGGATTTCCTGCCCATCACCCGAAGGTGCCTTCTACGTATTCATCGACGTGACCGAATTCGGCGACTCAAGTCTTGCGATGGCAAAAGAACTCCTTGAAGACTATGATGTCGTCACCACGCCAGGGGCAGGGTTCGGCGAGGCTGGTGAGGGACAACTGCGATTGAGCTTTGCGAACAATCTATCCCGAATCGAAGAGGGGCTCGATCGTATCAAAGCATTCGCTGTCGACCATCAGTGATGTTATTCGGATCGAGTGTGATTTTGATAGCCTGATAGCAGAGTCAGCTCGGGATTTCATTATCGATCTCGTTGATCGAAGGGGTACACACGAACGATCAGGAAAGGAAGCGAGTAAGCGCTACCCGATACGCCTCAGTGGTCACTGTGAGGTCAGTGACCCGAACCGACTCATCGACAGTATGGGCGTCGTGTTCGATGCTACCAGGGCCGAAAAGGACGGTCGGGACCCCTGCGTCATGGATGAGAAAGCGGGCATCTGTTGCCGCATTGAATCCAATTACATCAGCAGAGACGCCAGCCGTTTGAGCCGCATCGCACAGTATATCGACAAACTCGTGATCTGGGGTAATCTCCGCGGCTCGAGCAAAGACCGTACGTCCCAATTCGATAGACAATGGCCTGTTATCGAGATTGATTCCATCAAGCAGTTCCCGAAGGCGATGATCGAATTTATCTGGATCGGTCCTCCCGGGATGGAATCGCCAATCGACCGTCGCAGTCGCCATATCTGGAACCACGTTCGGAGCGATACCGCCCTCGACCTCGGTAACCGTTATCGTTTCTGGAGCCAGTAATGGATGTTTCTCTTCTTTACGAAGACGATCATCGAACGTCTCGATACGCTCTATGACTCGGTTCAGACCCGAGATTGCATTGATAGCGTCGTCCGGTCGTCCAGAGTGACCGCTTTCACCACGTACTGTCACTTTGTAGCGAACAACTCCTTTCTGGGCAGTACAGACTTGGAGATCGGTCGGTTCACCGATGATGGCAGCATCTGCATCGATACCTTGATCAACGAGGGTCTTCATCCCTGCTCCGTTCGCTTCTTCGTCAACGACAAACGCGATTATTACTTGACCCGGTTCGTCGGTTTCGTTGTAGTACGCTTCGGTTGCGAGTATCTTCGCCGCGAGTGCTCCTTTCATATCAGCGGCTCCGCGGCCTACGAGACGTCCATTTTGGACAGTAGGTTCGTATGGATCGGCGCTCCAGTCGGTTGCATGCGCCGGAACGACGTCGGTATGTCCCGCCAAGAGCACGGAACCGTTCGAGGGATTTCCAACACGAGCGACGACGTTTGGACGACCAGGGGCAACCTCGTAAGATTCGATCTCGAACGGCACTGGTGACGATTGCAGGCGGGCTTTGAGATAGTCGGCGACACTGTGCTCATTGCCCGGTGGATTCTCGCTTTTGTGCCTGATGAGATCGCTCGTTAATTCGATAATTTTCTCATTCATCAGTACGTGTGTCTTGCGCGTTGTTCGGTTGCGTATTTTTGTCGCCGGTTACTGGCCTGTACAGACTGTATTGTACGATAATAGAAATAGACTCGGTGGTATGTGGTATGCTGGTCATCTCGCTGTATTTCGACTGATTACTATTAGTGACGCCCGGTAGAATCGGAGTCGTCATTGTAGTCGATTGACACCCCATCACTGGTGAGTGAGCTCCCCCCAAGTAAGGACACTCCCTGGCGTTATACGGATGATTGGACGTTCCTCTAGCTCATGATTTGCATACTGTTCGTACTTCTGTCGTAATGAGAAGACTGCTGGAGCGTGGTCCGGTTCATTTGGAAGAAGGTGAGTTGCGGTACCACGAATTTGAACCCAACCAAGTTTCGACCAATCTTCCGTGTAGTGATCAATAAGGAGAGCCACACGGGAATTTTCATTGATATCCTGGCTACGCTGTAGTGTTGTCGGTGAGCGCTTTTTTGGCTTCTCATCGATAGGGGTGACGATCGTCTCATCCAGGAAGGAAAAACAAACAGGTACTAAATGTGGTCGACCATCCCCGTCGGCTGTTGATAGTCGACCAATTCGAGCACGAGTGATGTAGTCGCGCTGTTCTTTATCGAACATACCGAATTTACGGTTGCAGACTTCAAAATATCGTTGTCGCCATATTAGTACTATCTCTGAATGATTTCAGGTGGTGTTATACAGGAGAGTTTTTCGAACGGTCTCCTCTCGATGTCAAGCAATCTTTGGAATCGGGACATGTGCACCACTCAAGTTATGGCCATCTTCGATCATCAATATCGAAAGTATGAAGAAATCAATGCTCTAGCCACTGGAAGCATTCTCGATAACGGCCATGTGTTTGCAGGAGGTGTTACGATGGACGTGGTGTGGACATGTACAGGCCATCACGTCGTCGATGGAGACCACGTGCTGGTGATCTGCAGGCTTCTTGTGACTTTCATTGAGGGTTTGTGTATTAACAGGAACCACCAAATTGTCGCGGACACGTGAGCCGCGAGAGCGTCACTCCGTATAATCGATCGGCCAGTGAGATCGTCCTCTTTGAGCATCATACGAGGGTATAAATCGACCAATAGTGAGCGCACGAAGATTTCCAAGAATCGTTTTCTTGAGATACCGAAGACTCTCTTTTCCACGTGGTATCGTCTTCACTTCTCCAAGCGAATCCGGCGTTGTTGCTTCGTACGTTGAATCTCGGAGTCGCCCAATACCGATGGTTAGCATCTCCTCACAAACCGCTATTTGCCGTCGTTCAACTTCTCGCCACGTATGTGCAGTCGAAATATCCACATCTTTTTCAACGATGATCTCCCCGGCATCAAGCGAGTCTCCGATTCGCTGGAGTGTTACGCCGGCCGTTGATTCATCATTGAGAAATTCCCAGAGACCGCCAGGTTGTCCTCGATAGGTTCTCAAATTTCCGCGATGGAAGCTCAATACACCGTGTTTCGGCATTGATAACAACGGATCGGTAAGGATACCGAATCCGAATCGGATGACTACATCTGTATTTGCACCAATCTCGTTTGTCACTGAGTCTGGAAGATGGTTTCCAAATCCGGACGTTGGAATTGCTGAACAGTACATCCGTTTTGCGTCGGACAGACACGAGATTGAATCGATTTGCTTCGGTTTTCGATAGTTCGGTGTACTCGATAATTGCCGGAACACACCGAGTAGCGACCATAGTGTATGTGATTGAAGTCGGTTATAACAACATTTTACATAATTGTAGAGCCCAGCTGGAAATAAGTTGAATAGATACTCATTAAGATCAGCCGGTGACGAATTAGTTCGAATAACGAGATGCGTAACTTCGACATCCGGTCGAGAAATCATTTTTTCAATAGCACGCTTTTGCCATGCAGGTATCGTATTTCCGGAAAGAAGGATTCCGACTGAAAGGTCGTCCTGCGGGGGCGGGGCATCTGGATTGGAGTGTACTGTTTCCGGATTCTGTGTGGACGAATCTGAAGATGAATGTTCTTCTACTGGAGATCTTGATGGTGACATGTGGTACTAACCGTGAGTTCTGAATTAGAGTGGTTTTCCTTAGTTATCTCCTCATTAGGAAAATTTTCTGATAGATATTCAAATCCTGAACAGAGTTTTCGAAAAGGTTTCGGAACATCTGGGATGGTCTGAATGGGTTCTCTAACGGCCGAATGGGGATCACAACAGTACTGAGAGGACTGGTTACAGGTGGGTGATAATCCTCATCTGTTGTAAAATCGTGACTATCTGTAATCTTTGCCTAATTTCATTCTAATAGTTGGGTAGAGCGGTCCTGTATTTGAATAATCAGTGATGGCATCTACTCTTATGGCGTGTAACAAAGATATAGGAGATCATATCGGAGTTAATGGTGTCAAAGAATTCCATCAGCGCACCGACTCTTAACCGACGACAGTTTATTCAAACAACAGCATTTTCATCCGCGCTCATTAGTGGTATGGCATCGGGCAGTGCACAGCAACCTGGAACACGATATTCACTCATTCAAGATGGCAAATGTATACCAATCGAGCCTCTGCAATACGATGGGCTCCCCGTCGATTCCTTCTACGATTACCGAACACCAGATACGGATCCCTCAACATATTTGTATGCGTCGTTCGGGACGGAAAGTCTTCAGCGAAAAAATTCGAGTATTTTATTTCTTTACAAAGGCGCCAACGGACTAAGTCTTGTCATCGTACATGATAAGGTGAATAGTGGTGGAAGTGCTGGTGCAGTTACATTTAGGATGAGCAATTTACCATTTGATAGCAAGTGGGTAGTCAAGGACGATAATTACGATGCACAGACGAATTACGATTCATTTGATCTTTCAAAACATAGGAATTGGGATGGAAAGAAGACCGCAAGCAGTGTTGTCCACTGGACTTGGCAAACGGATCGATCTGATGGTGGAATCCTCCGCGGCCTCAGCAACGGTTTTAAACTGAAAATCAATCCGGCGTTCAACGAGAAAGCAAATCTCTGGAATGAAGAACCGACAAATTATGAGAAATTGACGACCTGGGAAGTACTGTCGGGTAATCCAAACAATCCTACGCGAACGAAGCTCAAAATGAATAAACCAATTACGATACAAAGTGAACCGTGTCCAGGACAAACGCCAGCAAACTCGACGAAACAGGAAGGTGCAGCAGATGCATCAAAACAAAAAGAAACAACTACCCCAAAGAAATCGCCGAAAGCCACTTCTGACGATGGGGGACAATCGTTCTTTGGCGGTATTGTGGATTGGTTTGCATCTCTATTAAGCGGAGTAGTCTCCTTTTTCGCCAATCTATTTTGAGAACATCAAATAGTGTTAATAACGCTTCGAGAACTCGCTAAACGAGAAGAGGACACAATCTCTATCGATGCGTTCTGTCGCACGTTCGGAGCGAAGTCACAAGCGCTCAAGGGAACGGAATACGAGGGATAAGAAATTGAGTCACTACGAACAGAGTTGATCCACACGCATCTGCCATATTTGGAAGATCGAAAAGTGCTCGAGTACGATGCACGATAAGAGATGATCCGCTATCGAGACCATTCGGTAGTTGAAACTGCTCTCAAGTTATTGGACGATAAACAGCACTGACGAGGACCTCTCTAGTTCGGAAACATTCGTAGCCATCCGAAACGCAGGAAGGGGGAAGTCAGCGTATGGCTTTTTAAGTCGTTCAGAGCGCCTTCCTATGCTTCACTGAGCACTCGGCGCACTATTTCCGTGTCCGAACCACACGAGAATGTTGCCGGTCCCATCTTGAAACGTGGAGTGGGCAGTCGTCCGCAGGAAATTAATTCCACCCACGCTTGTCGAGCTGACACCATCTTTTTTGTGAGTAACTTGTTTTCGCTCGACATGCAGAGGTTTGGTGCGGGGTAGCTTACGCTCACTGGCTCAACGATTTACTGAACAAGGAAGAACCAGTAGTTGGCTCACGGTTTTCCAGGCTTGTCAGTGGTTTCAAACGGTTTGTGGAGATTGGTGTTCACACCGCTCGTTCAGCAATTTCGCTTTTGTCGCCGCCTTCTTTGAGGCTATTTGGAACTCGATATAAACAGAAGACAGTATTTCGAGGAATCCCTAGCTCTATTGAATACTATTTCTTAGCAAAGATTATGGGTAAGATAGACTGGGATGCAGATGATGTCGAGCGACAAATTATGACGGCATCGGAGATCACGGATCTGGAAACCGCGACGACACAGTTGCTAGATTCTGTTCAATGCATCAATCGGTGGGTGGACGAGCATCCTGAACATGATCAGCTGTCAGTGTGGTCTCGTGAACTGCTTGAAGCGGCGCTATACATCCAAGGCGAGTACATGCACACACAGCAGCTGAATTACCAGCATCTCCAAGAGAAGATTGAGCAATTTGAGTCGTCTGAACAATAGCTAATATCACACATTGCCCTACAAATGAGTGACTGATTTGTGGGTTGGTACACACGAGCCGAGAACGAACAGCGGGTGAAATCGCTACCGCTCGAAAATTGACCGAAATTCACATACACTATCTACGCACCGATTTAGATGTCTTTGACGAAATGGGCGTGTTCCCGGTGTAGCAATCAGCTTTCGGACGGTGAAACCCCATATTTGGTTGGCAATCCAGGGAGGAGAATTACGGATATGAACTCCTGATGAGGGATATGTAGGATGGCAATCCAACATTTTCGGTGTCGGTTATGGACTGCGAGGGAGGTAGAGTGGAATGATTCTCTTGGCTGAACACCCAAAATGACCACTCTGGCTGTGAGTGCAATCGATAGAGCGTAGAACTGTGGTATAAGTTATCTCGATACTCAGAAAACTATTTATAGTCAATCGACGTATATTACAACGTAGCGACCGGTCGCTTATCGGTAGTATTTCGCCGCACAATAACTAGCGACAGCACGGTTCTGTAGCATGCGGCGACGTGATACTGCACTTCACCACCGGATAATGACCATGACTAGTGAGAACAATCCATTTGACACGGACGCCAGTGATCCGACCGACGCCCAACTCAAACGTGTATTCACCGCACTCAAAGATCCGCTTCGACGAGAAACTCTTAGAGAACTCTCTGACCGAGAGAAGGACACGATCTCTGTCGACGCGCTCTGTCGCACCTTCGGAGAGAATCCACAGGTACTCGAAGGAACGGAATACGAGGGGTGGGAGGTCGAGTCACTACGCACGGAGTTGATTCATACACATCTGCCGTATCTCGAAGATCGAAAAGTGCTCGAGTACGATACACGATCAGAGATGGTTCGTTATCGGAGCCATTCGATAGTTGAAGCTGCTCTCGAATCGCTGGATGATGAGCAGCACTGACGAGGGGCTGCTTCTTATCAGAATTTTCCAGTGACAGTATGGGGCTGCCACGATGAATTCGACTGTAGTGAAAACTGTGTATCATAAAATGAGACGTGAGATAAATGAGCACATCAGTAGTGACGATGGTTTTCTCACGCCTAATGGAGAAAATTTCCGTCCAACGATGACTACCATGTGTAACATCGTAGGTTGAGTATCAATTGTTCTTGTTGTATGTTACCACCCCACACATATATATTGGATTTGTATCCGTATAAGGACGAAGCCTGCCAATGCAGGCTCTACCAGTATTCCTTATCGATGATTGTATTCTGTGACGCTTGGTCGTCGTTGTGCTTCATGTGGAATTCCCAATCGATAGGTTTGACCAGCAAGGAGAAGTACTCGACCGCGACGTCCGCCGTGTGTGCTTACGCTCGATTGAACAAGCCGCGCTCAGTCGTCGGTGTGTCGTCGCGTTGGGTCGAACCAACAGCGCACTCGGTTAGCATTCGCTGGGCCACCACATCGGAGAGCGTTGCTTAATGTGACACAAATATAAACGGTGAATGGATCAGCTACAGTCGATGAATGTTCCCTTTTGGGTAGTTTCCGCGCCACACTCCTCACACGACCAGTAGTTATGATTGACCCAGTCATACGTATCGTAGCCGGTGTACGGGCCACTGAGACAGTCGTCGTCCGACGGGAATGCGTAAAGCGTCCCCTCTTCGATTGTGGTTTTTACCTGAGTTGCAGGCGCTAAGGCCCCTTCCTAAAGGAGCGACCGAAGGGAGCGAGTAGGGAGGGGATACAGTGCCGTCATCATCTGTTCATCCACTGCTCTGTTGCAGGCCCACGTAATCACAAACTATTTGTATGCAGATTTCATAAATTATTTGTGTAAAACGTAAAACTATTTCTATCCGCGACGATCAAGAGGAGTGGATTCAGGAAAACCACATGAGTCTCTCCTCGTTCAAGCGAAACTTGACGAACACATCGAAGACCACTCGTAGATGAACTACAACTACAGATACCGACTGAACCCACCCGCCGATATTGAAGAGCGGTTAGCGTGGACGGTCGATACCTGTAGACAGGTCTACAACCACTTTCTCCACCGTTTGAACCGGAACGGCGACACGTCGGTATACTCCGAACAGAAACTCCTGCCGAGTCTCAAAAAGTGGTGGAACGACCTGAAAGACGTTCACTCGAAAGTGCTTCAAAAGGTCGTTCAGCGGTTGTACGATAACCTCTCAACGCTCCGTGGTCGCAAAGACAACGGCTACCGTGTTGGGACGCTCAAGTGGAAGGCACCCGAAGAGTACCGAAGTTTCACCTACAGTCAATCTGGCTTCAAGCTCAAGAACACGAACGGTCAGACGCGACTATGGCTCTCGAAACTCGGTGACATACCCATCACCTTCCACCGCGACTTATCCGACGACGCGGACATTAAGACTGTCTCGATTAAGCAGGAACCCACTGGAAAGTGGTACGCTATCCTCGGTGTCGAGACACCCGATGAAGCTCCCGAGAAACCGGCGAATCCCAAAAAGTGCGTTGGCATCGACGTAGGAATTCTCAAGTACGCACACGATACCGACGGAACGGCAGTCGAATCGCTGGATTTGTCCGAGGAACGCGACCGGTTGGAACGCACCCAACGTACACTCTCACGGAAGCAACACGGTTCCAAGAATTGGGAGAAGCAGCGCCGTGCGGTGGCAGAACGTCACACCGACTTGAAACAGAAGCGCCGGGACTTCTTGCACAAGTTGTCGAACTACTACGCAAAAGAGTATGACCTTGTCGCAGTCGAAGACTTGGATGCAAAAGGACTGATGGAACTCCCAGACAACAGCCGGAATCGAGCGGGTGCATCGTGGGGGACGTTCCTCCGAATGCTCGAATACAAGTGTGAACGTGACGGCACACACTACGTTCCAGTGAACCCACGTGGGACGACGAAAGAGTGTGCATCCTGTGGCGTTTCGACCGATAAACCGCTGTGGGTGCGCGAACACGCGTGTCCGGCGTGCGGGTTCGAAGCGGATAGAGACGCAAATGCGGCGTGGAACATCCTTTCTCGCGGTATCACCAAAGTAGGAGCGGTTCACTCCGAATCACCGCCTGTGGAGACTGCACTCCCTACGGACACGGTTGTGTCTGCAAAGCGCGTCCTCGAAACAGGAAGCCCCGTCCTCAGCGAGGCCATACGGCCGAGCAGGGCGGGGTAGTTCACAGCGGTCATGTGTTTGCAGAAGGCGTTGCGGTGGACGTGATACGGACACGTGCAGGCCATTGCGACGTCGGTCACGTCGTCAATATTATTCACGCAAAATCAGTTAAACGGCGTTCACAGCAAAAATACAAATACCGGATAGGAAGTCACAACAGCTAACGAGGGCGTCAACACCCACATTGTAACAATACGTTTGGCTGCCGCTGGATCGAACAGGCTCCGCTGATCGAGGTCTGCCGGTCCCTCTGCACCAACGTCAGGCACGTCTGGCAGTTCCTCCGGTTTCTCTGCTGGTTCCTCATGACGAGCAACATCGCCAATTGTTGGACTTGCAGGCATATCCTCAGCGCGAGAGGTGACCAGCGCTCCTGTTGCGACCTCTAAATCCGGATGTTCACGTTCTGGCGTCGCAAACTCCACGAGCGTCGCTGCTCGGCTTGCCCGTCCCCATCCGAGTCCAATGATCGTCGATGTTGTACTTACTGCGAGACTTGCTGGGATCCCGAAGTAGGACAGAATCGTGATGACTGTGCCACCGACTATGGAGACAATCAATGAAGCGAGAATTGGTAGCTCTGTAATATCGTCTCCGACCGTCTCCAGTGTGCGTCGGGCGATGGTGAAACTACCCAGACCAAAGGCCACTACCGCAAGCAGGACGCCCTGACTGACAGTGAGTGTCCCTCCTTCGCCGACGAGGGGAGCCACAGCGTTTGCCGCGTTTGACGCCCCCGCCGAAAACGCCATGTAACACGCAATGACAACCACCGAAATCGATCCAATGATATCCTGTCGTGTCGCGTTTGGATTCAAGTAGAGTCGAGGAATCGCCCCAGAACGGTCGAGCTGGATGAAGTGGAGATCAAACTTTGTGAACGCAACATAGCGATCCAGATACGGGTAGATATAACGCCCGACAACGATTCCAATGCTGAGGCTGATCAGTGGTGCGACGATCCATGCTGAGACGATAGTAAACATCAATGCCTTATTCAGTGTGTTCGTCGCAAGGCCCAATCCAACAATAGCGCCAACGGCTGTCATTGACGTTGAGGCTGGAACGCCATAGAGATTCGAAATAAGGAGCGAAGCACCGGTGAAGAACAAGACGGCAACACTTGCGGCAGGCGTGAATTGGGTTGCCGGTACGATACTGCTGCTCATCGTTGCGATGACGTTCCGACCGACGGTCCAGGCTCCGAGAAAGGCAAAGCCAACGAACAGGGCTGCTGCGGTTGCCTTCCGTAGGAGGCGTGAGCCGACTGCTGGACCGAACGCGACACCCGTCGATGAGCCACCAATATTGAAGCCAACGAATATGGCGACGACCACCCCGGCGACGGTTAGCACTGATACCATTGGTTTCTCTCTAAATCAACGTTGCTAGCACCTATATAAAATTCCGGAAACCAGCTCTGGGATTGTACTGTCCAGCCTGCTGTTATTCACTATCCTAAACTTCAATTCTTCTCCGTCACTATTCCAAAGTCTGCATATTTTGAGCGTGTGGATTCGTACGCTGTCTCAGTATTTGTTTTCCATCTATTGATGGGTGTTTGTGCTATCCGTCATACATGTAATGGCGAGGTTACCCTACCGTTTACAGCGTTAAAAAGATGCTTCGCATCTTATTCGCACACCAGAACCCTCTGAATTCTGAAGACAGTGAGAGCTTGTGTTCGGTTAGCTTTGCATTTGAACGTGTTTCACCTTCCTGAATACAGGCGCTAAGGACCCTTCCTCAAGGAACGAGCACCGCGATCGAGTAGGGAGGGGGATACAGCGCCGTCATCGAAACAGGAAGCCCTGTCCTCAGCGAGGCTGTCAAGCCGAGCAGGGTAGTTCACTAAGATTTTCCGTGTGTATCATGGGCGCAATAGCCTTCGAGTACCTCGCTTATCAGGTTCGCTGAGCGGGTTTTATCAGTAATCAATCGAACTCTGTGAGTTCGTGGAACAGGCGATTGGTGATGATCGAGATTGCAATCTCAACTATCTGTCTATGGTCTTTGTCGCCTTTGAGTAGAGGAACACACCCACCAGCCATTTGCTGATGACCTCCCAAACTACCCATCGAGCCAAACGTTTGGTCCAGCAATTCCCCGACGTGGGTAGCTGGGTCGGCCGACCGTGCGCTAAACTGAACCTCGTCGTTGATCACGCCGAAAATGACTGTAATATTGATCCCTTGTAGGTTCAACAGAAAATCAGCTGCCTGAGGAAGAGCGTCTCGCTCGGTGGTCACTCCAGCAAAAGAGACCAAGGATGATTGCTGGATCTTGCGATTTTCAATTGCTTCACTCAGTGCATCGATCGTCTCTGACGTATACGGGACATTCAATAGGTTTGCGAAAAGGCCCTGATCAATAAACGGATGGAGATACTCTGCTGCAGCATATTCTTGGGCAGATACTTTACGTGTAAACCCGAGTGTATCGGAGCGAATCCCGATCAACAGTGCGGTTGCAAGAGCACTTTCGGGGACGATCTGAAGATCGTGTAGATATTCAACCAAAATTGTCGCGGTCGAACCTACATTTTCACGACGGTCAATAACATCGGCTGTTACATGCGTTGCTGGATGATGATCGAGAACGATATTGATGCCAGCAGTTGATGGGACATCATTGTTTTCGCCAGGAACCGAATGATCGACAAATGCCACACTATCGTGGTTCTCTAACAATTCGTCGTCAAAGTTCACCAATGGGACGTCAAGACGATTGACGAGGGCTCGATTTTGTTGATGAGAAATGCCACCATTATATGCAATAGTGACTGTTTCAACTCCAGAGTACTCTCCGATTCGTTTAAGCGCAAGTGCACTCGCAAGACAATCAGGGTCGGGATTGTTATGGCAGACGATAAGCAGAGATTCCTGATTCTGAAGATGGTCAACTACCTGCTGTACACGAGTCACAACAAGAATACTTGACTACTCTGGCATGAATCTATAGGCCAGTTGGATGTTGAGCACCAGCACAGGAATCCGTTTCACCCGAACTCCTTGCCCAAAACACCTATCCGAACTGTTTGAGATAGGTATTCTTGATGTCCGAAAAAACACTCCACGAAGAGAAAATATCGCGAGAAGAAGTCGCTGATCGATTGCAAGCAATTGCACATGAACTTCGAGAAGGTGGAGATGCCAACATCGATGTCGGAAATAAAACGGTGACCCTCTCACCAGCAGACTCTGTCGGGTATGAAATCGGCACTCGAGAATCTTCATCCGTCCTCCGCGGGAGTCGCGAGTCGGTGACGATCAAACTGGACTGGAAACCCAAATAGGAGAACAATTGTATATCGTTGGTAGCACTTTGAGATTAGACTACCTTTATTGATTATGTCTCCATCAATTCAGAACGGTATCATAGTCGCTCAGTCGGTTCGGACCGAAATACAGGAGAAACAGGTGACGTTTCTCGCAGGAAGTATCGCATATCATGCCTTCATCTCCCTTCTACCGCTCCTGCTCCTTGCATTTCTGGCATTTGCAGCGATTGGAAGCACCAACTTGCAGACCCAGGTGGTCAGCTTTGCGAAATCTCTTTCTCCCGAGATTGGGCAGCTTGCTAAAACAACACTCAACAGTGAACAAGGACAAGCAAGCGCTTCGATCGTGGGAATACTAACGCTCACATGGGGGGCGTTGAAACTCTTCCGGGGATTGGATACTGCCTTCTCCGAAATCTACGCAGCTGAAACAAACGGATCCATTCTCGACCAGATACGTGACGGCCTTATCGTCCTGTTCGCGATTGGGTTTGCGGTGATTGCGACGATTGTTGCAGGCACACTGCTCGCCCTCTTTCCTGCAGTTCCATTTATCGAATTGCTCAACCCGATCGTATTGATCGTGGCACTCGTCATCGCTTTTTTCCCAATGTATTATCTCTTCCCTGGGGTCGAAACCACACCACGTGCGGTCTTGCCTGGGACGGTATTTGCGGCAGTGGGATGGACAGCACTTCAGGGCTTGTTTCAGATTTACGTACACGTAGTTGGCTCAAGCGCTTCGGGTGTTCTCGGTGCAGTGCTTCTTTTGGTGACATGGCTCTACTTTAGTGGGTTAGTATTGCTCACTGGAGCAGTGCTAAATGCCGTCCTCGCACACCAAACGAAAACAGCTGACACACAGACAGAAACACGACAACGATCACTCAACCGCGATGAAGCTGCTCGGTATGCTCGCCTCGTTCGTGAACGAATGTTCGGACGCTATGAGCGAATGGAAGCGATAGAAGTTCCAGCCGATGAATCGTTCTTGAACTCGATCACGGAGCGGCCTGCTACAGTTGAGTTGGTTGAGGAAATATCGAAAACAGATGATGGCAACCAGTATGAGATTCGAGTGCGGTGGAACGAAAATAGCGATGAGAAAGAGGTCTAATTTGGGAAAACCTTCATAAAACGTCTCTCCGATTGTCGATTCGAACTATGGTACTGAATTTAGTGTTGGACTGGAGTTCAATGATCCCACTGCAGGCAAGTAATACACTCTCAACTTCGGCCATCGTCGGCAATTACGTGATTCCCGCAGTACTGTTCCTCGTAACACTCGTCGTGGTATATCTGATCGGACGGAGTGTCCTCATTCCACTGCTCACACGGGTACTGAAAGAACAAGGGCACGATCCAGCTGTTCGGAGTTTGGCAGAAAATGTGGCAGGAATCCTCGTCTGGGTACTCGCTATCGCGCTTGCGTTCACGGTTGCTGGCTTTGGCGGCGTTATCGCCGCATTCGGTGTGTTTGCCGGTGCAATTGTCCTCGCGATTGGGTTTGCCGCACAGGAACTCCTTGGCAACTTTGTTGCTGGAATCTTTATTCTCAAGGACCGGCCGTTCACGATCGGTGATTGGATTGAATGGAGTGGCGGTGAGGGACAAGTCGAGGATATCGATTTACGTGTAACACGAGTGCGGACGTTCGATAATGAGCGGATTACCGTTCCGAACGGCGACTTAGCGAATGATGCGGTGAAGAATCCAGTTGCCTATGATAAGCTCCGGCAGAAATTCGTCTTTGGAATTGGCTATGATGACGACATCGACCATGCAAAGGATGTAATTCTCGACGAGACACGACAACACGATGAAATTCTCGCAGATCCAGCACCCGATATTCGGGTGACGGAACTCGCTGATTCGTATGTCGGGTTGCAAACTCGGTTTTGGATCGGTGAGCCCGGGCGAGGAAACTTCACACGAATTCGGTCAGAGCTAGTTCAAGCAGTGAAAGAGCGGCTAGATGCCGAAGCGATTGACATGCCCTATCCGGTTCGAACACTTGAAGGGTCGATCGAGGTCACGGAGTAACTGGAAACGGCCCGGCGTCATCTAACAAGGGGCCTTTTGTTACTAGCTTTCGATGGTTCATATGCGGATTAAAATGATGGTGAACTCAGAGAGGTATTCCGAGATAAATTAGATGAACAGACTATGTTTCGCTCGCTATCTGTTCTCGATTATTGGGAACCACTCCGTCGTGTATCCTGTTTTTGGGAGGATCCACCGCTGCTCAGGACCCCGTTCACTCACACGAAGCTCAATTGTTGCATCGAATACTGATTCGATTTCATCCATTGGGAATGAATCTCGATCCTGTGGAAGCGTGTAATAGCCCAGTCCCCTAACGCCACGGACGGCACGACAGATGGGAGTTAGAAACATCGCAATGTCAGTCGACGTTGCTTCCACCACCGGTTGAAGCGTATCGACGTAGAGTTGAACGTCAATTGGCCGATCATCCCTAACATACTCTTCCTGCAATGCTACTGAATGAATGAGAGCAGTTTGAAGATCGGTTAGAGTCCCACTGATAGGAGTTATTTGGACGTTTTCTTGTGGACTGGTTACTGCCGCCGCCGTTGATCGGACTGCTGCTTGATAATCAACAATTTCAACAGTGTTCAGCGGTGGCTGAGCTGGTGTCGCTTGGCGTTGAAGCGCGGTTGGAGAGCGATCGAGTAACGCAAATAGATCATAGCGGGTCGAATCGGGATCGTTCATGAGATAGGAACGTTCAGCATCGAAAACATCACTTGGAACGTCCCCGACGACTAGAATGTTTCCGCCTTTCTCTTTGAGTTGTCCAAGTTCAGATCGGATGGTAACCATCCCATTTCCTGAAACCGTAACGAAGTACCCTTCAAATCCGAACGAAACATAGCCATTGGTTCGTGGTGTACCATCAGCCAACGGCTGGAAAAGCTCGTTGAGTGCATCTGGATTGATTCGGTCGGCGAGCCGTTCTGTCACTGCTTGAGAGTCAATCCCAATTGCATTCGTAACAGCGAGGACGACTTCCGTTCCGAGATCATCGGTTGGAGCATATTCGTATGTGATAGCATCTGTTGATCCGAATGGAGCGCCAGCGAATTCAGTAGCTAGTGGAAGATCTGCGTCAAGCTCAGGGACGAGCGGTTCATTTGTAATGTAAATTTCACCTGGTTGTCGAACTTGGATCGCATGATCATGCCACGAGAAGATGACTTCGGGTGTACGTTGGTGAGTGGAATCAAGAGTGAATATTTCGTTGAGCGCTTCGGGGTTGATCTCGTTGTAGAGAGGATCAAGTATCCGTGGATCGATATCCATGACAGTTCCCATTGCTTCACTGAGCTGAGTACTGAGGGAACCATTGTCTTCAGTTGGGCTGAAGTGCTGACAGTGCTCTGATTGGAAGATATCGCGAATCGTGTGCTGCTCGCTGACCATAGTAATAGCGTTTATCGCGTTGCGGGACTGAAAGCTTGTTGGTGTGGGGTGTGGTATCGTGGCTTGTTGTGATAAGTACAGTAGTATTGACTTTGCCAATCTTTTTGTTGAAGGGTATATCTAATATTGCAGTTTAAGATTGGAAGAAGAGTATTAAAATGGAAACTAACTCATTGGAGTACGATCAATCGACGCATTCACCCCTTATGAGCGTTCGCTGGACCACTTCCTTTAGTTTCGTTTGGCGTGCCACAAATGAAAGAAGCGAGTGAGCTAGCGGCAGTCGGTGAGCGTGGCCTTTTGAGTGGCTTCCGCGCCACAGCCACCATACTACCAGTACTTGCGATCGATATTGCCGTACCTGTCGTAGCCGGTGTATGAGCCACTGACACGCTCGTCGTCCGATGGGAATGCCTCGAGCGTACCTTCTTCGATTGCGCTTTCGACGGCGGCCATGTGTTATGCAGTAGACGACACAATACTACTACTGAACAGAGTAGCATTTATTGCTGAGTAGAAGAATCTACTAGCATGGCAACGTCGGTGAAAATGGACGAAGGAACGAAGTCTGATTTGGAAAAACTCCAAGCAGAGGTTCGTCTGAAAGCAGGAAAGCAAGTTACACAGCAGGAAATTCTCGCCCGGATCGTTGCACAGGCGGTTGACTCGAAAGCAGATCTCATCGATTCGTTTCGCGATGAAATGCCAACACTGGATCCGAGCGAGCGAGAAGCATTCCATCAAGGAATGGTCTCTTCTGGCGTGAAAACATCGGAGTCAGATATCGACGAAGAGTTGTACGGATGAGCGTTCTTATCGACACTGGTGTTTTTTACGCACATCACGATAAAGACTCAGAACGCCATGATGTTGCTATTTCTGCGATGAATTCAGTACTTACTGGTGAGTATGGACAACCGTACACCAGTGACTATGTCTATGATGAAACAGTCACATTAACTCGAATGCGGACTGGTTCATTTGAGTCTGCAAAAACCGTCTCCGACCGCATTCTTGGACGCAAATCATTTCCAGAGATATTCGAGATAATCCAGATGGGGCACGACGACTTTAATGCGACAGTCGATACATGGATCCAGTATCAAGACCACGATCTAAGTGTGACTGACGCAAGCCTTGTGACGCTCTGTGAACGGTATGATATCGATTCTATCCTCAGCTTTGACTCAGATTTTGATGGAATCGTCCATCGAACAGACCCCTCCCATATGTCTACGAAATAAGAAGATAGAAGAGAATCAGTTCGGTAGTTCCTTCCGCCCCTTCGCACGCACGGCCAGCACGGGAAGTCACCGAGGCCTTCATAGTTGCAGTTTTCGGGTTCGGTATCGTTGTCGTCCTCGGAGGGGAACGCATCGAGCGTCCCATTGTCGGTTGCGGTTTCGACGGCGGCCATGCGCTTGCAGTCAGTGTTTCGGTGGACGTGATGTGGGCACGTGCAGGCCATCAGTTCCTCGGCCAGGTCGTCGATGAGGACGACAAGTTGCTGCTCAGCGGGATTGTCGTGACTCTCGTTGGTAATTTCGATGAGTCCGAGGCCCATTGACGTCGAAGGCAAATTGTTCGGCCTGTGCGCGTTTCTGTGACGTCTCGTCAGCTTCAAGCGCTGCGATTTGTTTTGTACTCATGGTCTTCCCGCCGTGGTATTTGGAAGACTGGTGCTGGGTGCGACAACACCCGGTGCATTTCTACACACGCCCAAGAACACCGTTTGGCGCTGCCATCGGTCGGCTCGTTAGAGAACTGATCATCCCGATTCGAACCTTCGAAAGCCAAGTGATGGGGAAGTCGCGGGCGGGTGGGCAGTCTGCACAGCAGGTCTCGCAATTGCGATTGAGTATGCACGTGCGTATGTCAAATGCAAAATGACGTCGCGAATCATGGCTCGTGAGTTGGATCTCTCTGTACTCGAGGCCGAAACCATCCTTCAAGAACTTCGTGAGATCATTGTCGATGTAGAGCCAGACGCCCAGGACGATCTGGATCTCGATGCAATCGACGCACAGGTGGATATTGACGACGAGGATCTTCCAGAGCACTCTGAGTAAATACCTCTCTCAATTATCCCTGATACTGAAACACATATCGCCGACATCAACATCTTCATTGCCTTCGTACGCCCCGAGTCTGGTCGATTCGCGTTTCTAGAGCGTATTGTCCAGGAACACGATATCGTGTTCACGATTCCACAGCGAGTGTACGAAGAGTTGAGTGGTGGACCGGGAGGATACACATCAGCAAATGAGCCGATTGATCTCGCCCTGGATCGTGGGTGGGCCACATTCGCGGATGAGATTGCGTATGTAAACCCGGTCGTTTCGAGTACGATGGATATCGTGCAGCGCTATCGGCAGAAGCTAATTGTCTTTGAACACGGCTGCCATCGCTTCCAAATCAAACAACGACCATCGACTATCGAGTTGGTCCGCAAGTCCGTCCTCGAAACCGGCTCTCGAAAACAACACGAATTCCTCGTCTCGCTCACCCGTTTTCCACCGCACGTCATCTACCTTTTCGCGGAGATCCTCGACAAGACCTATCCCGACTGGGGTGGTTGTCCATTTGCACTCGCCGAACAGTGCTGACGGTGTCCGGTCGTCGAGTGCAACGAGATTTATCTCCTGATCACCGTACCACCACCGACCGACTGCGCCGTATGTGCCGTTCAACTGTTCCGTGCGGTTGAGTTCCCAAAGCGCTTCCCGACACACATCTTCGAACGTCGCCGCGACAAACTGATCGAGTTCTGGTAAGATACGATCCTCGAGGACGAGACCGGGCGCTTGCTCGATACCCGACCGGTTCGGCTCAACGAACCGAAACCAGAATCGAAGAAACTCGTCGCCGATGCGGTACAGCGGTCGCTTCGACTTCTTTTCTTGTGCGGTTACCGGGACTTCCCGATCTACCAACCGGAGGCGACGAAGTCGTTGCAAGTATCCCGAAAGCGGTCCGGATCCGATGTCGGTTTGGCCTGCAATCTCGTTCGGCGTCGTGTGACCGTTCGCAATCGCTTCGAGGATGCTCATGTAGCGGGAAGGATTCCGAAGCTCCGTCCGTAGGAGGAATTCGGGTTCATCGTAGAGTATCGACGTTTTCGAGAGCGGTTGCTGGAGGATGTTCGATTTGAGTGATTCGTTGTAGTCGAACAGGGTGAGGTACATCGGCATGCCGCCCGTGACTGCGAACGAGCGAACGCTCTCTTCGAACGAATAGTCGATAACAGCAAGCGCGCCGGCGAACGAAAACGGCTGGAGGTCTATCTGGGCGGTTCGACGGCCGTAGAGCGGACTCTCGTGACCCATCACCTCTGACTCTATGACACTGATACTCGACCCACAGAGAATGAGCGTTGAGGAGGACTCACCTTGAAGGCTATCGACGAGCGTTTGGAACGCCGAGAGCACCGTGTCACTTGACGCGACGAGATATGGAAATTCGTCGAGAGCGATTAGTCGTTTTCCGTCGGCGAGCGTCTCTTCGAGGTAGCCGGCCACGTCATACCAGTCGTCAAGTCGCGGTACCCGCTGATCACGGTGAGTTGCGAGTTCATCGGCGAGTTTCTCTTGCTGAACTTTCGCAGAGTCCTGCGTAGCAAGATGATAGAGATGTTCTTTCCCGTTACAGAACGCTTTAATGAGCTCTGTTTTTCCGACGCGCCGACGTCCGTAGATAATAATGAGGCTGAACTGGTCGCGATTGTGTTCCGCCTGGAGTGCATCGAGTTCGCTACTCCGATTGTAGAACATTCGTACGATAATGATTATTACGATAATGACTTAGCTATTTCCATCAGGTGCAACGAGTATGCCTATCAGTGGGCGACAGTGCAGTTGGTCGGCAACGCGGTTCTGCTGGTTTTGGACTCGGTCGGTCAAAATGGGAGACAGCCGCCGCGAGATCGTTGAAAATCTGCTTGACAGTGTGAAAGATTTTGTTCATATCGACGGAATGCTGATGGATCGAGGGTTCGCCAGCCAGCACCTGCTCGAATCCATCTCAGACAACACAAACAGCATATCAAGATTGGTCCAATGGCGAAACACGTCCCTTTACTTTCCGATACATACGATCCAGCAATCAAGCGCAATTCGTCAATCAAAACGGGAATGCTGTGAGTTACTCACCATCAAATCGAGGACCGTATAATGATTTGTTCATCAGGATTCGTGGTGCATCAAATGAGACAATGACGATTTCAAACCTCACATTAAATGGAACAGCACTCTCAGAATCGCTCTCGATTTCGAATGGGATCAGAGTCTTACGCATCACCAACGTCCCCTTCGCCTCTGGATTTGTCCTCCAAGGATCTGCACGCATGACATGGACGGGGATCAAGCCAAGTTCAAATAATCAGTATGTTGAGCTCCGAGTAGGGCAAGTCACATGAATAGTAATAGCTACTAATCACACCCAAATTACCGATATCATGGTTTCAATTTCAACAGTACTACAAAAGCGTTGTGGAACGATCATCCTCGCAGTCGTCGTGCTGCTCTGTCTCACGCCTCTCACAATCTTTGCAGTGCCACAGGTCGTTGGAGCAGATCACAGCTACGTCATCGTCTCCTCAAGTATGGAGCCTGCCGTTGGACAAGGCGATGCAATTTTTGTGGATAGTGTTTCCCCTCAAGCAGTTGAGAGAGGCGATATCATCACCTTTTCTGAGCAAGTGAACAACACGACGACGAGTGGTAGTGGTCAGGTTGTTACGCATCGGGTTGCTAATATTTCACACAAAAATGGGACGATACAATTCCAGACGAAAGGTGACGCGAACGAAGAAGTTGATCCAGTTCCAATCCCCGCCTCAGCACTGATCGGGGTTGTCACGTTCCAGATCCCGCTGCTTGGCTATTTCATCGCCTTTGCGAGTACACCACTCGGCAACCTTGCTCTAGTTGGACTCCCAATGGGTCTCTTGATCGTCAACGAACTCTAGAGTTTGATGAAGGCATATTGAGAGCGAAGATATACGGTTGGGCGTGTCGCCGCCCATCATCTTGGTGGGATTGGACTCGTGTACAGAATAATTGTCATCCATCTTCTTTCAATCTGGATCCTCTACGCTCCGACCTTTCCCAATGTATTAGGGTTATTTCCCTGTATGCCGACAGCTGCTTAGTGCAACATAGGGCAGTAGACACTCTCCAGTGTGCCACTGTGGTTCATGCACAATCGCTTTGTTTAGTTATTTCTCACTCCCAGATATTGGCTTTTAGGAACCAACACGGCTTCTGGAGCTACCCATTGATAATGTAATCCAACCCCTCCATGAAGTATACATATGTGACAATGGTTCCGATGACAAATATCGCCGCCCAGAATGGAACAAATCCAGTTGATGTAGAGACTGATTGGTAAGCAGGATTTGCTTTTGCATACCCAGTCCATAGAAACGTCTGAAGAGCCCACCCCATAAGCAGCAGTCCGATCCCAACACCGAGACCGTATCTAATCATACTAACGGTATTGTGTGTCATTATTTCTGGATATGCCCTCGCGACAACTAATACTTCTATACAAAACGTGTCGTCCATACCTGCCACGGCCTAGCGAATACACCCTAGACCAAGTTGCAAGCCCATCCAGAAATACGTACCTGGGGGGAGGCTAATTACGCTTTTCCTCACGCCTCGGCGGGCGTTTCTGAGTCTGTCTCGAAGTCGAAGAGAGGAAGATCAACCTCGATGGAATCGTACCAGACAGTCGGGCGTTTCGTCTGGCCGTCCATTTCGAGATCGATTACACCGAGTTCGGCGAGCTCCTCCAAATTTCGATGGACCTGGCGCACGTCGCGATCAACGAGCCGGGCGGTTGCTCGGATGCTTGCGGGCCGCTCGCGAGCGATTGTTCGCAGCAGCGTCAGGCTGGTTGGACGCGTCACTGTCTGGAGATCTTCGATCTCGTGAAAGACGGTCTCGAAGTACGGCTTCGGAGACTCGCCCCGATCAATCGCTTTCAGCGCCTCCTTGGTACGCTTCTTATCGCTTCGCTGGAAGCGAATGTGCAGGACTCGCTCATCGGACTGGGTATTAGTGTTCATGCTCGTCTACCTCCTGTTTGAATTGTTTGTATACGTCGAACACACCGGTGAACTCGATATCAACGACACGATCTTCACCGATATGTTTGTGGTGGGTGGCTGCTCCTGGATGGTCAGGAAAATTGTCGTACCGGATGATGGTTACACCATCGCGCTCGCCGTATTGCATCGAATATTTCACCCCTTCGGGATAGCGATCTGACACAGGTACGTCCCACGCACGAACGTCGGTGTATGTTTCGGCAAACGTCTCCGTTTCTCGGAACAACAATTCGGCGCCCGAATCGTCCTGTGTCATCTACTGTTGCTATGTGCCCCAACACAATGAGTGTTGTGATCAACTACAACAGGCGATACAACTGAACCCGCGAGTCGCCCCAATTTCGTGTTTGTGTAGATACAAACCAAACAGTCACCAACCCGTGAAACGCCCGAAACCACGCGATTCACCATTTCGATAGCGCCGTCCCCAGCCTCTACATTGCACGAAACTCATGACTAACACGCAATGAGGACGGAACGGAACAAAGACGGCACCTATAACGTCTGGCTCAGTCGAGAGGAATATCTTGCCATTCCACGCGCCGCCGACTCGTTCAAACACGAGATCGCCATTCGTTTGATGGGCGACTGCGGCCTTCGCGTGACCGAAGTTCTCGGCGTTACCCCCTTGGACATTTCGCGGATGGACGACGGCCGCCACTACGAACTCGAAGTCACGAACGGCAAGGACACGACCGGAAGCTACGACGGTGGGAAGCGACGATCAATCGCTACGTTCGGGAGGCCGGTCTTCCTCCTCACGGGAGTGGCCATTCACCTACTGGTGATATCTAGCCTTGGCTACTTGTTCACCCGGAGAGCCGACTAATGTTCGCCAATTTGTTTGAGTTCGTTTCGATTTCAGATAATCAACCTGTTTTCGCTGGAAACCAATTACAGAAGTCTTCTGCTGCGTACATTCTCTATGCCTTGCACGACGGTTCCAACAAATAGTAAGTCTCTGGTGGGATAGAACGATCATCGTCAGTATTCGGTGTTCATGACGAACGGGAATCCGAGGTTGTTGTGTGAGTATGAATACCCGTGGGAAATCGAGAGCGGCTACAAGAGCATCAAGCGGCTTATGGCCGCAACAACATCGGAGAACTTTGTTTTGCGATTTTTCTACTTCGCATTCGCGTGCTTGCTGTATTCGATTTAGCGTGCTGTTGCTCTCACGAAACTAACGACGCTGCTGGCAGTGAAATTTCGACAAGAGCTACGACAAAAAGAGAATTAGACTAGTCTAAACTGTAGTTTTGATAGAAACTACTATATTATTTGCCCTATCAGTGGCTAGCCGACGATGGACGACACGAAGCAGTCGCAATCGCAGTACAGTTTCTCACGCAGAAGAGCCATTACTGCCGGTGCAGGACTTCTTGCAACTGGTCTCGCCGGATGTACGAGCAGTGGCGGTAGCAATGATACCACACCTAGGAGCGACTCTGGCAACGAGGGTGCATCTGGAGACGGCCCTGCCGTCGCAGTCGCGTCGTTTTTCAGTTTCTACGACTTTGCACGGAAGATCGTCGACGAGACGCCCATCCAAGTGAACAACCTCGTTCCAACCGGATTGCACGGTCACGGATGGGAGCCGAATGCGAGCGTCACGAAAGACATCATTGAAGCGGACGCGTTTCTCCACGTCGGTCCAGGATTCCAACCGTGGGCCGACCGCGCGATTCAGACGCTTAAAGACGACAATGTCGACACGCAGTTGATCAACGTCCGAAAGGGCGTCGAACTGGTCGATCTCGCGGCAACCCTGGATCCCGAAGAGGAAGGTGTCGGAGAGCAGCAAGGCAAGGATCCACACTTCTGGCTCGACCCCAACCGAGCGAAGGCATCGGTCGACAACATCGCCGATGGGCTCGCCAAACTCGCGCCCGATCAGGAAAGTGCGCTCCGGGACAACGCTGAGACGTACAAATCCGACGTCCTCGAACGGATCGATCAGGACTACCAGGCAATCTTCGACGCGGCTGACCGAAACGTGGTTCAACTGGCGGCGCACAACGCCTTCCAGTACATCGGCGTCAAGTACGACGCAGAGATGGTTCCACTTGTTACGAATCTCGCAGCCAGTGGTGACGTCAAGCCCTCGGACATCGCCGAGGCGAAAGAAGTCATCAAAGAAAATAACATCAAGTACATCGCCAATGGTGTCTTCGAGTCGCGTAAGCCCGCGAAGCAGCTGCTCAATGAAACACAGGTCGAGGGATACCTCCCTGTAACGCCGTACGCAGGCGTCCGGAAAGATTGGGTTCAGAACAACTGGGGGTACGAAGAGATCGCCTACAACATCAACATGCCCACGTTCGAGGTCGTGCTTGGCAACAAACAGCCGGAAAAGGCCGGACCCAACGGCTGGGCCAACGAGTGGATGAACTTCCAATGAGTACACTGAATATTACAACTTCCACGGATTCGAGGACGGCGAGCAGTGTCGAACCGGTCATCAGGCTATCCAATCTTGACTTTGGATACACGTCTACCCCGGTCGTTGAGGACATCTCACTTCGGATCGACCACGGTGAGTACGCTGCGGTCATAGGTCCGAACGGATCGGGGAAATCGACGCTGATGAAGTTGATGTTAGGGTTGCTCCGACCGGACAATGGAATCGCAAGGCTGTTTGGCGACCTTTCACACCAGTTTGACGATGGCTCTCGCATCGGTTACGTTGCCCAGCATGCCAGCGCTTCGAAGGAGATGCCGATCACCGTCCGGGAAGTCGTGAAGATGGGACGATTCCCGCATGTTGGCTTCGGACGCCTCTCCAGCGAGGACTGGAACATCGTAGACCGGGCGCTCGACACGGTCGGCATGACGGCGTTTGCCAATCGTCGTGTTACACAGTTGTCTGGCGGCCAGCGCCAGCGAGCGTTTATCGCACGAGCGCTCGCCAGCGAGGCCGACCTGCTCGTGCTTGACGAACCGACCGTCGGCGTTGACATGGAATCGGTCGAAGCGTTCTACGACCTCTTGGATTCGCTGAATAGCAACGGTATCACGATCCTGCTCATCGAACACGACCTGGGCGCGGTCACCGAACACGCCGAACGCGTCATCTGTCTCAACCGTGAGATATATTTCGACGGACCAGCCAGTGAGTTCGTCGAGAGTGACGCCTTGGCTCGCGCCTTTGGCACCACGGCGAACCTGTTGGGTGGTTCTCGATGACCCACCTACCCATTACTCCGCTTCAAGCGGGACCGTTGGATCCCGTTTTTGGGCCACTGTACTGGTTCTTGGAGCTCTGGTCGGGATTCATATCTTGGATCGCTGGTGTGACCGGGTTAGAACTGCTCCAGTATGGCTTCATGCACCGGGCGATTCTGGTGGGGCTCTGTATCGGTGTGATGGCTCCCCTGATCGGAACCTTCCTCGTTCACCGTCAGCTGGCGCTAATTGGTGACGCACTCGCGCACACTGGATTCGCTGGCGTCGCCGTGGGATTGTTCCTCAACGCCGTCATCGACCTCGGGGTCTCCCCATATCTGACGGCAGTCATCGTTGCGATGATCGCGGCCCTGTTCATCGAGCTCATTTCGGAGGCGACCGACGCCTACAACGACGTCTCGATGGCCATCGTGCTCTCATCGGGCTTCGCGTTGGGGACGACGCTGATTAGCATCAACGCGGGCGGACTTGCTGTCGGCGTGAATCAGTTCCTCTTCGGTAACCTGTCGACGGTCTCGAACGAGAGCGCGGCGATATTGCTGACGCTGTTCATGATCATCATCGGTGTGGTCGGACTTACACGCAATCAGTTACTGTATGTCACCTTCGACGAAACTGCCGCGGCGGTCTCGGGCCTCTCGGTGAGCTGGTACAATCGAATCATGGTGATGCTGACAGCGATGGTCGTGGTCGGCGCGATGCAGATCATGGGCGTCATCCTCGTCGCCGCTATGCTCGTCGTCCCCGTTGCGGGAGCGAGTCAGGTCGCTCGGAGTTTCAACGAGTCCCTACTCGTGTCGGTCGTGCTTGCCGAACTGGCCGTCATTCTCGGAATTGGAGCGTCGTACTACGGCGAGGCGACTGCTGGGGGCGTTATCGTCCTCGTCGCAGTTGCGATTTACGTTATCGCCGTCGTACTTGGAAAACTCCAGACTGCCTTCGGCGAGGACGCAACCCCTGAGATGGGGAGCATCGACATCGGCGAAACCGAATCGAGTGGGGACTGACGACTGCTCCCCGACCAGAAAGTGAAATAGTGCGAAGATTGACCATCCGATGATAAATAGACTAAATGAGTTCCGCCGATTCTGACCCCCCGGACACGCCCGAGTTGTCACCACCAGCCACGCCAAAGATGGAGGATTATCTCCGTCGTATCTACCGGCTTGAAAAGGAAGCCGACGGCCGAGTCTCCAACTCGGAGATTGCTGAGCGGCTTGACGTCACTCAAGCATCAGTGACGAGTATGCTCAGTACGCTCTCGAATCGGGGGCTGATCGACCGAGAACGGTATCGCCCCATTCGTCTTACGACCGAGGGTGAAGAACTCGCACTACAAGTGATCCGCAGACACCGCCTCGCGGAGACGATGCTCTCGGAGTTGTTCGAGTACACGATCAGTGAGGTCGACACCGAAGCCGATATCTTGGAACATCACCTCAGTCCCCGGTTTTGTCGAGCAATCGAACAGAAACTCGATATGCCGGAGATCGACCCGCACGGCGATCCGATACCTGACAGCAATCTTGACCTCCCCCAGTCAGAAGACGTTACCTCGCTGGTCGAGGTCAAAGAATCGGCGAGTGTAGTGGTGACACGGATCCTGACACAGAATGACGAGGTGCTGGAATATCTTGTTTCGATTGGGCTGGAACCGACTGAATGCCTTTACCTCGATGAAATCACGCCAATTGGAATGGTGGTCGTCACTATCGGAGAAGTCGGTGAACAGACGAGTCTCCCACAAAAACTCGCCTCACAGATACTGGTTACACCGTTGGATGATTCATAATCCGTAGCCGGTGATAGCATGGGAACGCTGGCACTGTTTAGGCAAAGAGCGAACAGTTCTCGGAGACGGATGTTATGACCACCCAAGAACCGCTCACCGTCACTTTGGAACCGATGCTTGAGTGCTGGGACGACGAGAGCACCGCGAGAACCCTGAGAGCGGATCGTGAGTTCGACAGCCAGCATGTGCTGGAGATGATCAGCCAGCGTGGGCTCACTTACGTCGTCCCAAAGCGGATGCAGACCAGCGAGAAAGCACAAGCGAAACGGCTCCTCCAGTGGGATCAAAACCGGTATGTAACCGACCGAAATCCCCATCTCGGCAGCGACGAGTGGCACAGTACGACACTAATCTATCGCCGGAAAGAGGATACCGAGTACACTGATCATCGCCAGTACTCGGTGTTCATGTCGAACGGTGGCGAGAGATATCTCAGCGAGTACGGGTATCACTGGGAGATCGAAAGTGGCTATCGGAGTATCAAGCGGTTCATGGCCGCCACTACGTCGAAGGATTTTGGACTCCGCTTCTTTTACTTTGCATTCGCCTGTCTTCTCTACTCGATCTGGCGGGCAATTGATCTACTCGTTCTAGTTGAGTTGATTGGTGAGTACGAGCACTCCCCGATTGTGACTGCGGACAATACGCTCACGCTGTTGAAGAAGGAGACTGGAATCGGGTAATCACTCTGTATTGAGCCAGAGATAATTGGGGTGATGAGCGGCAGCGCTGGCCTGATTTCTTTAAATATGCAATTCTAGTTGGGATACTAACTAGAACCGGTGTCTCGACCGGAGTTTGAAGCGGGTTGAGTCGTTGGTTCGGCTAAAATCGTGCATTCTGGCGGTGCTATAGCCCGTATAGTCGCAACTTCCAAAATCAGCAGAAGATGAGACTAGTGCGCTCAATGCATAGAGAAGGAGCTATTATCGCTTATCAATTTCAATAATATTTGCTGGCGGAGTTGAGAAGTACTCTAGAATCGACAGCCAGCTCATTAGTGGTCGAAACGAGACAGATTTTATCCCGAGAAAGTGCCTGTTCTTCTGAATGCATATATTACCGCTAGGGCGGCCAGTAACGAAGTTGCTAACGCGACGATATTCGCGGTGAATGCCCCAATAAAGTGTGAGAGAGTAAAATAAAGTACTGCAGGGAGACCCATCACAGCCAATAGGACAGCAGCTCCTATCGTGATCGTCTGATCTACACGCTTCTCTGCCGAATTATTCATATTCACAATAAGACCATGCGATAAATGAATATTATGTATGGGTGACGAGTTTACATTTGGCCTCCAGTAAAAACAAGAATCATATCCGATTGATTCCCGTGCATACAGAAACATGACTGGCTGTCTGGAGTAATCTACAATGCTCTTGCCGGTATAGTCTCATCTTCCACTTGGCGCCAGAAGTTGAGATGGCTGGTCTCAATGCAAACGGGCAGGGCGACTCCGAGGTTTCGTTCGAGGTGCTTGCTACTGAATCAGCTACTCGGTAACTGGGGCTATGTATTGTCAGAGTACCTTGTACGCCCAAGGGAGAATTCACAGCGTTGTGCAGCATATAATGGATCCACTCAGCATGGAGGCTGTTCTGCTCTGTGAGATGGAAGCGTGAGAGTCTTCCCTGCTAATGTCTGTGGGGTATCTTTTTCTATCGTCACCGCGTGAAATCGATATGAAAAAACCATCCTCGCGCCTGAGTTGAGCGATCTCGAACACGGATCGGCCGAGACCACCGCGTCATCACTTGCGGTTATCACCCATCACGATGACCACCGTCATGTCGAATTCTCGGGCCTCGCTTGGCCTGAGGACGATACTGCGCCCAAGCAGGTTCGCACACTACTCGAGTTCCTAAAGGTACTTCTTGTGGATCATTTGGATGGGTCGATGGACGACGTGACCGTCACCCGTTTTTACATTCGGGAGTCGGTTCTTACCGCAGAAACAAGAGCACGAATCCATGAGGTACGTCATGAATTCTTTTCGCTTCCTCATTTCCCCGCAAGTACGATGGTCGGCGTCGCGGACCTAATTGACGATGGGATGCTTGTTGAACTCGAAGTGGAAGCACGTCTCCCTGATGGTGAGTGGGAGGTGGAGACGATGACTCTCGATTTACCAAGTGATGAGTGATTCAGATTAACACCATATCTGTGATATAATGGATAGTAGTGCTCTCCCCGTTAATATGATATAGATCAATCAAACGGTTCATGACTGCGACAACGTCGAAAAACTTCGTGCTGCGATTCTTCTACCTCGTGTTTGCCTGTTTGCTGTATTCGATTTAGCGTGCTGTTGATCTATTGGTGCAGATCGACGTGACCGGTGAGTACGAACAATCACCGATTGTGACGGCAAACACAGTGCTCACACTACTGAAACGGACTGGAATTGGCTAGAAACCCTGTTTCAAGGTAATGAACGCTGGATGAGCAGCGGCAGCTCTGGTTTAAATCGTCGTTAATTCGCCAAATGGTTAGATGATTGATTGGAGTCGGCTTCTGTGGTTCAGTTTGAGACGCTGGCAAAGGGGGATTACCTCAAATCGTACATTCTGGACCCTCTATACCTACTGTAGTCTCAACTTCCGAAAATCAGAATTTGATATAGCATTATATAATTCATACTTTCTAATTTCTGCGCGTATTGGCGTCTATCGCGTGTTTTCGATAGATCGGTTCTTTTGGGATCTACTTCCGCTTAGTTTAGTAATGGGAAGTGGAAATGACCAGGTCGACACCCTCTGCGAAGCACAAAACCCGTACCGCCAGTACAGGAGGGTTTTCCGCTGAAATCTGGGGGGATACGATTCTCGAAAGAGAGTCTCAGAAAATATCGGAGCCATACAGTGAATGGCTCTGACTACGGATCGGGCCTCTTGATCGGGTTACAAGACAACGAAGCAAATACTGGAACTCAGCAGAGGGTGTTTGAGACACGTGTTGAACACTACTTATACAAGAAGCGCTTGAGGCGCTTGCGAGAACAACTCTACTAAGTGGTAGATCTACTTACGAGTAAGCTATGCTGTTCTGGCTGAGAAAAAGATCTCGAGCGGCCTGCTGCGGAAGATATTATCGAACGGCTGTACAATAAGGAGCCAGCTCTACGAAGTTGAGGGTAAAACGCCGACTCATTGATTACGGCTCTGAATGGCTAGGTCGATTTCATCTGTGAACGCGGGTAAGGGTAATCGAGTAGCTTGTATCGCTTCCCTCGATCAACTAGCCGGGAATGAGTTTTCACCAGTATCGCGTTGTGCTCTGAGCGGTTCGTAGATAAGAACGGTATGGTTACTTCGGATAGTAACGAGATAGTCCTCAACCGTGAATCGAACTTCGACATCACTCTTTTTTGATGCGCTTGCTGCGATGATATCTTCGAGTGCATCTGGATTCACATATTCGTACAGCGAGAGCGTGGTCTGACCGTCTGCTGGCTCGATCACGTCAATGAGTGTGTCGACGACACTAGTAACAAGCTCCGACGTCGATGATTCGAGGTCGATCGTCTCGAAGGCGACCAGTGTATATTGGGGTTGACTCAGTCCAGAGTGCTCTGTGGTGGTGCCGAACCAGCTGGTCGTTTTGGTTCTCATTGATTTGCTGTTCATACTTTCTACTAGCTCTCCAGAACCTTGAGTAACGCCCGCTTACCCCAGAATTCACTGGATTGAAAGAAAGCGACACTAGAAATCGTGTGTGGTGGTTGCTGTCTAGTTATTTGAACAATTTATATAATAAAATCAATCTATGTCTGACAAACTTATTTTATCTCTTGGCCCATTGGTGGAGATACGCTCTCACACAGGCCAGCACCACGACACCGTCTGGCGCCATCACCCAATTGTGTGGTGGTGCGTGGTTGTGAGGGCTAGTTCTCCCTTTCCCCCGCTGTCTCTTTCGATACGTGAGCACATCTGTTGGTCAGTGAACCCGTATTGAGAACTGGAGTTTCGGAAACCTGAATCGGAAACGAACGGAATAGGTCGAATTTCGTGGCTATTAGCTGGTCTCTCGGATCGTGACTGACGATAGCAGATTAGGGTACATTCCGTCAATTGAGGAGGTACCGAACCATCTGCAATCATCTTTCGTACGATCCTGAAGTAGCGTGATATTCACCACCAGCTCATCCACCAATACATTCGACAACATTACGCCCGCATCGATATTTTACGAACAGAATATGAAATTCACCCCGCCAAATTCCAGGGATATCTCGAGTTTCCAGTGGGTTCTTATTGCTGTATTCGACCGGCAGACAATAGCGAGTGAGCAGAGTGTTTTCTTTCTCCAATATGGTGACCAGCACGACCGACACCCACACCGATTACTATCGAACTTTCTGGTATTGGAACATTCGGAAGCGACCCTGGCTTGCCTAAGGGTATGTCGGTGGTTATGTCTACTTGTAATGAGCTACACCAACCACATCAAGGCAGGATGGGACGAGTATCGCCGGTCACTTCGACCAACTGATCGAGTAGTCCTCGATCGACTCTTGGAGTACGCACAGCTGCATACCGACCCCAGCACGGTCCACAAACCTCTGTTTGTCGAGACGCCGACCCTCATCTCGATCTTGATCGAACAACAGACCCAAATCGACGACTTGGTGGATCGACTCGATCACTTAGAGGACGATTTGAACGATCAGGGATGAGGCGATGGTGTACAAAATCGATTACGTCAACGACGACGTGCTCAAATGGTCGCTAACCGAGACGGGGGTGACCTGCGAGGTCGATGACTCGTATACGCCGACGATCTACGTCTCTGTGCATAACGATGGTGAGTTTTCCATGGCACGTGCTGCACTCCGTGATCATCCCGCTGTTGCTCGGGTTGCTATCGTCGAAGAACGCGTGAGCTTCCGGCACGACCCCGAGCAAGTACTCCAAGTGGCTGTAGTCGACCTCAAGGCGGTGAATTCGGTGGCACGAATGGTAAGTAAGTGGGGCTCGCCCGGTGAGTATCGCTGCTACAACGTCGACTTCTCGCGGGAGTTCCGCTACTGTCTCGAAGAGGAAATTGACCCACTGCCGACCCACGAACTCTCGGAGATGCAGATTGCTGTTTCGGAGACAGAACTCGCGAGTGAGCGGGTTACTGAACTCACAATTGACGATGAGACGGTGACTGGGAGTGGGGAGGACGTGCTAACGACGCTTTCGACTCGTGTTGAGTCGGTTGACCCGGACGTTCTTTTCTTGAATACCAGCGATCTCATTCCGGTTCTCTTCCAGCAGGCTGATCGACTCGACATGGAATTCCAGCTTGGACGACGGCCCGGATGGCAGCAGTTGGCAGGTGAATCGACCTACGAAAGCTACGGACAGGTCGGGCACTCACCAGCACGGTACAATCTTCCTGGACGAGTTATCATCGACGGCTCGAACACGTTCATGTGGAATCAGACCAACCTCGATGGCTGTCTATATCTCGTCGAACAGTCGGGAAAACCACTGCAGGAGTTGGCGTGGTCGTCGATTGGGAACATCTTGACCGGAATTCAAATTCAGGAAGCATGTAGGCGAGATGTGCTCGTGCCCTGGCGATCGTGGCGTCACGAGAAGTTCAAAACGATGCGCCAGCTGCACGACGCCGACCGTGGTGGGTTCACCTTTGCACCGGATGTCGGCATGCACGAGAACGTTCATGAACTCGATTTCTCGTCGTTGTATCCGAATATCATCGTCACGCGGAACGTGAGTCCGGAAAAGATTCGGTGTGAGTGCCATGCTGGTCGAGGGGACGTGCCGGGCATCGGGTATTCAATTTGTAACGAGCGGGGCTATCTTCCGGATGTGCTTGAGCCGCTGATTGAAGACAGGGATGCAATCAAAGCTGAGATTCGAGAGACTGAGGACGAAGAGCGTCGTGATGAATTGGAAGGCCAATCCAGTGCGATCAAGTGGATTCTGGTGTCTTGTTTCGGCTATCAGGGCTTTTCAAATGCGAAGTTCGGGCGGATCGAGTGCCACGAAGCGATTAACGCGTTTGCTCGGGAGATCCTGTTAGAGACAAAAGCGGTACTCGAGGAGCATGGATGGCGGATTGTGCATGGTATCGTCGATAGCGTGTGGGTGACGCCGATTGAAGGCGAGGAACAGACGTCACTTTCGGAGCTTGTCTCGGAGATTTCCGAGGAGGTAGAGATTCGGCTTGAGCATGAAGCCCACTACGACTGGATATCGTTTGTGCCGTTACGTGATTCGGATGCCGGTGCGTTGACGAAGTACTTCGGGAAAGTCGCTGCTGAAGACGAGTACAAATATCGGGGCATTGAGTGTCGTCAAAGGAGTACGCCGTCGTACATCGACGATGCGCAGAAAGCGTTGATTCAGGCAGTGGATGAATATCGTGATCCGGAAATGGTTTGTGAGGAACTGCGGTCGTGGGTCGATCGCCTTGAGCGTGGAGCGGTTGATCCGAATGAGTTGGTGATCACGAATCGCGTTTCGAAGAAGAAGGAGGATTATACGCAATCAACGCGGAGTGTAGCAGCGCTGGAGCGGGCGTCTGATTTGGGGTTGGCGCGTGCGCCTGGTCAGAGTGTGTCGTATGTGGTGGTTGATGATGCGAAGAAATTGCGGGAGCGGGTAATGTTGGCAAATGAAGAGGTGGACGAGTATGATGTCGGGTTTTATCAAGAGTTGTTGGTTCGGGCAGCAGCGAGTGTATTGTCACCGCTTGGGTGGCGCGAATCGGATATCGAGCAGGAGTTAGGGCAGTATACCGAGTCTAGCTTGGCGTCGTTTGGATGATTAGAGGAATGTCTCCATTCAGTAACTCAGGGTCCATCGAAAGTAAGGAAGACCTCAGCTAATAAGACAGATGGCACCCCGATTTCTTGCAGCACAGAGTGATGTGGTGAAATTAATCGGTTAAATGATCTCCTTCACATTATTGCTTACAAATAAGTATTTATATATTATTAGCCAAAAGATTAAAATGCTAGCTAACATTCCTATGAAAAAACACCACTCGGCGGATATCGACCCATGCTCCAAAAATATCAAAAAGAAAACTTATGGCTACAGATGTTCGTCAGTATTTTACTGAGCAACAGACAATGACACGTGATACCACCGATCCAGCGGAACTATCGCTCGACGCACTGTTTGAAATCCTCGCCAACCAACAGCGCCGCTATACTCTCTGCCTCCTCTCGGAGATGGACGGGGTCTCAACTGCAGTCTCAGTACTCGTTGATGTGCTCATCGACGATCTTGAGATATCTCGTGATCGTCTTCGGATGAATCTGCGCCACCGTCATTTGCCGAAGATGGCTAATTACGGTCTAATCAAATATAATTGGCAGGAAGGAACCATTCGCTATCAGAGCAATGATCGGCTTGAGGCACTGCTAGAAGTTAGCGAACGAAGGAGTAGGAGTAATCGCACGACGGAATGAGAGTCTAGTCTTCCCAGAGACGATGCTGTGCCCAAATGTTTAGAAAACCTCAATAATTCCTTATTCGTGGTTCCAGTTTATGGACTCGTTGAGAACAGTTGCCACAATAAGACCTTGTGACATCACCGTGGCTGTTCTTTTGTGAGGAACTCATAAAACCGGGCTCAATTGATATCGAGAATAGACCATCGCACAATAGTAGACCTCGCTCGGTAACTGAGCAAATTCTTCGAATGGTTGCAGAATCAGACGAACAATCCAGGGAGGAACTACAACCGTTATACGAGGCGATCGATCCAGACGCATTCACTGCATTCTTTGCACCGCGAGCAGATGGGTCGCCACATACTGGTGGCGAAGTTTCGTTTGAGTATGCAGGCTATTGGGTGACTGTGTCGAGTGAGGGCGCTGTTGAAATCGACGCTCCTGACCGATAGATACGACGACGAAGTGCCGTGTTCGCTGGTTTTCCAGGCTATGGCACATAACAGTTCGACCTTTCCGTCTACAGTTTCGAATCGGAATCCGCTAAACTCGGTTCCATACGAGCGATTAAGGAGTTGTGGAATGAATACCGGACGGATCGATGGCAACCATTATTGAACTCTCTCTTCCAGCGACGAATTTCCCGCTTGGTCGTCTCCTCACCGCAGGGACAGAAACCCACATCGAATTCGAGCGCATCGTCCCTGTTGGGACGAATGTCATCCCCTTATTTTGGGCATGGAATACGGATTTGGACGGATTTGAACAACGCGTCCGGGCTCATGAGCAGGTCCAAGAACTCGTGGCAATCGAGGAGGTGGATGATCGCCGTCTGTATCTCCTAAACTGGAATATTCCCGAAGACGGCTTCTTTGAAGGATTTACCGCCGCAGAGACAATCATTCGAAGTGCATATGGGTATAACTCCCACGCGTGGGAGTTCGAAATTCTCTTTCCCACTCAGGAGGATCTTACCACATTCCACAACCACTGTCGTGAGAACGATATCCAGTATACACTTGGCCAGCTGCACACGCTCACCGAAGCGGGTGACCATTTCCTTGACAGTGTGCTCACCGAAAAACAGCGGGATGCACTGGTACTCGCGCTTCAACGTGGGTATTTTCGGACGCCCAGGCAAATCACGCTCTCTGAGTTAGCTGCGGAGCTCGATATCAGTCAGCAGTCGCTCTCCGATCTCATCCGACGCGGGAACGAGGCGCTGCTCGAACACGCATTGCTTAATGCATCAGGGGACGATGCCATCTGAAGGAGGGGGTTCTGTTCATTATTGGTTAAAGATACCCCGTGTGAACAGCCCTACTGCTTGTGTATCTTACCCTGATACATCCAGCAATATGGTTTCAGAAAATCGTTCATTGCATACACTGGACGAAATTTGTCGGATACTCGCTCACCATCGCCGACGCCAGCTTCTCTGGTATCTAATGGCGGAAGACACTGATGTAGCGGATCTCAACGAGCTTGTTACATACCTCTCTGAGGAAAGTGATGAAGCCACGACGGCTGAACAAGTCCGGCTCTCACTCATCCATACCCATATTCCAAAGCTCGCTGATCATGGGGTTATCGAATACGATCGACGAAATGAGGACGTCCGCTATCGCAATGGCATGCTACTTGAAGATTTTCTCGAAGTTATCCCTATCAGTGATTGCTCAGCATAAATTTCGTCCGAATTTTTCCAGTGTGTGACCTCCATCTTGCTTCTCTCCGACCACAGACGCGATGGTCAGCATCGCCCCTCTCCTTCCCGCTAACTTCTAGCCGATAGCTGCCGATACAACTGCCGTACTTACGAGTAGCCGAACGGCGTCTGTCCCGAACTGTGTCAATTCGGGACGTCAACAACCGCGTTTGTGTGATTTTGTGTTAGATTCGTATCGCTCTCGGGCGTGTTTTCGTCCCGGCCACGCTAATCTCCGGCAACCCGTCTGTGGCCCGGACTATCGTCCGTAGTTTTGCTGTTCAATTCATCGGCCAATATACAAAGCGCGTATTCAGCAAACAGAGTCGACGAAATCGCTCAGGACTCGATTAAAACGCTTTGGCTCCTCAACGGTGATACAGTGGCCACTTTCTTCGAACAGTTCGAACCTGCTATCCGGGATGAGATTTGCGACGTGCTCCACGGAGGCGACGCTCCGCCACTTTTCATCCGCGCCAGCGCACACCAGCGTTGGGACATCAATATCGCTGAGATTGTACGGCGGTTTCCGTAGGACATCGGCAAATATCGCGCTCTTAATCGGTGGCGGGGTACGCGACGCCTCGTCGAACATCATCGTTTCGAGATCCCGCGACGGAGAATCTTTTACCAGTAATTGGTTTTCCCGCTCGATGAGATTTAGGTGGTCGGTTTGGATGTCGACGAACACGGTACTGAGTTCCTCTAGATTCATTCGTCCAAATTTGTCGTCCTGTTGCTGCAATGGGGATGGCTCGGCGTCAATGTTTACCAGCCCTCGAATCTGCTCGGTCCCAAACTGGTCGACATACTCCCAGGTCACGGCCGCGCCCATTGACCAGCCGACGAGCACAACATTATCAAAGTGACATCGATCGAGAAACTCGTGGACATCGCGGGCATATTGTCGTACCGTGTGGCCCTGCTCTGTTTTCTCCGATCGACCGTGCCCTCTGAAATCGAGGGCGACCGTCCGATACTGGTTCGAAAGTGCCGTCAGCTGTGGTTCGAAATACCTGAGTCCCGCCCACGCCCCATGGAGAAATATGATCGTTTGCCCATCTCCGTATTCCTCGTAATAGAGGGTCGCTCCATTACACTGGATAACTGCCATGACCTCGAAGTTCGCGTTGCGCATCGAAAATCGTTTGTGATGATTGCATTCTCTCTGGCCCACTATTCTGACTGGTGAATGGTGGGCGACGTTCGACGTCGAGCTTCCGATGGGCGATGATAGTATCAAGTGGCACGTTCGCTCCGACCGAACGGATGGTCTCGAGTTCTTTCGCGAAGCGCTCCAAGAGACGTTTCAGCAGTTCGAGAATGCACCGTCATTCCGGTGACGGATTTCCCGCTGTGAGTTGATTCTCTCGGAGAAAACACGTCACCGACGGTACCTCGATACAGGCGATTATCAAATCATTTCTCTAACGAGTATAAGGTTAAAGGAAGGAGCTGTTGCACGTCTGCATCTTCATAGAACCAAAATCAAACCTGTGTCGAAACTCTCGATCAGTGATGAGCTATTGGTATCGCTGAATACAAGGCATGGACCAGTCACCAACTAAGACATTCGATTGCGGAACTGTCCATTGGTATGTATTACTCGACGGGTGGGAGGTAGGTGTCGTAGCGTTCCATCACCTCAATGACGGGGGTCATATCCGACGGAGGCCACTCGTCTTTTTCGGCTCTTAGCTCCTGGAGTTCCTCGAAGTATCCTTCGAATCCACCGGGTGAGGCCAGGATCAGATACCTCGCCGGTTCGTTCGAAACTACGGTGAACGTGTGAACCTTCCGAGGTAGTATTAAGATGAATTCGCTTGGCCCCGCTTGCCGGTCTTCGCCATCGATTTCGAAATTGACCTCCCCCTCTAGAATGTAGATTCCCTCCGTCATCTCCTCGTGCCAGTGGGGTGCGGGGCCTTGGCCGGGGTCGGCCTCGTTCTCGATTAGACTCCACGCACCATTGGTATCGTCACTGGTGGCGAGCAGTGTCATTTGGACACCAGGCCTAGTAATCACTCTCGATTCGTTTGTCTGTGACCTTTTCGGTGCCATAAAATGAATACGTTGGCAAAGTGTATAGCCCTATCCGAACTACTATTCCGGAGTCGGTCTAGTTCTGTTGAATTTAGCCTCAATGTCCAGATCGTCGTTTGTGCCAGCAGCTCGTCAATTTGTTGAGTGGCTGCAAGATACAGAGCGCATATCTTGCACGGCCGATGGTCGCAGATTGTCCGTAGATAGCCCCGCGTAGTTTCTAGGTGAAGGTGATCCGGTCCGTTGAACTGACTGGTGGTCTATCCCACTGCCTGTTTAGAGGGCAATTTGGTTATCGGAGGCTGTAATCGACGAGGACGGAGCCGTCGTCGAAACGACGTGTCGTGTTGAGAGCGAGGTCGGCCCGCGTTGCGTCGGGGAGGGATCGGGTTCCCCCTCCGACGATCGTCGGGACCAAGCGCAGTATATACCGGTCGACCAGACCTGCGCGGATGGCCTCGGAAGCGAGACCGGGACCACCGATGGACAGGTCGCGGTCGGCTTGGTCTTTCATGGCCTGTACCACTTCGGGGTCGAACGTTTGCTCCAGACGGGTCCGTGGTTCCGGCACAGTGTCCAGGGTGGTTGAATAGACAACCTTGCTGGTATCCCGCCACGCCTGGGCGAACTCGCGTTCTACCTCGGAGAGGTCGTCGAGGTTAAAGGTGTCCCACACCCGCATCGTTTCATACATGCGACGGCCGATAAGGGAGGTACCGACCGATCGTTGGAAATCGTTGAAGAAGGCATGCGCGTCCTCAGATGGCTCTGTCCAGTCGAAGTCGCCGTTCTCGTCGGCGATGTAGCCGTCGAGTGATGTGTTGATAACGTAGATGAGGTTGGCCATGGTATCCTCTTGATCGTCACGACTATTCAATATAGACGACAGAAGGGCCGGGAACTGATTAACGGTATGTATCTACGTCGCGCACCTGCTCGAAGGCAGCCACGAGGCCGGATGGGACCGCGTTCGAGCGGGGGTTCGACGAACCCCCGTGATTACAACGCTCTAATTAGCGTCCTCCGTTTTGTTCCGCGTTTGCTTCGTGTGCTCGTATCCACCCGGCGAGGTCGGGATGGGCGAACGTGATTTCGATGTGATACCCACCGACGCCCATTGCATCGTCCACTGACAACGTTCGAGATTCCTTGTAGGTCACGCCAGGAACGCGCTCGGCCATCTCTTCCATGACCCGATAGCCATCGTTCTTGTACGCACACCCGTAGTGCGTCGCGACTTCGCGATATCCGAGTCGTGCGACCATCTCGTCGTTTGTCTTGGCGACGTTCTTCATGTTCAACGATGTTGAGATTTCTATCGTCGACTTGCTGGCTCTCCGTGCGCTTCTCGCGTCGACCTTGACTAGATATGTATATGGGTACTTGCCACTGGTGTGGGAACAGAGTTATACATGCCCACTTCTAGTCTAATAATGGGTATGTCCGAAATAGCTACTGATGAACGCGGTCGTATCACGATACCGAAAAAAACACGCGAACGATTTGGCGAGCATTATCGTCTCGTCGAATTAGAGAACGGGATCAAACTCATTCCGATTGATGACAATCCGCTCGAAGGCCTTCGAGACGCTGTCGGGGATGCGTTTGCTGACAAAGACGCCGCCGAGCTGAAAGAAGCGGCTCGAACGTCTGCGACTCAACAGATCAACGAGCGTCACCGTGATCGCAGCAAGGCAGAACACGAACAGAGTGAGGAATAGCTTGTGTACGTTGAGACCGATTTTCTCACCGCCTTAGTGAAAGACGACGACTGGCTCCAAGACTCGGCACTGGGGGCCCTCGAAGAGTACGATGACATCCACACCTCCATTCTTTCGTACGCCGAGGTTCTGGTCCTTTTCTATGACCACATTGAGGCAGAGTATGAGATCGATGCGCCGCGAGCTATTACGAACTTGCTCGAACTGGTTCCTATCGTCCCAGAAATTCACGAAGATGCGATTCTTGCAGCTGCAACGTATATCGACGAGTATCATATGACGCCATTCGATGCTCTCCACGCTGGTCTTGTCGCGACAAAGGGCGAGCAGGTACTCTCAACCGAACTAGATTACGATACTGTTGGTCTTGAACGGGTACCGCTTGCTCCGTCAGAAGTGGATGATTGATTCTACGGTCGGTTCTCGACTGACCGGTTGTTAGTACCTAATACTAACACAGACGATCTATTGGAGACGAAAGCAGTGCTCGAGGAGCATGGCTGGCGCGTTGTGCACGGCATCGTCGATAGCGTGTGGGTGACACCGATCGACGGGGAGGAACAGACATCGCTGTCTGCGCTTGTCTCTGAGATTTCTGAAGAGGTGGCAATTCGGCTTGAGCATGAAGCTCACTACGACTGGATATCGTTCGTCCCGTTACGTGATTCGGATGCTGGTGTATTGACGAAATACTTCGGTATCGTACCCACTTGCTTCGACATAGAATTGGATTGAGCGCTCGATTGCAACGAATGATGCTTCGATGATCACCGTGTAGTGGCCATTGCGATCGATAAGGAATTGGGCTGCATCGAGCAACCGACAGGCCTTCCGCAATTGGAGAATAGTTGGATCGGTCACGAATTCCAACCCTGTTTCTGGATTGTCAGGTGAGCGTTGGAACGCGTCTTCAGCATTAGCGAGTGCGTTCTCGATTTCTTTCGACGTCATTCATTCCCTCCGAAGATCCCTTGTTTGACGTCCTGGAGCATGTCTGTTGTGTAGAGTTCGACTCCTTCTTGGAAGATCGGTCGAAGATCTTCGCCTCGTCGGCGGGCACTGGCAGGTGATTCGACGAAGGTTTCGAATTCGTATCGCTGCCCGTTGATCGCCTGTGTTTCGAGATCCGATTTAATCTTCGAAATTGTTCGTCGTGTGGCTACGAGTTCGTTGTCGTCGTCTGTTAGCACGAACAGATCGATATCGCTGACGCGATCCGCCTCGCCGCGTGCAACGCTGCCAAAGCAAACAATGCCAGCGATTGATGAGAGTTCCTTGGTGACGCGGTCTCTGAATCGTTCGAGCGGTTGTCGGAAGGTAGTCTGGGGAATTTCCAGCAATGGGTCGTCGGCTTCCTGCAAATGATCATCGTTGATTTGGTAGAGGGTTTTTCGACCAGCGTTCCGGCGTGTGACCAACCCAAGTGCGGCAAGCAGTGTGAGTGCCTTCGAAACGCTTGGACCGCCGAATCCGGTGAGTGTTTGTAACTCACGATTCGAGAATTCTTGTGTCGGGTTTTGAGCCGTAATTTCGAGGATATCGTCCATCGCTTCATACCTGAATATCTGTTCGTCTGGCAATGGGAGGCGTAACTCTACACGCATACTGTTATGTGTGGCATAAACGTTTACGTCCCATATATTTGTTGTGCTTATGGCACCTAATCGCTCTGTAGGCAGGTCAGAGAGCAACCAGTCAGCACGTGCCACCTGCACCACCAGCCGCTCCGGCACCAGCACAGCTCGCTGCACTCGCACTTGCGCTCGCCGCTGCAGTCGTCCCGGCAACAATGATCGCTGCATTGTTCGTCTGGCTATAGTTCGTACACTCGCTCCATGCGACTGGTGCAATTTCATCGTCAATATCATCCGCAGCGAATACAGCGTCACGCAGATCTGCGAGCATAAAGCTAGCGTCAGTTGCATATCGGTCAACGAGTTCGTCTGTTAGGAGAACGCGCCGACACTCCTCTGCCTCGAAGAGCTTGTCGCCATCAAACGTGAATTGGATATCATAGTGACGGACGAAGATATCGTCGAAGGGGGCTTGCATCGCGAGTGCAGCTTCGCCGACGAGATCCCACACGAGATCTTGATCGGGATTCTCGACATCCTCTCCGAGAGAAAACCGAGCGATTGGCACGACGATTGGTTCTCCGTCAGGCCCTTCGTTGACAACCGCGACACCTGTCACACCACAATCTTCAACGGCATAGCCGTCATGTTCAACGGCTTCGTGGAGTGCTTCATCCGCTTTGTTCTGTCGCGATTCCAAATCGACTTGCTCGTCTGGAGTGTCACTGCCGAGGAGTCGTTCGAGGAGTGAAGGCATTGTACCGGAATCATTAGTGTGTAGTATCTTTGCTATTTGGGTGGTGGAACAGGTTATTGACGACTTGAATCGATGGCGCTTGGTTTTCCCGAGACGTCCATTCGAGAGTTCGTGCATCGCGTCCACCGTCTGTTTGATCTATACTCTGAAACTGACTATTATGCGATCTCGGTAATCTTTGAGTTTCCGTGAACGCCCACTCGTCACATCTGCTTGTTCGCTCTTCGTACCTCCCCCTTTCTTTGGACTTTTTCGAGGTACGAAAGGCGATATCACGGCCTTAAAATCGCATATAACAATGGAAAACATATCTCAACGGGTGAAATCGTGTTTGCAATTGATTTTTTATTGCTAGGTTGCTTATCATTTTATATGTCTGGTCCACTGCTCATCAAAAATTCAGTGGTTCTGGCAATCATCTTTTCAATTGGATTTAGCGTTTTGTTTGTTTTCGTGAATGGATTATTGTTTCACCCCCCTCAAGCAGAAGTTCTTCTAACGAGTATTGGTGCAGGGATTGCTGTTGGGGTTATGAACGAATTAGTTCAAAGAGATGAGCAGATCGCATAGATACTATTGTGAGTTTGGAGTTGGTCAAATTGTTTAAATGTTAGACAAACCTGATTAAATAACGCACCGTTTTTTGTAACTGTGTATGATTTTCATCTTCTCTCACCTTAGTACTAGTAGCTGTATTGGTTCCCTGATAAGACTAGAAGTTGTTGATCATCTCTGAATTCTTACTGACGAGCTTTTAGCTTCACTAGAAAATTCGCAGACCTCGCCCTTCTCTTGATTGTCAATATGTTGGAAATTCGTTTTCGATCCATTTAATGGCAATGCTTTGTGGTAAGCGAAAAACCAAACGGGTTAGCAGATGGGTTCATCGAACAAATATTATGTATTATTGAGAATTATTTCACAATATGACTACTGTTGTAAGCTCCGACGATTGGCCACTTTTCGTTCTGTGTTCTCCTTGCAACGGTGTTATTCTCCCTTAGACCTCTAGCATTCACCACCGTCGCTGTCGTCTCTATAGACCGGGAGTTAGGGTGGCGATGTACAAGACGTGCTCGACCGACTTTGGCCCTCGACAGGTGAGTTCCGGGTCGCAATGCTCACACATGATAGACAACGCCCGTGAGCGTGTGCCTTTCCGTGTGAATCTGAATCGAATCAGTACGTTCGAATAATATTGTTTAGAGCTCTTCAATGCGAACATGCGTAGTGAGTTAGCCCGAATATGCCAAACACTTATATAAATTATAAATAATATCGTGCCCTCTTTGCTGACTATAGTAATGGACATATACAACAATTCCGTCTATGAAATTCTTTAAATAAATAATTAATTCTAGAATTAATACTCCAGTATAATAATTTAAAATAAGAATAAATATTTTAATATATAAAATATTATAGTTCAATGAAAACTAAGTGGGTGATCATAATATTGGCAATTCATTATGGACAGCTAAAAAGCGATTTCATCTCGGCCAGTTTAGATAATCCGATCACTGGATTATTGTCTGGCTGATGATTTAGTGAAATATAGAAGATAGCTCCCTCACCAATATTGTATGAATTATACAATCATAGGGCAACAATGGTAGTGGTCTAATCTATATTCCCAACTGGCCTTCACATACTTGTCTACATATAAGTGCAAAATATTGCTTGCTTCTCAATGTAATATAACTAGACTGTTCCTGGCCTCCTATTTCTAATAATCCCCAGACTATTATTACGGAGTAAGGCATCTCACTAATCGTGAACATTGACGCAGTCCAATTGAGCAATACAGAGTTTGAGGGAAAGAACAATGCTTACCTATTGCGTGGTAGCGAAACCGCCCTTATTGATACAGGCGTCTCATTGCCTCGAACAGAGGAGGCACTTCGAAAGGGACTCGCCGATCACGGTGTAAAAGTGGCCGATCTCGACCACATTCTATTGACACACTTACATGAAGATCATATTGGCCTTGCGGGCTCTTTCCAACAAGAGAGCGGGGCAGTTGTCCATGCTCATCCTATTGATGCGCCACTCATATCACGAGAACCGGAGGCAGTTGACCAATTTCGCGAACAACAGCGTGCATTTTTCAATAGCTGGGGAATGCCAACGACCGCACAGCGCGAGTTGCTTGACTTCATGGACCACCATGATGAACTTCGTGGTGAACCACCTACTCCAATAACACACACTGATGGTGACATTATTACGCTCGGAGATCAGCAGCTTACTGTCGTCCATATGCCTGGACATACAGCTGGTCATATTGGATTTACGTTCGAAACCGATAATGGAACGGCACTGTTTGCTGGTGATTCACTTTTACCACATTATACGCCGAACGTTGGTGGAGCAGATGTGCGCGTTTCAGATCCGCTCGAATCATATCTTACAACACTTTACCGGATTCGAGATAGTGGTTACATACGTGCTTACCCGGGACATCGATACGTCATAGATGATCCCACAGCTCGTGCTCAGGAAATCATCAATCATCATTATGAGCGGAGTCAACGCATTATCGACATCTTATCTGAGAATTCTGCTATGGACGCATGGACAGTTAGTGCAGAGCTATTCGGGGATCTAGAAGGCATTCATATCCTTCATGGTCCGGGTGAGGCGTACGCTCATTTGAACCATCTTACTAATAACAACTTATTGACTGAAAAAGAAGGGACGTATACAACAAAACCAAATGCAGCAGCTCATCTTGACGATCTTTTCGATACTGCTGAATTATAGTCTATTGTAAATAGTTTGTATCTTACAAATAATTCGTATACGTTAAGCGTATTTCATTCATATCTTTCTGTGTCTTTATATTCCTGTCCAAGATCGACATAGTGTTGGTGGACCCGTGAGATCTCATTTCGCTGATCATCAGTCAGCGGTCGTGTTTGAGCGGGCGCTCCATATGCTAAATGCCCTTCTGGAACCGTTTGACCTTGTAGAACGACACTACCTGCTGCAACTAAACAATTCGACTCAATGGTTGCATCGGCGAGAACTGTACTTTGCATTCCAATGAGTGTATGATCTTCAACGGTTGCATAATCTACAACGGCATTATGCCCGATCGAGACTTGATCTCCAATCGACGCTCCATGAAGCATCGTAAACTCCTGTACGTTACATTCCTCGCCGACTATTGTCGGATTGCTTCGTTCACCGCCGCGCAAACATACAAACGGCCACAGGCTGGATCGTTCACCCACAGTTACATCACCAATCAGGTAAGCCATCTTTGAAACAAATGCAGATTCTGCTACGATTGGTTTCACACCAAAGATTGATTCTTGCATATGCTGAGTACCATTAGCCGAGTAATAAAGTTGTATCGGGAAAAGATTCGGCATTATTGTTCTTCGTGGGATAAATGCCTACTTCACGGTCTATATGTGACGTGCTCAGTGTTTGTTGGAACTATCGTTTGTTCACTCAAGATGCTGTGTCTCACCTATTTCTGCGGATGTTGTTTCGATATCTGATCCAATATCAATGGCAAAGATATCTTCTGCGGCAAGCAACCAGATGCAAATTGCCGCTAACCATGCAGACGTGCCGGCTGCAAGATTGAGTACTGAGCTCGTGATAATGAAGTTTACACCAGCGAATAACACGAGCAGAAACAAGAATACGAATGCACCTTGGATCTGCCATCCTAATTGATTTTTGAAGGCTGGATAGCCTAAGAGAATAATTGGAACGAGCAGAACCAGAAAATAGGTCGCCAATGCTTGTGATGTTACTAACCCCAAGACTTGACCGACCGTCTCGAGCATGAATAAGCCGAATAACCAGATGCCAAATGTCGTGACAACTGACCCGAGATAGGTTTTGCCCTGTGAAATTTCCCATAATCCACCGATACTTTCTCCAATTGCTGCAATGAAGATGGCGAATACTAATGCGCCTGCTGCTTCATGCGCGATGAGTAGCTCTGCCCCTAATACGGCAAGCGAATATCCGAATAGTAGTAGGGGAAAGATTCCAGGATTGACGGACTTACTTTGTGTCATGATTCAACACGACCCAATAATTGGTAATGGTATAGATATACCTTATGCTAACGGCTATATGTGCCTGTTATATTCTGATGGAGTCTGGTTTATCCTCGATTTTGGCAGCTATTACGCAACTGCTATTATTTAGTTGACCAAAAGGGAATCCCAGCTATTTTCCCGTAAATTTGGGATCTCGCTTCTCTCGAAACGCTTTGATTCCTTCTTCATGATCCTGGGTTTGCAAAAGCGTGCTCTGGGCAAGCGATTCGAGCAAGCTTGCTGTTTGTGGGTTCTGATTCGTATTCGAATCAATCACGCGCTTTGCTAAACCGAGGGCCTGTGGGGGTTGCTGAAGAAGGTCCCGTGCATAGTCCTCGGCTGCATCCATCGGATCATCTGCAATCCGTTCAACGACTCCTAACTCACAGGCACGTTCGCCATCAAACAATTTTCCGGTAAAGATGAAATCTTTTGCCTTACCAGGGCCAACTAATTGTACAAAGCGAGAACAGCCACCGAGTCCAGGGATCAGACCAATATTGTGTTCGGGAAATCCAAAGGTTGCATCGGGTGCTGTAATTCGCACATCACAGGCTAATGCAAGCTCGAGTCCCCCACCAACGCAAGTGCCATCGATGGCTGCAATAACTGGTTTTTCGAGTTGGGTAAGACCCTCAAATACGCGGCCAAGGATGCGAGAGTTTGTCCGAAATTCCTGTGTTGTCCAGTTTTGGGCTTCTTCGAAGAGTCCGATATCAGCACCCACAGAAAAGACATCTTCAGCGCCATGGAAGACGACGACTCGTACTCGCTCTTCGCGGAGTATCTCGAGGATGTCTGCGAGTTCATGACGAACATGTTGGCTGATAGTATTCACAGGCTCGTTGCATAACGCCACCGTTGCAATGCCATCGGATATCTCGACAGTAAGCGTTTCAAACTGCATAGTGCTCATACGAGGGTCAAACTATATGGTTTTATGGGAATGATCCTGACGAAAATCGCCCCTACCTCCTCTTCCACTGTGTATCAAATCCCTCGAAAAAGGCGTCGATACCCTTGTCTTTACCAACAGTGGTAAACAGTCGGATAAACAGTTCTACCTCATTATCAATACCCACATCGATTCCCATTCGCGAGGCCACACGAATACTTTCTTTAGCAACTTCCAGTGCAACAGGACTCTTTTCCGCGATCGACACGGCGAGACTGTTCACACAACGTTCGATATCTTCCTATGTACAAACTGTATCAACGAAGCCAATCTCAGCAGCCTCTTCGGTATCGATAAGACCACCCGACACGATAAACTTCATCGCTTGCCCCACACCAATGATTCGAGACAGCATCCGCAGCCAATATGGTAACTGTGTTGTTCGTCATTGGAAGTGCCATTCGTCGCTCATCGCGATACGGTCGCCATTTTTCCAAACGTAAAATCCCTCGCCGGACTTTTTCCCGGTCTTGCCAGCCCGCACCTTCCGTTTAAGCAATTGCGGTGGCTTAAACCGCTCTCCAAGTTCCTCCCGAAGATATTCGAGAATATCGAGGCGCACGTCCAACCCTACGACATCCGTCAGCTCAAGTGGTCCCATCGGATGATTGTATCCAAGTTCCATTGCAGTGTCGATATCTTGCGGTGATGCCACTCCTTCTTCGACCATTCGAATCGCCTCAACACCGAGAGCAACTCCAAGTCGGGATGAGGCGAATCCTGGCGAGTCTTGCACAGTGACCGGTGTTTTCTCGAGACTAGCAACATAGTCCGTTACGAACGTATGGGTCTTGTCGCTTGTTCGTTCGGCGATGATAACTTCGACAAGCGCCATGACGTGCACCGGATTGAAGAAGTGTAACCCGACGAACCGGCTAGACCGTTCGAGTGCGCTAGCCAGCTCAGTCACAGAAATCGATGAGGTGTTTGTCGCGAGTATTGCTTCCTCGTCGAGAAATCCCTCGGAATTTGACAATACGTTCTTTTTTAGAGAGAGGTCCTCTGGTACCGCCTCAATCACGAGATCGGCACCCTCGATTGCTGACTGCAGATCTGTTTTGCTGGCAATGCGGTCGAGCGTCGATCTCATTTCCTCTCTGGTTACTTTGTCCCGTTCGACACCCCCCTCTAGGTTTGCCCGGATGGCATCGATTCCCTCTGAGACTAACTCCTCGTCGAGATCCCGCAGGACTACTTCGTGCCCAGCCATTGCACTGACTTGTGCGATGCCATGACCCATTGTACCTGCGCCTAGTACTGTCATTCGCATATCGATGAACGGTACTGCCGCCAACTTAACCTTTGACATTACACTGCTTCACCTGGCAAGAACGGGCCAAAGCGAGACACAGTTTGTGCTCGAGTCCTCTACGTATGTACCGTCGTATTAATCGCCTTTGTACGCACGGGAGAGAAGTCACAACGACAGCAAGATCTTGATATCTAAATTTAGGATCCATACCTTAATAATCATTGATCGCAACGTATCGAAACATGCAAACTATCGTTGATAAGCCAGTGCAATTCGGCGAACTTGCAGGACCGCTTGTCCATGGCGCAACGTTTTTTGACTGGCAGCTGATCTCGACACAGAAGATTGCAGCGGCATTCGATTATTCGTTTGAACAAATCCTTGCTGCTGATGGAATTCCATACGCACCAGTGATTGTCGATACGTCAGTTGACCGTTATCCCACGATCGGTGAAACAGTATCCGTTGAAACGACACCACAAACCGTAGGCGACTCAAGTATTGAATTGTTGTATGAGATGATAGACGGTAATGGTGAGCGGTTGGCAACGGCCCAAATGACCCACGTCACGATTTCACCAACCGGAACTGCGTTGGCATTACCTAAAAGGGCGCGTTCGGATTTCATCAAGGCTTGTGATGATCGCGATGCCACAGTTGGTGTTCATACAAAGACTTCTAGCGGCGAACAACTGCCTTCGTTTTCGACGTCATTCGAGATCCGTAGTCCCCATATTGAGGGAGCGGAGTTAGCATATTTCGAAGAATATCCCCGGTTTGCGGATATCTCGCTTGAAGAGTTCCTCGGCGAACAGGGAACAAGCCAGAACGAATTGCGAGGCGAAAAACAACCGTATCTCCTTCGCAATTGGAGCTGGGAATTTTTATCGCCTGTGTATTTCGAGTCGACATTATCCGTCTCGTCTGATGTCCTCGAAGTTAATCAGGAAACGATTCGAATCGCACACGAGTTTACGAGCGGGGGTCAGACGAATATCAAAGGTATTACCGAATATGGGTGTTACGATCAGTCAGGACAACCCGTCTTGTTTGATACGCCAATGCTCGCGCCATTTGGGGAGTGACAATTACCGTACCTCGAATCCAGGAGTGCACATTCTGTTTCCAGAAGATCTACAATTGCAAAAATAATAATTCTTTAAGTGATTCATAGCGGCCGTCTTTTGACCGCATCCTCAGTGTTTGACGCGATGTGGATGAGATAACACCCCTGGGATGCGCTGTATAGAACGTGTTTTGCCGGGAATGAGGTTCTTACGGACGATATGTAACCTGTGGCTCAGAGTTTAATCCAGACTGGTTTTGATCTAGATGGTTGTTTTCGTATGGTTAAAATACGATTCCAACCGGAAGGTATTTTATCTGAAACCATAATAAACAATCTAGCGTTATGCAAGCCAAAATTCCACAGTCATATCTCCCGAGTGAAGCGGAGCATCCTGACCTGATACACGCAGTACCGGAGGTTCACTACCCTGAGACGGTCAACGCTGCAACTGAACTCGTCGATCGACATGTAACCGAGGGACGTGGAGATAACGTCGCAATTCACTTTGAGAGCGAGAAAATCACATACAGTGAGCTCCAAGAGCAAGTTAACCGATTAGGAAATGCGCTCTTAGAACTAGGAGTTGAGCCAGGTGATAGAGTCGTTGTTCGATTTACGAACCGACCAGAAGCGATCGTCTCCTGCCTTGCGACTCAAAAAATTGGCGCTGTACCACTCCCATCGATGAAATTGTTGCGAGCAAAAGAGCTCACCTATATCATCAACGATGCGAAAGCAATCGCAGCCGTTGTCTACGATGACCTCTTGGATGAGATAGAGGCGGCTCACGATAATCTCGAGACGCTTGAGGAGATTATTGTCGCCGAACGCAATGGTATCGGCCATGACTTTCACAGTTATAATGACTTGATCAACGACGCTTCCCCTGAACTCAGTGGACACGAGACACACCGGGGAGATCCTGCGCTCATGTTATACACCAGTGGAACGACGGGAAAATCAAAAGGGACGTACCATACCCATCGACAACTATTGGCGACCGCCGACACTTATGCCCGGTATTGTATTGAACCAACGGAGGACGACGTTTTCGGTGGTAATCCACCGCTTCCGTTTGCCTACGGGTATGGAGATCTAGTGACGTTCCCGTTACGGTTCGGTGCGAGTACGAGTCTTGTCGAGAATGCCAACCCCCAAACACTGCTTGAAGCCATCGAAAACCACGGCATCACCGTATTCTGTTCAATTCCAACAGCGTACAATCAGATTTTATCGAAGCATCCAAATGGACCTAAAGAGTACGATATCTCTTCTCTCAGACTGGGTGTAAGCGCCGGTGAGCCGCTCACACCGCAGACATTCGAACAAATAAAGCAAGAGTATGGAATCGAAATTCTCGATGGCATTGGTACTACTGAGATGCTGCACATCTTTGTCAGTCACCGCCACACTGACGAAATTGATCCGACTGCTACTGGATTCCCAGTACCAGGATATGAGTGCAAGATTGTCGATCCGGATACGGGTGAAGATCTTCCCCACGGAACACCAGGGTTACTTGCTGTACGTGGGCCAACCGGTATGACATATTGGAATCGGCCAGACAAGCAGACAGAAGTTGTTGATGATGGATGGAGTCTTCCAGGGGATATCTTCGTTCAACGTGAGGATGGCCGTTTTGAGTATAAATCCCGCTATGATGACCTGATTATCTCTAGCGGATACAATATCCCTGGCCCCGAAGTTGAGGCAATTCTTGAAGAACATGAATCAGTGAGTGAAGTTGCCGTGATTGGTAGCCCACATGAACAGCGGGGACAGATCGTTAAAGCAGTCATCGTGCCAAACGATGAGATAAGCGCGGATAACGACCTTATAGTCGAATTGCAAAATTCGGTCAAGAAAACGCTAGCGCCGTACAAGTATCCCCGCGAAATCGAATTCGTTGATAAACTCCCCAGAACTGAGACAGGAAAGATACAACGAATAAAGCTCCGGGAACAGGAACAAGATCATGCTGAAAACCCAGCCTGAGTGAAGTAACGACTCCAGAGTTCCATTTTACTCCTTGAATAGTGCATCCGTAGTTTGTTCTCAATCACCTGGATAGCACCGATTTTGAGGGGTTTCATTGGTGTTTACACTTTTTGATTACACATCTGTTTATGCCTATTGTTTTCAATAAAGGAAGCTCTCATATTCCTCCGAACTCACGCTTGCTACTTCTTCACCCTCATCTCTTTGTAATGGTTCTACCACCATTCCCCATTACAGTTTTAGATTTGTAATGGGTGGGTCGAGAGGGAATTACAACACTAATTATGTAATGGATGGCTCTCTTTGGTTCTTCCCCTAAGCAGAGTATCACACCGTTAGTTGGTGTTTACACTTCCTGTAAACAGATGGGTTCCATAATCTCTCCTCTTCACTATGATACCGAAAACCAAAAATTTCAACGTAAGAGGGAGCTATGGGCCGGTATTCGTCTTTATTTTCACATCGGAACGCGGTTTAGCGACGCAGGTAAGCACATATCCTTCATCTTGCTCCGAATCAGAGAGAAACATTGCTTCAGTCTGATCAACTTCGCCTTGAATGACGAGCCCAGAACAGACACCACAAACGCCCATGCGGCACTGATAGGGAAGATCGAGACCAGATTCCTCTGCGGCCTCCAGAATTGATTGGTTCTCGGAAACCTCGATGGTGGTCTCTTCGTTAATGAATTCTACTTCATGTTTCTCTTTCATGATTACTCCAGTTGCTTTTCATAGACGTGTTCGACGGGCGTGAACCCAAGCGCCTCGTACGTTTCTTGTGCTGTCTCATCACCCTCTATCGCATTGATCCGATAGAAGTTCACATGCCGAGGCGAGGCACGAAACCACTCCACCGCAGCCTCGAGCATTGATCTTGCAACCCCCTCATTGCGATAAGGTTCGATTACATAGAGACCGTTAACATAGCCATGATCTTCGAGACGGAAGATGGGGTGGTTGCCCATGATCCTGGCTTCGACGACACCAACAAGCTCACCGTCAGATTCTGCAACTACGACGGTTCCGTATTTCGAATCGACTAACTGATTCTCGAAATAGGTGAGCCATCGTTCGTCTGCGTTCTCCTTGTGACGATATCGATCATCGTATTCTGAGAGATGGTCGGTAAAGCCGTGCCAGAGGTCAAGAAGTGCAGTACCATCTTCAGCATCTGCATGTCTGGTTGTTACATCCATGAGTATGAAATTGAATACGTGGGGTAAATAAGTTATCCCCCTCAATCCGAGACGTAAAATGAGGCGTTCCACACTCCTCCACGGACATTGCAAGGCGATGCTGAACAGGGCAGAATCATTCACGGCCCTATTGTTGCTCTGCATTGCCGCGAAGAGTTACATCGATCGGTTGTTGTGGCAGCTCGAGGTTTTGAATCGCCTGAATATTGGTTCTAATTCCAGTGTGGATCATTATCGGGATGCTAGCTAGTTCACAGCGTTCATACAGAACTCGTTATCCCACGAGGCCGCGTATATCTGGATTCTCGTGATGATCGTTTGCGTTGGCATTGGTGAATGAATTCCGTCTTCGAGCCACCAGAACGAATTTGTGTGAACATACATATCAATGGTGACAATCGGTGGCTGACCGGGAAACTCATACCACTGTGATCGGCATCTCATGCCTTCAAAAATGTATTATCGAACAGAAATTTGTCGAAATATGCTATGGCATGGCAAGTATTATATGTTACCGTAAATAATGGGAATACGAGGTAATCACGATGGTTAGCGAACGGCAGTTCAAGGAAGAACTGCAAAATGGGCGAATGATTGAATCGACAGATGAAATGACGGATGGCTATCGAGATGCGCTGATCACGATCCTCAAAGTGTCCGGAGACACTGAACTGATGAGTGCCCCAGCCTATTACGAGCAGTCGTTAAATGCACCGAGTTTGAATGCTCGAACTTCCTGTGTGAGTGTGATTCAGGACGAACTTGGCCATGGTCATATCGCCTACCGATTACTCGAGGATCTCGGTATGAACCGGGAAGAGCTCGTCTACGGACGCGAACCTCATGAGTTTCGCAATACGTACGGCTTCGACCAACACATCGATAACTTCGCAGAACTAGTGTCCGCACACGGGATGTTTGACCGAGCAGGGATCGTGCTCCTCGGCGATATCCACGAAAATACCTCGTATGCACCGTGGAAGCGCGCCCTCACCAAGGTAAGCAAAGAAGAACAATTCCACCTCCGACATGGTGAAACGTGGATGCGCAGGCTTGCGACGAAAAACGACAAGACGAAACAAAAACTTCAGTCAGCAGTCGACTGGATGTTCCCGATCGCTATCGAATGGTTTGGACTCCCGGACGACAAGAAAAAGCATAGCGATCAAATCGACTATCAAATCAAGGGCTTGACCAACGATGAACTCCGCCAAGCATGGATGGAACGAACGGTTCCGTTGTGCAATGAACTCGATCTCGAAGTTCCAGCGCATTATGACGATGAAACAGGCGAGTACGTCCTTGAGTATGACTTTCCGGTTGCCTTTGACGAGGAAAACAAACAATGGCTGTTCGACGAACCAATTTCGTGGTCTGATGTCATCGACCGTTGGCGGTCTCGTGGGCCAGCAAACGAAAAATACGTTAACATGATCCAGTCCGGGAAATTGGAGGCACTCACATGAGCATAAACACCGCACCGACGAATACTGACAAATTCACGCTTGGGCCAGATGAGGAAACATCGACCTTCGAGCAGGAACTCTGGACGTTGATTGACGAGATTCCCGACCCACATATTCCGGTTAGTTTGGTTGAAATGGGGATGATCTATGAAGTCAACGAAACAGATGGTGATGTCACAGTCGAGATGACGTTCCCATGTATGGGCTGTCCGGCATACGAGTTCATTCAGACCGATATCAAGAGTATCCTTCGTCCAGTCGAAGGGGTCGAATCCGTTACGATAGATATCGTCTGGGACCCCGTGTGGTCGAAAGACATGCTCGAACCAGAAGTCCAGGAAAAAATGCGGAACGCCGGAATCAGTCTATGAGATACGAAGTGTTTGCACAGATCAAACCTGGAGACGAGATTAATCACGTTGGTAGGGTTGAAGCGGATAACAGCCGTCTAGCAAAATCGTACGCGAGAACAACGTTCAATGAAGAGGACTGGAACTACATGGCAGTCGTCGCGGAAGAAAACCTCTTGGAGGTTACTGGCGAGCATGATATACCAACCCCGGAGGGAGAGTTATGAGTGAATGGTCTACAGAAGCACTGGAATATGTTCAATCAATCACCGATACGAAGCTCTTGTTGTCCCACCGCTACGCCGAGTGGATGTTGGCGGGACCGTCTCTCGAGGACAATATCGGTGGTGCCAGTGCTGCCCAAGATGAAGCAGGGCACATTCGACAGCTGATGCGTCTGCTTGAACAGCAAGGTCGAGACTCTGATTGGCTCGAAGGAGCTCGTGAACCAGAGGAATTTCAGAACCCACCACCGTTGGATTCATCGAACGAAACTTGGCTTGAGTATATCGTGGCCGTTGCAACTACTGATCGCGCAGCATGGTATATGCTCGAATCAATCACCGTAGATGATTTCGACGGGCTCGTGAAAAAGATTGGAGAAGACGAATACTTCCATCTCGACTACCACGATGCACGTCTAACGACGCTTGCAGAAAGCCAACCCGATGAGCTTCAAGAAGCCCTGGAACAAACACTCCCAGCAGTCCTATCGTTCATTGGTCCGGAATCGTATACTGATGAGCAAGATCCCTTGGTACAGAATGGGTTTGTTGATCGGTCTGCTATGGAACTTCGGACTGCCATCCTCTCACACTATGAAGACCTTTTCAACGATACTGCAGTGTCGATTGTAGCTATCGACAGTACGGGTCCTTCCCAAGATGATTGGAACTCGACTCGACGACGCGTGGGAAGTGAAACGATCGCTTCGTCTGTTATCGAATCCCTCACTGGTGAACATAACAAGGAGTTCGCCATGCAATGAGTACCATGAATGACCCCACGACGCAGGAGGAGTTCACCCCGACCTGCCCTTTCTGCATGTCAACCAACGTCAAGCAAGAGTCCGCGTTTGGGTCCGAGATCTCGAAGGCCCAGTACTACTGTGACAACTGTCAAACCATGTTTGAACGGCTCAAGTATGATGGCAAGCGCCCGGATACGAATCGATAACACAACGGTATTCGGACACTCCCAACCACTCCACGTCCCATCTCACGTGCTCACGTGACATTTTGTCACCTTCACTTCGAATTCGCCCCCTACATTCGATAGTCGGCAATGCTCCCTACCAATCGACCTGGGGTTATTGTTTACCGAGGTATCAATTTCGACACAGATTCCGAGTTGGTGATCGAATACTGTGGTTGGATTTCCCTCAAGTGAGCCCTGATCGCTGTCTCATCTCGATACTGCTTTTTTGAACTGAGAATTATCATCAATCTTCCTTCCAAACCTATATGTGGATGGGCGTTTACTGTATAATTGTATGGAGTCATTCGAAGACTTAGAGCTAGAGAACTTTAGCACAGAAATGGATGGCCACGTTGGCATCCTTCGTATCGACCGCCCGCCGGCGAACGCACACGACCTCGATATGATCATCGAGTTGCAGTCGGCTGTTGAAAGCGTTCGATTCGACGAAACGGTTCGTGTTGCCGTTCTTGCTAGCGGGAACGACCGGTTCTTCTCGACCGGGTTTGACATTAATGTGCTCCAGGACGAGAGTGCCGATCACATTGGAAAAGCGAGCCAGACGAGCAAAGAGGCGATCATGAAGATGCGAACGACGGACACGCTGTTCATCGCTGCCGTCGATGGCCACTGTATGGGTGGCGGTCTCGAGTTCGCACTCGCATGCGACTTGCGATACATCGGTAACGATGAGGAGTACAACATTGGTGTGCCCGAAGTTGATCTCGGACTTATCCCCGGAGAGGCAGGGACACAACTCCTCCCCCGTTATGTTGGTCGCTCGAAAGCGTTGAAAATGATGATCAGTGGTGAAACACTCGATCCAGAAGAGGGCCACGACATCGGATTGTTCGATGAATTGGTCTCGGCAGGCGACGCAGAAAAAGAAGCACTCGAATTTGCACAGGAGGTCGCCCAACTCCCGAACAAGGCAGTTGGATTCGACAAGCTAGCTGTCAACGAAGGTATGGAGTTGTCCCTCTGGGACGCACTAGCGCACGAACGTGAACTCCAGAACCAACTCTTTGACACTCCAGGTGCAAAAGAAGGAATTGCCGCATTCCTCGAAAAACGTGATCCGGATTTCGTTGGTGCTGAACTCGGTGACAAAGAAGTTAAGAAACTCTCCCAGGTTGAATCCGAACGCTAAGTCAGTGATCCCACGAGTCAAATACCCCAGTACTCATCCATCAATCAAATACCGTCAAAGCTCCCAGACGTCGTAGCTCAGTAACTGCTCTCCGACTGGCGAATAGTGGAGAGCTAACTTATGCTGGGGTATTTATTTTCTTTCTCGCCATCGGACACTACGTCACCGTATTATTCATTGAGTCGACATTGTATATCAATCTCGCTAAAATTATGTACCAAAACTCTAAATTATGGTTGCGAACCCGACTTCAGTGGCGTAGCCTTTGTAGTAGTGAAAGGGACCATCATCCTGGAATCCCTTTAGCTCACCAATTATAGCCCAAGCACAGCACTAGCGACAGTCGTCTTTTGGATTTCCGTCGTTCCTCCGATGATGCTAAGGATCTTCGCATCGCGATAATAGCGCTCAAGTGGGAGATCCTTTCTATAGCCTCTCCCGCCGTGAACCTGCAAGGCATTTCGCGTGACAAACTCAGCGACATCGCTAGCGACGAACTTTGCCTTACTCGACGCTCGTGTATCGCCCGATTCATGAGCGATCGTTGTAGCGGAATTATACACAAGGTGTCGAGCACCATCGAGCTGAGCATCCATCTCGGCAATCAGAACCTGAACGGCCTGGTAGGTTCCGACAGGTTGACCACCCTGTTCACGCTCACCAGCATATTCAACTGCGTGATCGAATGCTGCAGTAGCAATTCCAGTCCCAATGGCACCGAGCCCTGTTCGGGCCATATCTATTGTTCCCATTGCAATGCGGAAGCCCTGCCCAATCTCGCCAAGGAGTCCATTGTCCGGTACTACAACGCCTTCAAGCGTCGAGTCACCTGTCACGTGACCACGCATCCCCATGAATTCTGTTCGATCGAATGTGAACCCGGATGTTTCGTTGATCCCCGGGACGAGAAAGACGCTCACACCGTGTGAGTCATCGGGGGACGGTTGGACACGAGCAACGACGAGATGAAGATCAGCAACCCCTGCGTTTGTCCCGAACGCCTTCTCACCGGAAATGATATAATCTCCGGCGTGTGTTTCCGCAGTAGTGGAGAGTTCAGATGGAGAGCTTCCTGCTCCTGGCTCGGTCAATAGCATTGCCCCCATCATGTCGCCTTCAATCATCGATGGAAGATATTCGTCGCATTGTTGTTCCGTTCCAAACTGCGCGATGGGGACTGCCGCGAATGTGTGCCCCTGGATGCTTTCTGCTACAGCACCACTCTCTTGGGCGACCTCTTCAACAGCAAGGCAATACGACACGAAATCTGAGTTCAACCCACCGTATTCTTCCGGTAACAATATTCCAAGCAGATCGTAGTCTCCAGCGGCCTCCATTATGTCTCGTGGAAACTCGTCGGTTACCTCGATCTCTTCTGCGCGTGGGGCAACGACGTCCGTTGCAAACTCCGCTGCTCGGTCACGTATCTCTCGGTTCTCTGTTGATAACGCACTCTCGATGAGAGCCATATGTATCTATAGTATGGTACAGCGAATAAAACCTCACCTTTCGAGATACGATTTCAAGTAAGATTCTAGCTTATCTAAAATTGACGTTGACATTTTCATCTGTGTGTACTCGTGGATTGCTTCACGACCATGTTTCGACATAGTCACTTTCTCTGTATCCACCGAACGGAGTCTGTGGGAACGTCACCGGTTATTTATTGACACTTATCATCCTCTATTCAAGATACTCTGCGACTGTATGAGCGCGGGTCAAATCAGACGTCCAGATACCGGCCAGAAGTCCGTATGGAGACTCATTCGCAATCTCGGGCGCTTCTTTTCTATCTTCGAACGGTATTACCGAGAGAATTGGGCCGAAAATCTTCTCACGAGCGATGGTCATCTCGTTTGTGACGTCATGAACACTGTTGGCTCGACGAAAAAGTCCCACTCTTTCTTGACTGGAACATCGCCGCCCGTGACAAGCGTTGCTCCTTCCTCCTTTCCTGTTTCGATATATCCAAGGATTTCTTGGCGCTGGTCTTCGCTGACAACGAGACCCATTCGAGCACTATCATGGATACCGCTTCCGAGTAGCGTACCCTCTGCCCGGCTGGCTAGTACGACGAGCTTCCATCTAAGTATCAACCTAAGTGATCAACTGAAACAGGGCAGCTATCCAGTATATTTTTTATCTTTCATCCCCTTCAACGAGTGTGACGGAGGCATATGTTATCGGGGCTGGCCAATCACCGTTTGGCTCCTTCCCCAATGAGAGCTATCGATCCTTGTTTGCAACTGCATTTGATCGTGCGCTTGCAAGTGTCGGTACTGGTATCGACCGAAATCGTATTGATGAGGCGTTTATCGGAACGCTCGGAGTTGGCGGACGTCAACTTGGTCTGAGTGGTCCAGCGGTAACTGAGTATATCGGACTTCATGGGATTCCAACTACCCGTGTCGAAAATGCTTGCGCTGCCAGCGGCTATGCATTCAGAAATGCCGTAACGGCTGTTCGAGCCGGTATCGCAGATCTCGTACTGGCCGGTGGATACGAGATCATGACCGATATGAGCTCCGACCATACAAAATGGTGGCTCGGGGTGAGTGGCGAGACTGAGTGGGAACGGCTTTCTGGCACGACATTTGCTGGGGTCTATGCACAGATGGCAAGTGCGCACATGGCCGCGTATGGAACAACTATTGAGGATCTCTCACGCGTTGCAGTCAAGAACCATCGGAATGGAGCAGCAAATCCAAATGCGCAACTGGGTTTCGAGTGTACTCTGGAAGACGCTATAGGAGCACCGACCGTCGCTGATCCACTCAATCTGTATCACTGCTGCCCAACGACGGACGGTGCAAGTGCTGTACTGGTTGCAAGCGAGAAGGTGGCAAACGAACTCGATGAAATCTCAGTTCGTGTTTCAGGTATGGGTGCTTCGAGCGATCGAGTCGGCCTATTCCAACGGGATACATTCACAGACATTCCCGCGAGCAGACGTGCGGCAGAACGCGCGTATGATGATGCTGGAATTGGTCCTGATGACATCGATTTTGCAGAGGTCCACGACTGTTTTGCCATTGCAGAAATCATGGCATATGAAGATCTAGGCTTCTGTGACCGTGGCGAGGGAGGGAAACTTCTTCGTGATGAAGTAACGCATCCCACTGGGCGACTGCCAGTCAATACAAGCGGCGGGTTGAAATCGAAAGGTCATCCCATCGGTGCAACTGGCACTGGCCAGATCGTAGAAATCTTCGAACAGCTCCGCGGTGAGGCACACACACAAGTCGAAGAGCCACGCTATGGGCTCGCCCATAACGTCGGAGGGAGTGGTGGAAGTGCGACCGTCCATGTCTTCGAACGCATGCAGGAGGGCGTAGTATGAGGGGAATTGCAACCGTAGGCCGATATCTCCCTCGCTACGAGATTAGTTCCAAAACAGTCGCTGATTCGTGGGGCCAATACAATGGTTCTGGTATCAAGACAAAGCGTGTACCAACAGCGGACGAAGACGTTTTGACGATGGCTGTTGCCGCAGCTGAATCTGCGATTGATCACAGTTCGTTTGATGTCGATACTGTTTCATCTGTTCATTTTGCGACGACTTCTCCTCCTCTTGAAGAGGAAGAACTCATTCCACGGTTCGTTCGTATGCTGGGACTTTCTGAGACTATCTCGGCACGAACGTTTACCCAAAGTACTCGTTCGGGAGCACCAGCATTATCCACAGCGCTCCAAACCGATGGAGTTGCGCTTGTTATTGCAGCAGATGCACCACGAGGCGATCCAGCGGACATAGATCATCCGTTTGGAGCCGGTGCTGCGGCATTTCTCATCACTGATTCGGCACAGGTAGAGCACCTCGAAACAGCTACTGTTGTCGATGAACTTCCCGGTATTCGATATCGGGAGCAAGGTACTGAATCAGTCGAAGAGCTTGAGATAACGTCGTATGAACGCAGTGAGATCAAACGGTGTGTCACGGAAGCCATCTCGCAATTTGATCGTGATGTTGATGACATCGCTGCAGCAGCGATTCATCAGCCTGACGCTCGATTTCCCTCTCGGATCATAAGTGGTACCCGGATCGATGAAACAGCCGTAAATAGAGGTATTATTGCAGACCAGTTTGGCGATGTTGGTGCTGCCGGTGTACCACTCGCATTGACTAAGAGTTTCTCTGCAATTGATCGTGATGAGAGAACTCTCGCCATATTCTTTGGGAGTGGTGGTGGCGTCACTGCAATGCTATTCTGCGGAGCTATCGACAATAACTGGATGCAAGAATCCCATACCGAAGAGATCTCCTACTCGACGTATCTCCGCAACCGGGGTTACATTGGGACTATTGATGTCTCCGGCGGAGGTGCTCACGTTAGTCTACCCTCTTGGCGACGAACGCTCGACCAGCGGTATCGTCTTGTAGCTGGTCGATGTCCGGAATGTTCTGGGCTTGCGTTTCCACCGGAAGGAACCTGTCCAGAGTGCCACTGTAGCGTTGAATTCGAGCAGGTCGAACTCCCACGTCAAGGTACTATTCGAGCAGTGACGGTCATTGGACAAGGAGGGGCACCACCTGAGTTCACTGAACAACAGCGACGAAATGGAGAGTACGGGGTTGCAATTATTGAGGTTGGTTTCGCAAAAGATGATAGCATTACACTGCCAGCACAGCTCACAGACACTGATCCTACGACGGTTGCTGTCGGTGACGATGTTCGGGCGCTAATTCGACGGATCTACACACAAGAAGGTGTTCCACGATACGGTGTTAAGTTCAGCCCGGTTGAATCATAGACTGCAATTTTCTATTTCTTGGAGGAATACGTATCTGGATCCTCTGCAACGAATTCGATATCTTCCTTCTCAGCGAGGTCGGTAAGATGGGCAGCTGCTTCTCCAGCGCCAAGCTTAACGTGAATTCCGCTCATATCCCCGAAGAGAATTGTTGCGATTTCCCATGGTGTCACCGGTCCCTGTTTCTGAACAAGTCCCAAAACTTGCTCTGAGCGCTTCTTGTGGTGGGCAAATATTTCGTCAATCCGATCCCCAAGAGAGACATTTTTCCCGTGGCCTGGATACGCAATTTCTTCACGTGTTTGGAGCCGGTCGAGTGTCTGATAATATGTTTGGAGTGGTTGTTTGATTCGTGTATCGCTCCCACCTACGTTCGGAGTGTAGGTTGGGAGGACAGCATCACCAACGAATAGCTGCCCATCAACTGTCACTGATGCATGTCCACTAGTATGACCCGGTGTATGAATCACCTCTAACCCGTTGAATTGGTCTCCATCGGATAGTTCTCGAACTGGAATTCGGTCTGGGAGAGGTGAAGGTGTATCTTGGTCCCGTACTGACCGGATGATATTCTCTGGAACTCCCCATTGCTCAAGATTCTGCATGTCACGTTCAACCCGGCGCTCTCGTTCATCCCCATATTCCGCAACGAGTTGTGCATCTGCTTTATGCATAGCAATGTTAGCATCGGCTATCTTGGCTAGCCGAGGGGCGAGTCCAGCGTGATCAATATGCCAATGGGTAACAAATATTGTTGAGACGTCTGCCGGTTGCAAACCCGCAGCAGAAATGCCATCTTTCAGTTGTTGCCACGAGTCTTTACCTGGTGGCCCTGGGTCTATCACCACTTTCCGTTCTGGGAAGACATATGCGCTGTTCGTTCCCTCGGGGCTTCCCTTGCCGACACCGATTCGTTCCATCTGTCACTGCCCTCCTGGATCCGTTGAAAATCCCATCTCATCCCAATTGTCGAGCACGAACGCTCTAATGTCTTCTGGATACGAAGATTCGAAATCTACTCGCGGTGCGATGAACTCGTCATCCCATCGGGGATCCCATGTTGCGTCGATAAATAACCTTGATCCAGTCCTCCCATCGCGCCGGTAGGCAGTTGCTGTTGCAGCAGGTGCCTGTGGTTCGCTGAAATGCCAATCATGGGATGGATGTGCTTTGATCCACATATCGTCGAATGCTCTCGCCAAGTTTCCAGGTGGTGTATCTTCGTCGAGGATGAGTACTTTGTCGAACAACTGTGAAAACGCAAAGAGGGTATTCGCGAGTTGCCACTCGAATCCTGCATAGAGGATCTCTGTCGCCACGAGACACATCCCGAGGTGGGTTTCCGCTGGAAGGTGGATCCATTTGACGGGACTCACTCCCCAATAGTTATTCAATCGCCGTAGCAACCGAACCGACTCTACGATGCTTGCCAAATGAATATCGTCTGCAAGAGGGGCTCCAAGTGGTGAAAAGGGGAGTATTGCTTCCTCACGTAGCGCTAGATCGGTGACGTGAATTTTCAGGGTCGTAGTTTCGGTCGCTTTCTCCCATCCTTCTCTGTGCCGTGGTTGATAGTCGGATCTCTCACCTACCGTTCCACTAATGACACCCTCGGAACTTGCCGGAATGAGACCACCTTGTTCATCGGCGAATGCTATATCGCTATACGTTCGTGCCATTGAGAGGGCATTTCCTGTGTTTGTCTCACCAATCCACGATAATTTCGCAGCGATGAGGCATGCGGTGGGTACTCCAATCGCAATAGTGATTTCGGTACCATGAGTCAATTGTTTTCCGAGTGCTGCAGGAATTGAGGCGATGAGGCTATCATGGTCCTCTACACGCGCGTGGATTGGCGCCCACACCGTTTTATCGTCGATAGGTCCCGCACACAGTCCAAGGGTGATTGTTGGTGCTTCGCCCGAAAGGGCTGGCAATCCAAGTGAGTACATGTCGACTCCAACTGGATTCGCCTCAAGAGACACAGAATCAGGCAATGAATCTCTGGTTGATGGCTTCGTAAACCAATGAGCGAACTGATCGTATGGTATGTCACTATCCAACCCCACTCCCATCGCAAGTCGTGACCATGGGGTTCGATTCCTCGGGAGCATTCGATCCGGTCCACCGTACGCCCCACTCACCAACCGTGTCTTTCCTGGAACATTTTCGAAAAGGATTGCTGATCCGTTTTCCTTCGCTGCTTGTGCTCCAATTGCCGGTGCTTCATTAGCCCAGTGAACAGACTGTTCTATGTGGAGGAGATCATCCTGTGACTCAAGCATCGAAATGAGGTTTCGAACAGTCATCGTGAGGTCTCCGGAGAAGATACTGCTTTGAACGCTAACCCCGCCTCCTCTAGGGTTTTTCGTGCTTCATCTATGATCTCATCATCGTCGAGATATCCGGACTTTACTTGAGAAGAATCGCTTGTGGCATCGATGTATGCCTTTGCTGTCTTTGTCTTTGAAGTCCCCGTTTCAACGTTTCCTTTTTCTTCAGGGGTTTGGTAGATGTTGAGTGGTACTTTCGGCATCGTTTCTACACCGAATTGATGGAAGTCTTGATTTGGGTCTGCGTTGATAGTAATCGCTTCGAGAACAGCACGCTGGTCCAATGGATCGATATCTGAATCAACGAAGACAAAGAAATCGATATGGAGCATTCCCCAGGTCGTGAAAATAAAATTCGCGAGTTCATGGAGATAGCCTGGTCGTGGATTTTCAGTAGAAACTGTGTACGCCGTCCGTGGAGTGAACCGCCAAGGAACACATTTTTCCACATTAAATCCCGCAGCTCGAAGCCCAAGCGTTGCATCGGGCCCAACACAACCCACTTCCATAGTCGAGCTTGAGTTGTGTGTGTGGCCGACACCGGCCCCTTCTACGCAAAACGGGATATACGGTCGCTTACGGTGTGTAATAGCATCGACCTCTAATGCGGGCATTGATCGCCTAGGGCCATTCATATATCCAAAATAATCTCCAAACGGGCCCTCGTCTAATCGTTCGTCAGGCAATACCGTTCCCTCGATGATGAATTCTGCACTGGCAGGAACCAAAAGATCGTTGGTTTCACACTTGACGAGTTCAATTGGTTCTTGTTTTAATGCTCCTGCAAAGTCTGCCTCATCACGACCGGTTGGAATCCACATCACCGACGAAAAATATACTGCCGGTTCTGATCCGAGCGCAATTGCGATCGGCATGGGTTCGTTGCGTCGTTCGTATTTGTAATAGTAGAGATTTGGCGTCTGTTCACCAGCAAGAAGGAGAATGCTCGCTTTCTTTTGAGAATGGATCATCGCACGGTGGTACGACCAGTCTGTCCATTCCGAATCAGGGTCGGTTGTAATTGCGGTATGTAGATTCGAATATCGTCCTCCATCACCTTCATGAATATATGGCCACGGAAAATCAAATAGGTCGATTTCAGAGCCTGTCCGTACAACTTCCTTGCAAGGGGCTGATCCGCTATCAACAGTCGTGGGTGGAATCGGTGATTGTAGCCGATCGATAATCGCCTTGTAGTACTGATCACCGGTTAATCCCGTTGGGACGTCAAGTGCTATAGCCATTCGATCCCATGGACGGCCTCTTGGACCACGATAGGGGTCGCCAACGAGTCGTGCATCGGCAGATCCTTGACCTCCGACATTCTCGAAAATCGGAATCTCGGCATCAGTGAGATCTGCCTTCATCGTGAGGGCACTTGCCTCAAGATTCCAAGACACCGGCTGAGAGATCCGTGTTGTCTTGTTTGCGGCATCGAGAAGCGAAAGATAATCGCGAAAACTTTCTGCGCTCATTTGTTTCGGTTGCCACCTAATTGAGAGGACAGCTCTTCTCGCTCAAGCTCTGTCCGGATGTCGACGTATTCGTTCACGAGATCCGGATAGTGATCAGCGAGGTGATCTTCTAACAAACCCCGAACAGCCTCTGAGACGGAGCCGTATCTATTCGTTTCGACTAAATACAGTAATAGCGCTCGAACTTCATCCGATCGGGCGTTAACAACATTTGAATTCTCTTTACTTTGCTTAATGCACTCGCTCAATACTTCTTGGTCGATTTCAATCTCATTGATCTCTGTTTCTATAATCTCGATGAACCACTCCTCTTCGACACTCTCATGTGGACCTCGAACGATTGTAAGTGACTCTGGATCGGCGAGTTCCTCTGGATCTTGTGAAATATACGCTCGTGTTGTGAATATCTCTTTCGTGTCCCCATCTGTGACTTGTAAAGTCACCTCCCCATTAGGATCCTCTGGGAGATGCTCCTCCGAGGTAGTGTAAGCGGTCACCGTTCCCACCTTTTTGCGCTTTTGGAAGAAATATAGTCCATGTCAATGAACACCGTGTGATAGTATATAAGTTCTTTCTACTCTTAGGGGATTGATCTTGGGTCCTACGACGAAACAATAAGAATTAACAGAACCAGAAACCCATTTTGTAGCTACCCGTTGCAAACGATCCTCGTAATATTATATTATTGACGGTAGAAAATAACATTTCCACAATGGTTCTATATTGTATGTTTGTGAATGACTGCTCCCGATTTTTAGAGCAAGTTATGATGACAGATGATATGTTTGACGTTAAACTCTGTTCCATTATTTCCCCTCCGAGATCTACCTTGACGATCAGATCGTGAGCTTTACCTCTAACAATTTACTCCTATTATATACTGGCATGGGAATAGATTTCTAATTCTATCACAATTCTATAATCTAACTGGATATATTCATATAATGGTCGTACACTTATAAACTAGCTCTTTAAATTCCTCCATGGTATTGTATATTATGTACACAACCATTAGGATCTATAAACAGTCAGTTTTTATGTATGATTGTCTAATGTACACTAGGTCATAATTTTCAAATACTCTGGCTAACTTCTCCCCACTACCTTGGGCAAAAGGTAGATGGTGACCAATTTAGTTACCCATACCGTCAATTTTTGAATTGGAAGTTTTCCGGAGTCAGGTTCGAATGCAGTATCTCCACTTTGAATTGGACGAAGATTCCCAGACTCAGTCCGTGACCAGTGAACTTTCCTTTGGAGACATGGCTGGGACCTGATTTAGTTATCGGTGAGTCAAGGTCATACCGATAGGGAGCGGTTCGCGCGATTTTGCCAACAACCTGTGTTGCAACCATGGAGGCGACAAGGAGGACAACCCCGAGACTATCAATAATATAGGCCATCATTCCACTTGCGAGGAAATACACCCATCCTGTTCCCTTAATTCCGCGAACGGCGACTGGAAAGTGTTGATGAGTTTGTAGTGACGCGGAACGTCGATCATTTTGTACGCCTGGGGGCGTAGAGGTTCTGACTTGCTAATTATGAGACTTGTCTGGACTGATGGTATTCGAAATTTGTCCTCGAAACTCACGTGATCACTGGCATTAGCTTTATATTAATATCTAAAGTACACACACAATAGAAGTATCAATGGTACAATTATGATCGAACGACAAAACTCATCGCGTCTCCAATTGGGACCAGATATCATACGGCGATTGTATATTTACCGCGTAGCTCACAGCTTTGATAACTCAAATGAGGCGATCGCCGGTTTGTTAGATCGTATTGAGGCGTGTGACGCATGAAGTCTGGGCACTTCGAAAGCCAAACCTTGCCCGCACGCTACCTGTGGGATAGCCAAATCACCACAAAACTCACCGCCGCAACAGCCCTCCTTATGGTCACGGCTATCCTCGGACCACTTCTCACCATCGTCACAATTAGCGGAATCTCCGTCTCCGTATTCCGGCTCTATGCCCCGATTTACGGCCTTTTACTCGCTCGTTATCTCTATACTCATAACCGAGTACAACCTCTCATCATGACCATTCCAATTCCAGTGTGGTTGTTGATCGGATTAGGCGGGTATGCAACACTTAGTCTCGTCTTTGTATCTGGACTTTCACGCGCGCTATTCGAACTCATCACCCTTCTCACGGCACTGTTCGTCGGAACAATGCTTTGTCTCACTGCAGATTCGCAAGCTGCTGTCAAGCGATATCTCGTCGTCATATTCGCACTTGTGGCGAGCGCCCAACTCATCGCCTTTTGGGAAATCTTTACTGATTCACACCTACACACAAGTCGGCTCTTTGTTAAGGAGGTTCTGCCCCGCCATGCTCGCCTCGGGTCTGATGCAGCCTCTGCGTGGTTTAATAACCAAAACAACCTCTCATATTTCTTGGCGTTTGCAGTTGGGCCACTCACTGCATATGGCATTGTTCCCGATCGGAATTATCCCACAATCGCTCGGGCCGGATGTATCGGTCTTGTCTTCCTTTCGGTGGTCGTTGCCTGGGCAAACCGCTCTCGGCTGGCGCTCGTCTCGATGCTACTCACCGTATGTCTCGTGGTCTGTCTGGTCGTGCTTCGCCGAACCATCGACCGAGTCGAATGGTCGCAACGTCTAAAACGAAACGTCGTTGTCGGGAGTGTTTTCGCCGGATTTGCAATCATTCTCCTATTGGTCGTCCTGCCGAATCCTTTTTCAGAGTCAACCCTTTCGCTCTGGAAACGCTGGCAGCTCGCTCGTGCTGGTGCCAGTCTCTTTGTGGATTCGTATGGTGTGGGCGTCGGAGTCGGAAATACGCAAGCCGCAGTCGCAAGCGGTGAGATTGCCACCCGACAAACCGGTGAGTTGCATAACTGGCTTCTGTATTTCGCCAGTGCATTCGGCATTGTCGGCGTTGTGACGTTTCTCACGACGCTTGCCATTACGTGCTATGAGTTAGGGATTCGCGCACTCAACTCTGGAAGCGCACTCTTCATCGGGATGTTTGCTATGCTGCTTGTCTTTCCCCTGAATGCCCTTGCACCTTCGAATGCTGTGTTAACGCATTCCTTCTGGGTGTTTCTGTTTCTTGCGATTGCCGTCTCTCGATTACCCTCTGCAGAGGGGGACTGGGAATGACTGTACTCTCCCAACGACACTGGTTTACAATTGCACTTGTTGCGATGTGGATCGTGCCTGTCTCCCAGGATGTCCTCGTACGAGGGCGGAGTCCTGGTACTGTACTTCTCCCGGTTATAATCGGCCTACCGGTAACACTTCTGCTCTGGATTATCCTGGGCCGCATTTTCGACTATCTGACTCTATCGACTGACATCCCCCTGACTCTTTCCCAACTTGATAATTACGAATGGTCCATACCAAGTGAATCCCAGTGATGTCGCGGTAGCTGTATTTTGAAATACGCACTCACATATCTCGGATATCTCCTCTGACTCGAGGCGAAGATTCTAAGTGAGATTCTGCAGCTCTGCCTCGCTCACCTTTGCTTCCTTGGTGCGATACGCTTGCGCTATTCTGCGATATCGATATAGCGGTCGGACGCAGTAAAGTCGCTTTTCACTCTATGCCGGATCTCGTTCGAGTGGTTACCGCCGGAAAATCCGACTCATGCATCGCTGTGGAAATATCGTTGTCAGTCGCTTCCGCTGCGTACTGTCCCCTAGTATCGCACTGCCACTAGTTTTCTTTTCTGTGCGGTGCTATTGCACCGGATAACCCCGGCACAGCGGTTTCCCCACCCTCAAACTCGAATCCAGCGTAGCCTCCCTCCCGGAGATCCATTCTCACACGTTCCCAGTCAATAATTACACAATCAAACGAGATTGCTGATTAGCCCTTGCCCTCTAACGGACAATTCTAACTGTTTCTGTCATGAAGCTGTTCGGCTTTCGTCTTTTGTTGCTCCTCCACGTTACGTCTTGAGAAACGTTGCTGAACAGCTAATCTTGACCTCAAATAAGGCGCGTAAGAACCAAATCACACTTATTAACAATCAAATTTATTAGATAAATAGAAATATTTAATAATAAGAAATTCATAAATGAATATGTCATGCCACAACATAACCGGCGGACATTTCTCCAATTAACTGGTACAACACTTGGAGCGGCGACATTCGGCGTCAGTACTGCGACATCAACCACCTCAGACTCGCGATTCTTTATCAACCTCCGTGATGTCGATCGCTCAGAAATCCCCGACGACATCGAGATCATCCATGACCTCTCGCAGGCGGATGTACTTGTTGCACGCGGCGACCAAGAGCGCGTGAATGGCACAACGGTCGCCGATCGTGTTATCAACCGAGGGGATGACCGCATCGGTGCTGTCCGATCGCGGGACGGACCAGCGATCAGCGGCAAGGGTTCGAACCACAATCACGACGGCTCAGCCTCAAACAGCGAGTATCAGTGGGACAAACGTGTACAGAACATCAACAACGACTTGACGGACAAACCCGGCAACGGCAAGACTATCCACGACGTGACGACTGGTGCAGGTACCCGAGTCGCCGTCGTCGATACCGGCGTCTATGACGGTCACCCTGATCTCGCGGACGTCGTCAATGATGAGCTCTCTGAGAACGTCTCAGAAGATGAGTACGATTGGCGCCCCAACGGCGCGGGCAGCCATGGAACACATGTGGCTGGCATCATCGCCGCAACCAATAGCAACGACGGTCCCGGCGGCGGTGTTCTCGGGACAGCTCCCAACACTGAAATTGTTTCCTACCGGATGTTCTCTGGCGAGGAAGGGAAACAAGGTGACGGCTACGCCGGGTGGGTGAAAGCCGCCGAAGCGGGCTGTGATGCTATCAACTACAGCGTCGGCTTCCCCGCGCCATATGTATACGTCGACCAGTATCCATTCTTGACGGAAGAACTCCGCATCGCAGAACAAGTCGCGGAGTACGTCCGCTCACAAGGAACGGTCATCGTAAACTCCGCAGGTAATGACTCGCTCGACATGAGTCCCGAAAACACCCTCAGCATCCCAACAGAGGCTGAGGGCGTCTTCGGCGTCGCTGCAACCGGCCCTATCGGTGTTGGCTGGGGGAACAAGCACAGTGACAATGAAGAAAAGTGGCTCACAGGCAATCGACTGGAAGAGCCAACGACCGAGCCAGCCTTCTACACTAACTACGGCGGTGCAGTCGATGTCAGCGCTGCCGGCGGTAATGCCGACCTCGAGGCACTCGATAACGAAGTTCCCGGTTCGGAAAATGACCTTGTCTACTCCACCATTTACGAGACCGACGAGAGCGGTAATACCGTCCCTGGCTACGGCTGGAAGGCAGGTACTTCGATGGCCGCTCCCCAAATCGCAGGTGCGGTTGCACTTGTTCGCTCGCTTCGGCCCAACGCTAGTGTCGAAGAGGTCGAATCACTCATTCAGGAAACTGCGAATAGCGCGCCCGGTGGGGAGACCTACCACGGTGCTGGCCACCTCAACCTGAAGCGCCTCGTCAAACGCGCCGGAGAGTAGCGGACATGGTCTTCCCGCTATTTACCTGAACAAATTAACAACCCACACTCTTTGGATTATTATTATAAATTTGTAGGTAAGAAAAGCCATACATCAGCCGTGGATTTACAAACAGCATCCAGTATCGGTATATCTGTGTTGAATTTCTTGAGATGATCACTGCAGCCGAGTTCAACGACTTAGATTCCCGTGAGTAAGTCGTCCAGTGACTATTCTTCATCTATCTCGCGGTCGACAACCTCGGCAAACGCAAATCTGGAAGTCACAGACGTAATTTCAACCGTTACTTGCTCTTGGGGATCTGTATCGGGGACGATCACAATGTAGCCACGTTCAACACTGGCGATTCCATCGCCTTGGTTCCCAATATCGTCGATTTCAACATTCCGTCGATCTCCCTCCTCGACGGGTGGTTCAAGCCACTCGTCAGATCCGTCTGAGCTATCTGTACGTGTCTCTCGAGAGCCAATTAGTGCGACTCGATACGAGCCATTTTCGTGAATATCTCCGTCTGTCACCTCTTGCTTAGGGACAGTTATTGTATAGGATCCTTGCTGTTCTTCGATGGATTCGCTGAACAAGCAGAGTAACGTATCGGGAATTTCCATGCTTTATGCCATATAATGCAACGACATAAGCATTATATCAATTCACAAGGATTAGGTGATGGATACTGATGCCATGGCCAGTCGTACGATTGTCGTTCCCTATGCGGACGCACTGTAGTAAGGTAGTCAGGATGAATTGTAGTGCATCGTGAGTCGTTAGATCTGTATTGCCGACGACATTGTCATTGTATATCCACGCGACACGGGACTTGTTGATTTGTGCAAGTTAATTTCTAAATGGATCGTATGAGTACTAAACCCATCGACAAACACAGGGAGACTGTTCGGTGTGTAGTAGGACAATTGATGGGATGTATTTTAACCGGCAGTATTTGGACACTGGCTAAGAAATAATGTCCTGGAAAGACATCATATGCGTAATGACCTACGAAAATTTAGATACAGAATTAATCAATGTCTTGTTGAACGACGGTCGAGCTAGCCTCCGTAGCATTGCCAAAGAATTGGATGTTTCGGTGACTACTGTCTCAAATCATCTCGAAAATTTGCAAAACGCAGGTATCATTGTCGGTTACACTTCTCGGATTGATTATGATTCGTTAGGCTATGATGTAACTGCTGTCATCCAACTCAAAGTAGAAGGAACGGCATTGCCGGACGTCACTGCACGACTCCAAGAACAACCACAAATGATCAGCGTGTACGAAGTCACTGGCGACCATGACATTATCGCGGTCGGAAAGTACACAGATACCGATGACATGAATCAACAGATCAAAACGCTGCTTAGTGATGCAGACATTAATGAAAGCAATACTAGCGTGGTCCTGAATGCCGCTAGTGAGCACGAACAGTTCGAAATTGAAGCGGAGAACTAAGATAAACAATTGGTTGAATAACCTCTCTTCACGTGGCTGAGTGTTCCTATATTATTCTTCTAGTTGTGAATCTATCTAAGATGGCTGCTAAGTCAAACAATCGCCCGTAACAGAGTCTATTTATCCCTTGATTCGAACAACTGAATAATGCGGGGACTGCTGATTGGTCGGTCCAACCATTTCATACTGGACATCTCTCTCTTCTCGAGCAAATAGCGGCGGACGTTGATGAGAAGATCATTGGAATTGGCAGTGCGGAGAAATCACACTCTGTTCGAAATCCATTTACTGGTGGTGAGCAGACCCAAATGATCTCAGACGTTGTCTCGTCATTTGAGATTCAGATCTACCTGTTTCCAGTGGTTGACATCAACCGTAGTTCCGTGTGAGTTCAGCACGTAGTGAGCATGTGTCCGCACTTCGGTGTTGTTTACAGCAACAATCCACGCGTGAAACGCCTCTTTGTGATACAGCGGTTCGCTTATTCGACCGCCATGGGGGCTGTTTCGTTTCACGAGAACCGGTTGTTTGACTGTGAAACGTAATATCCTAACTCGGGGGAATCTTCGCGCTTGAGCGCAAGGAGGATATCAATAATGAGGACTAATTTCTACTACGAATACTTCTTTGGAGATCATGTTCGACAGTTTGATATGGATACAGTGACTAGTTTTCTAGCCTGAAATGGCTAAAACAGATTTTACACAGGATAAAACTGAGCAACTCCGCGAGATATTTCTGGATATCGCTGACAATCCTACATTTACCGAGGATCAAAAAGAGGCTCCCGGAACGCTTGGAGACAATTCTGGACCCAATGAGTCACTGCGAACCATCATTCAGGAGATAAAGCAGGAATATGAATTTCGAACTTCACTCGAATTAGAAGAACTAGTAACGCTTGTCCAACTATTCTACGACGAATATACTGATACAGCGATTGCACGTGAACTGGGGAATGCGAGCCGAGACAAAACCGTCACACGTGCACGAATTCATCTTCACTTACTACGCGAGACAGATTTTGATTCCCCTTTTGATCTAGACCAGCTTCGAGATCTCCGTGAGAATGAGAGCTCAACCGAGATGATTGCTGAAACACTCAATGTGAGCGAGAGTACAGTTAGAAGATATCACAGGATCCTCGATTCTGAACAGGCCGCTGCTGCCGTTGATCATCAATATCAACAGCGATTCGAAGCTGCGCTTGCTGACTCGGGACCTAGCCAATCTATCCGCAAGTCACTGGAAAGTGGTCTTGATGATGCACTCGATGCGTCTCCCGGAAAGAAGTGAAAACTACCCCGCCCTACGCGCTCTGCGCGTTGAGGACGGGGCTTCCTGCTTCGAGGACGCGCTTTGCAGGAACGACAGCAGCTCCCGTAGGGAGCGCAGTCTCCACAAGCATTGATTCGGAGCATCCCGCTCTTACATCTGAGTTCTTCAACCCTCGTATAAGGACGTTATACGCCGCGTTCCAGTCCCTATCCGCCGTGAATCCACAGGACGGGCATGAGTGTTCGCGCACCCATAGCGGTTTGTCCGACGACACACCGCACGTCGCACACTCTTTGGTCGTCCCTCGAGGGTTTACTGGAACGTAGTGCGTTCCTTTCCGTTCACACTTGTATTCGAGCATCCGGAGAAAAGTGCCCCACGCGGCGGATGCTCGGTTGCGTGAATTTGAATCGAACTGCATCATTCCCACGATGTTCAAATCTTCGACCGCCACGAAGTCGTACTCGCGGGCATAGTAGTTCGACAACCTTTGAAGGAAGTCCCGACGCTTCCGTCGGTGGTCGGCGCTCGCTGAGAAAGGGGGCTTAGCGCCTGAAGTTAGCTAAATCAAATAAAAATGTGACATGCGGTAAGAATAGTATACTCGAATGCCCATCTCGAAAACCAGACTGTACGGGAGGGAATTTAGTCAGCCGAATTAGTCCGGAGAGGAGTAGCTGATTTTGATTCAGGAGTAACAGGTCCGTTTATAAATAGTGCATGACCGATAAGAAGGATAGACACGGTTGCACCGACTAGTACAGCTGTTGTCAGCGAAAGTCCAGCAACACTGACTACACCGGTGATACCGATCAATGTGAGTGGAATCAAGCCAAGAATAACGTCATAATACCCTGCCATACTCTATATTAGAATAATGGATCCAGATACATAAGAGTTCTGTATAGCTACTATTGAAGTTCTTGGTTATTGTAGTATAAAATATAAAGAACCAACCCATAACTTATGAATTGTAGCTATTCATGTTGCGGTTCAAAACTGAGCAGTTCTCGGAACATGTTTCGTAGTGTCCATCGATTCCGTATGTGGGTTACTACAATCTATATTTGTGTCTCCGAAAGGCATTTTATTTCACCGTCTGATGATCTAACCGCGCTCTCACAACTGGCCAAAGCGACTTGCTGGTACCATCATGCGACGCTGACGCATCTGGCTAAGCGTGAGAGCCCCGCATTGGCTTTCCTTGCCTTTTACCAGTGAGCGTTGGTGGATTCTGAGCTATCGAAAACTCCAATCAGAAACGATCAGATCAGGCTACTGACGACCGGTTCTTCCGGACGTTTTGAGACTCGTCCCGCAAAGAAAATTCTGGAGAGCGACGTACTATCCTCTCCAAACAGACCGTAACTGAACATCAACTTTTGTCTCGGTGATGGGAGGCCGGCTCAACCAATACTCACACCAATTTTTACTGATCTTTTCTATATTGGAATATTTAGGAAAGACCCCAGGTTACCGAATGGTCCTCCGGTAGTCGTGTCTGCTTGTAATGAGCCACAGCAATCAGATTGAGAGGAGATGGGACGAGTATCGATACACGTTCCGACCGACAGATAAGGAGGTATTTGGTTGGTTGTGTGCTATTGTGTTGCGGGGTCCACTACGCCAGTTCCTGTTGAAACCGCTCGAACCACTAGGGGTCATTAGTAAGGACAGCAAAGACGATTTCGTGGTTGACATCAGTGTAGTGATGAGCGAGGATATTCCGAAACCATACGGCCTCCTCCATCTTCGACTGTGTTTCAATTGTGATAACCTCTGCCTCACTAGTGCTTGGATTTTTTCGCTATTCCACCTAGACGAGATTCGGTTGATATTGTTCTCGGCACAAAACCATCTCTTAGCGCTCTCCTACAAGTAGAAAACCACTTATTCTGAACGAAGTAATCGACAGGCGTGCGAGGGTTGCCAAGTTAGGCCAACGGCGGTGGGCTTAAGACCCGCTCGCGTAGGCGTCCATGGGTTCGAATCCCATCCCTCGCATTCGGATTCACACTCAACCGGAACGATATCCGTGGCGTGCCCTTTCAACTTGACAGATGTCTTTGCCATATCAACGGTGTTTTGAGTTACTAGTTACATTTGGTGATCAATGCAACAACGCGCCCCAGCTCCAGAGAGCACAGACGAACGAAATACAAAGCCACCAACTGACTTGCTTTCCGAGCTTCCACCAAGTGCAAAGCTGGTTGCGAAAGTACTCGAATACAACAGAGATGGGCTCACGCAAGCTGAACTCGCCGATGAAACCTTGCTCCCAGCACGCACAGTTCGCTACGCACTTACTCGACTCGAAGAACACGATCTCGTCGACTCACGTTTCCTATTTACCGACGCACGAAAACGCTGCTATTCTCTTACCTTCGACTAACTACGCACAATTGGCGTAAGAGACGACGGCTCTCTACAATCAACTCGAAACTAAGTTAAAAAGAAGTATAAATAATGACAGTCACTAACTTCGGTATCTAGTGTATCCATTCTGGAATCAACTAGACAACTACCCGTGGGCTCTCTTTCTCACCCTCATAAAATTCCTCAAGCTGTCGATACGCCGAGGCTCGGTTCGCTCTCAAGCGTATTTACCACCCATCGGACCGTCACTACCAGAAATTCAGATTCACGAATTCCCTGAAGAACCTGGCTGAGAGTGTCCATTTAGTTGCGATTATAGTGAGTAAGGACGTAGCGGTTGCTATTGTTGCGCTTACTGAATACTTCGATGATTTCGAACTGCGCGAGTAACGCCAGCAGATTCCCAGCCATTCTATGCTTAGTTGTCATCCATGCCTGAAAATAGTATAATAAATAATGAATATGGGTGTGACTTTGCTTGTTCTCACAATATGTGAGTCCCACTATCCTCTCTTATTTTTCATACTTCAAACATAGAATTTATTAATGGTTGGGTCGTTTTTGTAATTGAGATGTTGAATTGGTACACACGAATAAAACAATTGCTTGCTGTCGTATTTGCAGTTGGGCTTATATACAGTTCAATCGGTACCACAGTTGCAGCAAATGCGATGGTCGATGATTTCTGTGCGGGTACACACAACCTCGGTGTGTTGGTTAATGGTGACGATGGCGATCCAGTCGCCGACAAACAAGTTACAGTCATCAATAAAAAGACTGGCGACAAGGTTTTCACTGGAACAACTGACAACGCTGGTCAGATTGATGTCACTCTTCCACGTGGTCAGTACGAAGTTATTGCTGGCAGCCAGTCTAAGCTAGTCAATCTGAACAAGGACCAGGACATCACCTTCACCCTGCCCACCGACGAGTTGCCTAAAGCGCAGTAAGTCATCGATCATTCTGCCTCTCTTTTCACGAGTCAATGAACGATATCGCACCGTCATATGTTTTTACACATATAGAAACAACTGAAAAAAGTGGTAACCGACCACACCACTGATTGTATGATGTTGTTTCCTGGATTCACTTAGATAAGCCCCTGGCCCTCAAATACGAGATAGCCTACTTCTTCAGTCGTGTGTCCGGATTCTGTATCTCTACTTCGCTCTTCTTCAATTTTGAATTCTACACCTGAATTATTCAGGTTTTGATATCGGACCCCTGCGGCGTCACCACCATCAGACGTTTGAAGATCAGCTAAGATGAGTGGAACCTGATAGTCTTGTTCAAATGAATGCGAGTACCAGTCATCAGTAACTGCATTTGGTGTCCGACCAACTTCGAACGACACACCATTAATCGAACTCACGGTTGGCTCACACGCCAAATAACCCACAGTTTCTGTGGCGTGCTGCCCGCCTGCCTCTTCTTCTTGTAGTCGAAGGTCAAAACCCATATTTGAAACATTTCGTGAACGTGTGACAATTGGATCTGTTTCATTGACTGTTTGAGAATTCGAGAGAATAATTGGAACTTCGGTAAATGACTGGAAAAACGAGTGCCGGTCAAATGCGTGAGTCGCTGGTACAATTCCTACTTCCATCCGGGATCCAGACGGTGTCGTATATGCTCCTTGTGCCAATACTACATAGGAGAACGTTTCTTGTGTGTGAGAACCATCCAAATAGCTCCATTCTTCAATCTGGTAGTTAAAGCTCGTATTTGTTACCTCTCGTAGTCGGATATGACTAGGTTGGGACCCATTCGTCGAAAGAGGGCCTGCTATCGCAACAGGGTCTGCGAAGAAACTATCGAATGTTAACAATTGCCACGAGCTCCGAGCTGGTTGGTTGGTGGTGATTTTCCCTCGTTGACCAATAGCAATCGCAGCTTCAGCGTTGACAAGGCCATATCCCTGTTCGTTTGGAGCCAAATTGATGTCTTCTGCGGTCGCACGGAGCTGCTCTCGTGTGCCACCTGGATTCGTATAGCTTTCTATTGTTAGGGTATCTGTGGTATCATACACTTTCGAATTGGCGTTACTTTGTCCATTTGCCATTAAGAGAGCAGCCGTTGCACTAACATGTGGGGTGGCTGCTGACGTTCCGGTGACAACCGCATACGAGTTAGAAGCCACTGACTGGATATACTCACCTGGTGCGGCAAGTTCCACTTCAGGGCCTGTAGAGGAGATTGATGTAATCGTGTCAGATCGTGTCGTAGCAGAGACCGCGATCACTTCGGGATGCGCTGCTGGATAGCGAACACAACCGTCGCAGCCGCGATTTGCAGCGGCAGCGACGAGTAAAACACCCTTCTTATATGCATATTTACATGCGTCATGAACGATTTGGGATGGCTCGCCAGCGAAACTCATATTTGCAACGTCCCATCCTTGATCAGCAGTATATGCTATTGCTGCGGCAATCGATGCGTAATCACCGATTCCGGCACAATCCAATACTTTGAGTGAATGGAGTGTAACTTCTGGAGCGACCCCAACAACACCTGTCGTATTGTCTAGGGCCCCAGCTATTGCCCCGATAATCGACCCGTGATCGTCATCATCGTCCCATGAATAATGGCACGTGTTTCCATTTAATTCATTTGTTGGACACGAATTACCGGCGTAGAATTGCCCACATGCAACATCAAATGCTTTGCCATCACCGATATTCGCTTGAAGATCGGGATGATCGCTATCGAGTCCAGTATCTAGAATTGCAAGATCAGCTCCATTACCAGAATATCCTTTGTGATTTGCATGATCAGCGTTGATGCGGTCTGCTCCCCACGACAAAGTCTGACCTGCGGTTGTCTCATGATTAACAGCCCTCATAGTGCCGTTGCGTTCAATGTAGCAAACACCGGATCGACGACGTAAGGCATCAATTGCTTGTGGTGAAAACTTACCGACAATAGCTTTCCCCAGCCATTCAAAGTCCAGAACACGTGAGACAGCCGTAGCCCGTCGATTTGTTGCTTTAACTGCTTCAGGTGATGTGGTTCCAACAATATATTGTTGCGATGCCTGGGAAGCCTGTGCTCTCTGCTCAGTGAATCCAATTGTAGAACTTCCAATATAGCTCGCAGTAGCGCCTAAGAGTTGTCGTCGTGTCGGTATGATCATTCTTGAATACAATTATAGGGTCTAAAAATATTAATCTTTGTATTTGAAAAAATTCCTAGAAACCGATCTAATGCTCTGGTTTACCGCTCCAGGAAAGCAGCACCGTCATACTGATGGATTCACCTCTCTTACTGTGTAGTGATATCGAACGGGGGTTCAGCTTCCGGTGGCAGTGGCGTTTCGTAACTCTGTTCACCTGTTGTGTTATCGAACTCCTTATTCGCTCGCTCTACGATATCTGGTTTCTTAAGCAGCGTGTAAGCCGTTCCACCCAGAACTTTCGCAGCATAGACGGCTCCTTTCTTTCCGAAATCACCGTTGGCTGCAGTTGCCTGCCATGTGTGAGCTGGCGTCCCTACCGCCCATGTAGCTGCTCGGAACTGGCCGGTCGGAGTAATCCAACTCACGTCGCCTACCTCAGTCGAACCTCCACCAACGTCACCTACGGCGTGTGGCGGAACTGGTTCGTCATAAAGACTTGCCCCTTTGATCTCATCGCTATATTCCTCGGGGACGTCTTTGAGACTTGAGTCAATTTGCTCGTTGGAAATTGTCTCTTTGAGATCGCCTGCGAACGCCCGGTCGGCATTTGAATAGCCGATCTCTCCGAGCTCTTGCATAGTTTCCCAGATGATCTCTGTCACTGTGTGGTTTGGAAGATAGTCCCAGCATCCTGTAATGTATCGGTGATTTACTTCCGTCTGGGTCATTGCCGCTGCACCGCCGGCGATATCGGATAACCAGTCACTAATGCGTTCAACTTCTGCACGTGTGGGAGCGCGAACATAGTACCAGACAGTTGCCTCTGCAGGAACCACGTTAGGAGCGTCGCCGCCGTTGGTGATAACGTAATGGACGCGAGCCTTTTCTGAGATGTGTTCGCGCATGTATTCTACTCCGGTGTTGAGCAGTTCAACGGCGTCAAGCGCACTTCGTCCGGATTCCGGTGACGCAGCGGCGTGAGCTGAGACGCCTTCGAAAGTGAACTGGATCGAGTCAAGTGCAAGCGATCGGTCAAGCGTAGGTGTACTAAGACTCCCTGGGTGCCAGGTTATCGCAGCATCGAGATGATCGAATGCATTATCGCGAGCCATGAAGACTTTGCCAACAAGCGTTTCCTCTGCTGGACAGCCGTAGAACTCAATGGTTCCATCAATCTCACCGCGTTCGATAGCACGCTTTACTCCGATTGCCCCGCCAACACCTGCAACTCCGAAGAGATTATGACCACAACCATGCCCCGGTGCACCCTGCTCGACGGGGTCATGCTCCGGCTTTACTTTTTGGGAAAGGTCTGGTAGTGCATCGTATTCACCAAGAATCCCGACCGTCGGATCACCACTACCGTAGGAGGCTACAAATGCTGTCGGCATCCCACCCAGTCCGACTTCAATTTCAAACCCTTCCTCTTCCAATCGGTCTATAAGTACCTGCATGGATTTCTCTTCGTGGAGACCTAATTCTGGCGTTTCCCAAATTCGTTGGGCCATCGACATCAAACGTCCTTGGTCACTCTCAATGTCTTCGAATACATTCGCCTTCGTCATGACTTTCCGCTCGCAGGCCGTGACTATCAACGTTTGGCCCCTTCCCAATGTTCACCAGTGTACTACCATATAATGTGTTCCGTAGACTACGTGAACTTCGGGGCCGGAGTTTTGAATTCGATAACCGTAACAGTCGTAATACTTCTAAAGAAGATGGGAAAAATATCCATTGACTTTTCCGCACTGCTATCGACACTGTTGACAGTCCGCTCAGAAAACAAGAAACGCCCAGATAGCTTATCCGACATAGCCGTTTAGAGTAGCCTATGGACGAACAGAACGCCCCCGATCAGACCGATCATCAAGAAACACTTGACCGAACACACAACGCTGTGCTTGATGCAGACAGTCCTGCGGTAACGACCGAAGAAATCGCTGACCACACTAACGAAAGTATAGAAGCTACTCGTATGACTCTCACCGAACTCCACGATCAGGGCCGTATCGAGCGACTGGTGATTCACAACTCGGGAATTATCTGGTGGGCCCCACGACCACTAGACGAGGTGTTAAAGTCGGTTGATACGGACACGATCCTCAAACGATTGAGCGATGAACTGGAGACTGCAATCTCGCTGGGTAATGGTACTGTCTACGAAAACGGCGATAAGCATCCGCCAGAAGACTTAGACAACGAAACAGAGAACGCGGCACCGTCAACAGAAAAGAATCCGGCCGGATTGGTCCCAAGTAGTGAAGAATCCGGCGAGAAGCGGCAAGAGTTGAAAGATGGTGCTGATCTTGACGATGTTTCGGAATAGCGTCCGTGACTGTTTACTTCTGGGATCTGCTGATCGACGCGTTGATCCCAGCCACTACCCTAGCGGTGCGTTACGCCCCCTAGACTGATGGCTAAACATCTCGCGCGCCAGTATCCGCTGTTCTAGTAGCAGTGATCTGGTGTCAGATGTTGTTTCAATCAGAAATTTGCTGTCTCTTTCGTTGAATTTGTGGTTGGTTATTGGGTGTTCTGTTCAGCAGTATGTCGACCAGATACTGTATCATTCATCATCACTTGGTATACATTAGTTAGTATACTATACTAATCCTGATTTCAGTGGACAATGCTTGGGTTACATTGATAAATGATTGATCCGATTGCTAGCTGCTATCGGTCAGAGAATTGAGATCGACCCAGCTTCTTGTTGTACGAGCAGTCTCCAACAAGTCAATAATGGTCTATGTTGCACCCAATCCAAATAGTGTTAGCCAACCCAATCAATATCATTATCGTGTACTGGTGCTTACAGCAATTGGTCAAGAGTAGACGATGGAATGGGCTTACATCCACCTCACGAAAGTGGAACGCAACGACCCGGCTTTGACGTACTGGTTGCCGATCCCGATAGGACCTTCACGTAGCTCACTCACAGACTCGTTCGTGACGGATTCGAATATGGTTGATAACATCGCGATGCATGTTGGTTGCTGAATTGAGTAGTGCCGTTGCCCGTTCCTGTGTTAGTAGTCCATCCATCTGTCGGATCGGCGATGGACTCTTTTCCACGGGTTGAGGCGATCGGTGATATTGACCGACGCGTTGATGTCGGCTTGGTACTCTGAAACCCATCATTCGCTGTTCGTACACAACAACCCCGCCTGCGACGGCTGAGAACCAACATGGCCGCAGTTGATAACGACACTGACGATCGATTCGTTGCGCACATGCTCATCGCCCCACAGATCGAATACAACTGGAGCTGGAGTGACTCACTCGGTGTCGAACTTGTGACGAGGTGGTCATCCACGATATTCAACTTGCTGATGACCAAAATACCATTGCACCTGTCGTCAGTATGGAAAAGAGATCACCACAAAGTGAATCAGCGTCGATTCTGACCACTATTCTTTCCAGATATTAGCCCTCAAAATACCTGAATTGGAGGAACTCAGGAGAGTTACAACTTGTCCAAAGAGATTCGCCGGGGGAATATGGCTGATGTCTAATTCGACATGAATAATATCGTCTTATCCGAGTTATGTTCATATTTCCCTGAAGAAGATAGCATAACGAGTGTGGGAATTTTCTCAATCACATGTTAACCAACGATTCAGTCGTTCGAAGAAGGAGAGTAATGTCGGTAATTGCAACAATCGATCGTTGTGACAATCTCAATTGAGATCGACGCTGTACAACAGTTATCTACAAAACTCTCGTTTGACAGAGATTGAATCGTTCGTAAAGCGGCCAAACAGATTCAACGGTTTCCCCCGTTCAAATACATGTTAGTTGAGAGCCTCGATGGGTGGGATCGACGCCACGAGCGACGTGGCGTTCGATTGCGTATCTCCCACCCGGAGATACAACCATGAAGAAAACGCTTACACTCCTGATGGCGATGGCTGTCGTGGCGAGTTTGTTCGCTGGAACGGCAGTCGCCGATAATGAACAGGAGATCGACCAGGAAGCAAACGCTGAAGTCAACCAGTATCAAGACGTCTACCAGAGTAACAGCAACTACCAGGGTGCTGCATACGCTGACGCCTTCTACGGTGACGCGACTGCGGTCCAGTACAACGAGCAAGAGAACAACAACGAGCAGATTGGTGTCGCATCCGCTGAGAACAACGCCGAGCAGAACCAGTGGGTTGACAAGAAAAAAGACCGCAAGAAGCCTCGAAACGATTACTAAAGCACGAATCGAAAAGCAGTCGACGCAGTTTTTATTTTATACGATCAATTCATAGCTTAGCCAGTCATAGAAGAGTGTGACTACTATCGTCCGAAGACGGTACGCTGGGAATCGTTTGTTCCGGTCATTTCTCAGGAAATTCGTCGACGTAGATCTACCCTGGAGACTCAGATCATTCTGAGTACGCCAACGACCGCTTGCATTGATTTCCCGTCAGCAATTGACCACAAGACGACTGTCGTGAGGACAAGCACGACGAGTGTTATTAGCGCAAGCGTCGTGACGAACGTCGCCGGGCCGATGCCACTCTCCGCAAGTATGAATGCGTTCTGAGGGTTGCCGAGCGGCGTTGCCAGGCTCCCAATATTCGCACCTATTTTCAAATGTACTGCTGGACTCGTCGACGGCGAGCTGGCGGCATGAGAAGATGACAAATAAGAATCGGTGAACAATATTTTTGCTCAGTCACATATGCATCAAAAAACCAAGTGTAAGAAAGGTTCTCTTGGGATCTAATACAGAACGTATTTTAGACGAGATGTGTTCATCCTGTAGCACTCATAACGCTACGAAACATACACACCAGTCGCGCTTTTGTCGCTGTATGTAAATAACATCATCAGTCGTGGCAATTGCAGATGTGCCGCAAGAAGACGAATTACTTGGATTCCAATCGTTCGACATTCCCGTCAGAAAGGCAGAATCAACAGACTGCGACTGTGACGGCCTCGATGGCTTCCTGTACTGACCATGTGTGCAAACGGAATGAAAAACTGCCGGATTGATCTTTTTCATTTATTAACCGTCGATAACCGCTAACGAGGTTCATCGGCTAATGATCAATCTGGTCTCTATAGAAATCGCAACTGGCGAGTATTTATTTTATTTATGATACTAAATTCAGCTGTCCGCTTTTGATTTATGGGGGTAGAGGTTAATCATTCCTCGGCTGTCGACCAGGACGTGATACGCGTCATAGGTGAATTCCACCTGCCCGCTGGTTTCACGCGGTGTTCCATCCTCTCGCGGACTAAATAGCGCATCAAGTGCTTCCGGATCAATAAAATCCGCAAGAAGTGGTAGCTCGACGGGATCTGCATCGTTGAGCTTTGCGACAGCTTTGATGAGTTCCTCGCTGGCGCTATCTGTACTGTGATCAAACGCCGTAGAATGGGTGTCACTGGTGCCTAGGTTTCCATTCTTGTTGAGTTGTGATGTGTCATTACTCATGGTCCGTACGCCAGCATAGTTTGTAGCAAGCTCAATAAACAAAACACCGGTTATGTTCGGTACTCTGTGATACTAAGCTAGCAGTATGCGGTCAAATCCGGCCCTATCAGCAAAATCGGTGAGAGAGTCTACGAGTGACGAACAAAGCAAAGAATGAGACGGTTACGGACATGACTTCCCGTATTAGCTAGGTGTACGAACGGGACGGACGGAGCTGCCGAACTAACCATCGCTTTAGTCTATTTTCTCTATGGTACTTCGACTGATACTCTCGGAGATTATTGACTAGCGAACGTTGACGGAAAATGCGCATGCTTTGACTAACGGTCTTACTCGACCGGGCCCAACAGCACGCAATGAACGCCGCCACCGAGCATTACCCTGTCTTGCCAATCGTAAATATGAATGGAACACGTGACGAAGAGGGGGAAATGAATAGATTAGTCGCATTGTTCTACTCTGAGTGGTGTCTGTGAGACCGATATAAAGTGCACCAATCGGTAGTACAACTCACTGCGATTTTATATTAGCCGAGAACACACCACGACCTACACAAATGACTTCCGACCACAATATTACATCAGTAGATAATCATATTCATACAACCTGGAGCCGTGATCACGAACCAGTTCGAACAGTTGAGTCTAATGATATTGTGACATTTGATTGTCGCGATGCAACGAACAACCGATTGGACGCAACGTCGACTGTTGCTGACGTGTACTCCCTCGCAGACGATTCTACTGGTCACCCATTAACTGGGCCCGTCGCCGTGGCTGATGCCCAGCCAGGAGACGTACTTGCGGTCGAACTTCTCGAATTCCAGCACGAGGGGATCGGCTTTTCATACTTTTACCCCGGTGAGGAGAAATTGGGTTTGCTTCCCGAGGATTTCCCCGACCCCGGTCTGCACGTCTGGGAACTTGATGACGATATCGGTCATTTTGTCAATGGAATCGAAGTCCCACTCGATCCGTTTCCTGGTAATCTTGGCGTTGCACCTGCTGCAGAAGGTAAGCATAGCACGATCCCACCACGTTGTGTTGGTGGAAATCTCGACGTAAAGCATCTCACAGCAGGCTCGACGCTCTACCTACCAGTCGAAGTTAATAAAGCTCTATTTAGTATCGGCGACTGCCACGCTGCCCAAGGCGATGGCGAAGTTTGTGTCACGGGCATCGAAGCGTCGATGACAGTAACCGTACGGCTCCGGCTCATCTCGGATATGAACATCGAACAGCCGCAGTTTGAGACGACTGGACCCTTCTCAGGTGGCGATGAGTGTATGTATGCGACGACTGGTATCAGCGATAGTTTGATGGACGCGACAAAGAAGGCCACACGATATATGATAACTCATCTGTACGAACGCCACGACTTAACACTAACAGAAGCATACCTACTATGTTCCGCAATTGTTGACCTGAAAATCAACGAGGTCGTCGATAAGCCAAATTGGGTCGTTTCGGCCTACGTTCCCCGATCGATTTTTCCGAACCAATAACATCGACAGGTTCCCGCGACGAACGCCTACCTGTTTACCGACCTAGCACTTGACAGCCTTCTCATCATCGACACCCTTAGGGGATGCTGGATGTGCCCGCGGTCGTGACCGGTCTTCACGGTCAGGGCGTCATGCTTTCGCCTGTAACCGGGCGCGTTGTTCGGTCATTGGTTTCTGGGGAGGAACCACTCTTCCCGATGACCCAGTTCCAACCCGATCAATTCGACGACCATCGACCGATTTTGACTATTGAAGCTACTGAGGTACAAGGGAAGACAAACGAGGCCTTAGTACATGACGATCATCGTAGTCAAACAAATAGGAGTGGTAACACTCTATAAGGTACATTGAGACTTGACAAAAGTGATGAAATATCGATGCACGCGGCGTGAGTTCAGTGATAACGGTGTTTGCGGGTATTAGGGGTGGCTTCTCGTCAACGCTCACAATATAGTAGAAACAATTATTACGTTTGATCGAGTATTTTAGGCTTGGGCGAGAACCTATGCCCGTTCCACACTACCCATCCGACGAACCTGAGAAGGTGCCTACCCCCGACATAGATGGCATCATCCAGAATATCCTTCATCCGAAGGATCGATTATCACCACGACCAGTCGAACCTTGACGACGTTCGATTCACCTATTCTTTTTTAGTACCTCAATCATGCTCGGGAATTGTAACTGTTGATTCGCCATCGACTACCCGAAACCCACCAGTTTCCTCGCGGGCAGATACTTCTTGCTGTGGATATGGAATTTTGATTTCCTCACGATCGTAGGCGAGTTTCACTGCTCGAACAACAGCTGTCACTGCACGCCACTTCCGACGACTGCTTGGCTTTTCGATCCAGAACCGTAGTTCGAGAAGAACTGCAGAATCACCCAGCTGTTTCAAGACTACGTCTGGACTGGGTACCATTAGAATATCATCAATATTCTTCATTGCCTCCTTCGCGATATCCATCGCACGGTCAGGATCTGCTTCATAGTCTACTCCAACTTCAACATTGAGTCGAAGTCGTCCTTTCCGCCCAATATTGATGATTGTACTACTACTGACAACGTCGTTTGGGAGCATGATGTATTTTCCTTCGAATGTCTCGATACGGGTCGTGAAAATCGTGATGTCAGTCACGATCCCTTCATGCTCATCGATTTGTACCCAATCGCCAATCTCGAATGGTCTGGAAAACATAAGCTGAAAGCCAGCAAGTAGGGACCCAAGCGTTTCATTCGCTGCTAATCCGATTGCAGCACCAAGCAGTCCAGCACCCACAAATAGCCCTTGAAGGTTTATCTTCCAGACGCTTAATATTGCGAGAAATCCGACGACATATACACCAATAATAGACAATCGCGAAATGACCTTTCCCTGATGGCGTGTGATCTCCTCAGTCTGTTGTAAAAGTCGGTCGACGACTCGATCAACCATTCCAGCGCTCACGTACGCAGCTGCACACACACCGAGTGTTAGTACGAACTGAACTCCAAGTCTTCTGACCGCACCAAGCGCTTCTACACTCTCTACTGCTCGGTTTGTTTGCTCCCAGATGATGACAAAAAGGCTCCCACTAATTCCAAGAAGAATCAGACTCATGATGAGGAGACCAATATTTACTAGGCGGGATGGATAGTCGCGCTTCGCAACTCGTGAGGATTTCCAGAGTACCCATTCACTTAGGATGACCCCGATACCAATAACGAGTGATAGGAAAAACTTTCCCTCAGATCCCGGAAACTGATTGACGATCCACTGGAGAAGTGATGTGAGAATCATCGACACTCCTTTCTCGTGGATTGGTATTGGGAGGTACTCTCAAAGCGGGGGACCTCGGCCTGTTGATATAATTGGTATGCGATGCGTGCCATGCGTCACATTGGAAGACAGTGGCGTCACAAGAGTGTACCGAAATTATATTTCACTCATAGTAAGAATTCTATCAAGTCATCGATGAAATGCTAATCAAACCAATATCACGACTAACTCATGAATGGTTACTCCAACAATCGTGCTCTCGGTGTGAGAAATATAGGGTGATGACTTCTCCCGTGTGTGTTCAGTTTCATTTCTACTCCGATTGACTGAAGGCTTTATTCTTCGGATTCTATGAATTAAATGCAGTTAGCGTACCCGGTAGACGGTATGAATTACTGTGTTTACTCCAAGCCCATCCTTCCACACTGTGTGCTTAATTCCCCTTGTCAGAAGTAATCATATAGGTCTCGAATAGACCTTTTCCGAGAGATTTACTTGTTCAAAATTCGAACGTGGCAGTACGAATGGGTTCTAATGAGAAGTTGCCACTCACACCACTTGCCCAAGAAGCCCTCGATGCGCTTGCAAGAGAGTTTCCAGCTGCGGAGGAGGTGAGTTACGAGCAAGCGTACTCGATTCTTGAAAAAGAGGTGGAGTTGAATCGTCCAGGTGCAACGGATATTGTCGAACGACTCTACAACAAGGGTTATCTCTACGAAGTTAAGGGCAAGCTTCGACTTACTGATTACGAATCTACGCAGTAGTGGCCGTCTTACTACCGAGTACTCACGAATTGGCAGCTATTTTTCAAGAGGGATGTGGCGGGGCAAAGACGGATCAGGAGTGATGGCGCCAGATCCAGTGATGATCAGAGCGGCCTCGCCACATGCTATACATTAGCATACTGTGTTAAATGCTTTGTGGCAAGCAAAAAACCAAATAATCTGGAACTGAAATTCTCTATCTCTGCTGTCAACTGTAATGTGCTTCTCTTCCCGAGTAGCGGTCTGAACTATTGAAAACGCACTATCGAACCACTCTACCAATCATTGACCAATATTTACACTTATGGTGAATTATTGTCACATGTGCCAACTTGTCGAGACTTTTCACCGGATATATTAAAATAAATTTAACGAATTTACAATCTAAAAACGCTCTTGAACTGATTTATTGGGTGTTTCCTCCTCGGAATTGTCTTATCGCTCTCCAGAAGATTGGCCAGCACGCCGTGGTAAAATAATTACAAGTCGAATGTGTCGTACTAAGGTTTCAGTGGATAGTGCTGAGCGGTATGGTCAATAAAACACCATTAGTTACTTAGTAGTGGCCCTAGTTATCCTACTCGTTGAGGACAGTAGCTACAATAACACCCTGCCATATCAGGGCTGCTGTTCTTGTGGGAGAGATCAATTCAAAATGGATGCAACTGACATCAGCAGACAATCACCACGTGATAATCCATCTCGTTCGCTATCCAATCAAATTCTCACCGTAATTGCAGAGGTGGATGACCGCTCAGTCAATGCGATCGAACCATTGTATAAGACGATTGATCCAGATGCCCTTGATGCACTCTTTGCACCGCAAATCGATGGGTCGTCACGGGCGAGTGGTAATGTCTCGTTTAAGTATGCAGGCTACTGGGTGACTGTGTCAAGTGAAGGTGCTGTTGAGATTGATCCCACAAACGGTAGGTGTACAAAGGATTAGGAATGAGCGGCGATACCTCTCATGCGTAGACCGTATGCTGGCATTGAGTATTGTGTCTTCCTTATCGATAAGGGTGCCAATTGGTTCACTGAGTCGTTCATTCTAAGCGGAATTTAAGTGTCCCATGGCACCCCTGATATAATCTGTGCGCAGTTCGTGATCCATCTGTATCACTCGATTTTTTCAAATGAGACGACTCAACAACCGCCGTGCTGAATCGAGAAGATACCTTCAGCGGACATCGATTCGATGGACCAGAACGGTCTTTACCGGATACAGCGTCTTAGAAGCCTACAATGAGCGAGACAAACGCGGACGATACAACTGGAAAACTCGTTGTTGGAACGTTCCTGACGCTCGATGGAGTAATGCAGGCGCCAGGTGGCCCTGATGAGGACCGTGACAGTGGCTTTGAACAGGGTGGCTGGTCGGTGAACTACTGGGATGAGCAGATGGGCGAGGCCATGGACGGTCAGTTTGCCGAGGTCGACGCGCTGCTGCTCGGCAGAAAGACGTACGAGATTTTCGCCGCGCACTGGCCCAATGTCGACAGCGATGACGACCCCGTGGCGACAAAACTGAACAGCATGCCCAAATACGTCGCCTCTCGAACGCTCGATGGAGTAGAGTGGAACAACTCGTCGCTCTTTACAGGAGACGTTGCGGAGGCTGTTGCTGATCTCAAGAGGAATCGAGGTGACACAATTCTGGTGCAGGGAAGTCAGAATTTAATTCAGACACTGCTTGCCCACAATCTCATCGACGAGTTCTGGCTTTGGGTATTCCCCGTGATGGTGGGGGACGGAAAACGATTGTTCGAAGAGGGAACAATCCCTGGAGCCCTTGAACTCACGGCGGCCGAGACATCGAGTACTGGGGTGCAAATGCTTCGATATGAGCGGTCGGGCGAGATTGAGCTTGGCTCGTTCGCATTGGATGATGTAACGGAGTGAGTTTCGGTGCTAACGCGAATCCCTCACTAGTGCAAAATCGGAGCAAGAATAGTACACCCTATGAGTAATGTATTCACCAAAAACCAGTCGCTGCCTTAGCTCGAGCGGCCTTTAGCGAGTTTAATCCTCAAAAGTCAGTCTTGTTGCAATCTTCAAGCGTTAACGATGCAAAACATGAGAGATACGACGTCGAGGTGACCGGCCCACCCCATTTTTCTCCCAGATTTTTTGGTGAATTGGTTTACTCAGTTGTCCGAGCGTATTTCTGCATCGAAGAGATCGTCTGGGACTGCTCCGATTTGCATGAGCATGCACAACATATTGACTTAAATACGGTGCGAAAAGGTCCGCGTTTTGACGATGTTCAGCCACTGCTCGAATTGATGCACAATCACGCGGACGAACTTCCTGATGAGTGGCTCTAAACCCGATGTGGCGATCTATTGTTTTTATCGTCCACGTTCCTACTGGTATCGTATAAGGCGACTCTTTGGTCGGGCGGAGCGGCTGAGTCTCGATTAAATTAAGCAGAAGTAGATTTTCCTGGATTTTGAACCAATCTGTGTGCAATTTGTAGTGAATATCTCACCGAATATACTGGTAGCTTTAGGAGAGACACTGACGAGGGTCTTCATGCATTCATATCCAATTGTCGGGGAGCTCGTCAGTGTGATCGTGCATGAGTTGTAACAATGGCTGAATTTCGTCGAACTCGCCTTTCGCGAGCGCGAGCAGAAAGTCAGTCTCGACGAACATCATTCTCCGCATCGTCGACGGCTTGATCACGCCCCTCTTGGCGGAGTTCATCAACGAATTTCCCCTCGAAGTTATCACCGATCGCTTCGCGAAGCCCCTCAAGTGCGTGATCCCTGCCCGGTATTGTTATGGTAGCATACAGGAGCGTTATCTCGAAGACGAGGAGGCAACATGACCCCGGTTTCATAACGCATACAATGGTATCGGCTGTAACTAGTATCACTATGGTAAGTGGTAGAAGATGTTGGGATAATAGTCCAGCGAGCGGTGATGCGAGTCCGATAACTAGCCGACGAACATTCGACGATTCGTGAACCGTCGTGTCACAGTTGTCGGACAGTTCGGGACGCTTGCGACCCTCTGGGGATTTTCGTTCCTCGCGATCTCCCTCGGTCTCGAATCGCTCGAGCCAGTGCTTTTCGCTGCATATCGCTATGACGTCGCCGCGATTCTTCTTTTAGTATACGCACTTTACAATGATACTACATGGATTCCTGCTGACAAAACGAACGCTAGTGCTGTCCTTGCTGGAGGAGTCTTCCTCGTCGGCGCAAACGCATTCCTCTTTATCGGCCAACAGACTGTTTCGAGCGGGTTGGCCGCAATCCTACAGAGTCTGCTCCCCATCATGACGTCGTTGTGGGCATTGCGATTGCTGCCGGAGGAGCGCGTCTCAGCGGTTGGTGCAGTCGGAATCGTCCTGGGATTTATCGGCGTTGGGTTGGTTATCCGTCCGGACCCGGCCAACTTACTTGGGAGTGGTCTCGTCGGTCGTCTGTTGATCCTCCTCCAGGTTGCAGGCGTAGCCCTCGGGGGCGTTCTCATTCAGCGGGTGAATCCAACGTTGGATAGGGCTGCGCTCTCCGGCTGGTCGATGCTCATCGGCGGACTGTTTTTGCATACCGTCAGTCTCAGCATCGGCGAGACGTTTTCACTCCCCGCCACGATCAAAAGTGGCGCTGCCGTCGCATACCTCGGAATCTTTGCCACCGCGATCGCCTTCCTCATTTACTTCACCCTTCTCGACGTCCGCGGTGCACTCGAAACCTCGCTTGTCTCCTATTTGGTACCGATTGTTGCAACCATTGTCGGCGTCGTCGTACTGGGGGAATCCATCACACCTCTCACTATCATCGGGTTCATGATCGTGTTCACTGGGTTCTTGCTCCTCAAGCGTCGAGCAATCGCTAATATCGTAAATTGACGGGCAAAATTCTGACAATCCCTTTCCTCCTTCGAATCTATTTGGAGCGGTATCTAAAGGGAACTCCCCAATTTGTCAAATTAACGATAAATAGACATTATTCGGCAGTTCTCTCGACCAGCTGTCTATGTGTTCTCAATGAAAAGTTGATACCGACCCATCGGTTGTTCCCTTAGCGAGGGGTTCCGACGGTTTCGCGGGTCGTGTCGCGACGTCCTTTCATCCACCCACCGATGGCGCCCGCAATGGCACCGGGAATCGCCTGAAAGATCAGGACGAACAGCCCGAGCGCGAGCCCCGTAAAGGCCGGGAAGAGACCGGCAAACAGGGCCCCGAACAGTGCCCACACGACGAGCAGGACGACACCACCAAGTACCGTCGCGAGGCCACCGTGGACGGCCCCACGTCCAACTCCGACAACCATGTAACCGGCGACGAAACCACCGACAAGGCCCGGCAGCGCTTGGACGAGTCCCGACATCTCTGTCATTGGGACGAACCAAACGGCAAGTAGTCCGAGGACGAACGCGGTCAGGAACCCAGTGATTACTGCTCTCCAATCAATTTTCATGATCGGGCAGAGATAGGCGCTATAACATGATAAGTACTCTATAAAAACATCTGTCTTATTTGGGATTTTCATTTCTACCATCATGTCAGTAGAGTACCAATATGGTGCTGTAGTATCGTTGGCTGATCGGAATCCGATGCGACCGTAGTACGTGAACTGACAATACAGAATAACTGCCAAAAATAAGTACGCCAAACGTTACGTATCGGCGTCGAGTGCCGCCTCGAGGGACATGAAGAACCCGAAATATCCGACGACTCCGGCGAACAACGATAGATGATACGCCCATGTCGGCCCCTGAAGCAGGTCGAAGAGCGCGGTAACGGCCGCGACCCAGGTGACGGCGAACGCGAGGTCTACGACCATTCCTCGTCGATGCTCACGAACGTGGTCGAAGATGGTACTGACGAACGGCACGTTATCTCCCCTCCCGGTCATCCACGACTAACACCGACCGATGGGTCGAACGGAGCACGCGCTCGGTAACGCTCCCAAGGAGCATGCGCCGAACACCGCTGCGACCGTGGCTCTCCGGTACGATCGAGTTGATATCGTACCCCTCGGCCAAGTCGATGATATTCCGATGCAGTTGACCGGCGCTGAAATGCTCCATGACGGAAAGACCGCGTTTTTTCCCCTGTTCGACGACGTACCGTGTTGCGTTTTCCGCTCGTGCCTTGAGGTCACCCATCTCCCCAAACCTTTCGGCGATTTCGAGCGCCGAATCGACCGCTAGCTCCGCAGTTTCGCTCCCATCCGTGGGTATGAGGATCCGGTCGTACATTGGTTAGTCGTCCGCCGGGTAGTTTCCTCTCTTCGCATCGACGATGTCTTCCGCACTCTGTTGTTGCCCCATCGGTTCGGGGCTGTGACATTGTCGGACGATTTGTTTGATCCGTTCCGGCGGTTCATCGGTGGCCAATGAGACGCCGATGGTAACCGCGAACACGAGGGGCGTCCCGGCGAGTGCAGCACCTACTGCGGGGAATACCTCGGCGTAGGCAGGCACGAGTGGACCGGCCTCGGTTGCGAGGATGAGCTCGTTGAAGACGGCAGCGGTCCAAATAATGAGTCCGGTCGTCATCCCAGCGAGGGCGCCTTGTCGATTCGCGTTCTCCCACCAAAGACCGAGGAAGAACATCGGGAACAGCACGAGTCCGGCGAGCGAAAAGGCAAGCGCAACGAGTTCGCCGACCAAGGCTGGTGGGTCGAGTGCAGTAACGGTCACGATGGCACCGAGGACGATAATGGTGATACGACCGACGATGAGCTGTTGACGTTGTGTCGCGTCGGGGTTGACAATATTCGTGTATATGTCGTGGGCGGCGGCCGACGAGGCGGCGATGAACAGTCCAGCAGTCGTTGCAATCGCAGCAGCGATACCGCCTGCCGCGACGAGGCCGACGAACCACGTCGGGAGGTTCGCGAGTTGTGATGCGAGAACGACGATGACGTCACCTTCGGCACCACTCATCCCGTTGGCTCCGTAGACCGGACCGACGTTCTTCGCGTAGAGATCAGTTCCGAACGCCGCAAACGCGGGGGCGCTCAGGTACAGCAGGCAAATGAAAAAGAGGCCCCAGACGGTGGACCAGCGGGCAGTTCGTTCGCTCTCGACGGTGTAGAACCGCACCAGCACGTGTGGAAGTCCACAGGTACCGACGATAAGCGAGAACGCCGTCGCGATCCACAGATAGTAGCCACTTCCACTGAACGGTTCAGTGAACTCCGAGTTGAGCGATCCTAACATCGCACCGTACTCGATTTGCGGGAGGAACGTCGAATATCCTTGCGTGTAGCCGACGGCGTAGAGTCCGGCCAGAAACGCCACGATGAGGATAACGTATTGGACGGCCATATTCTTCGTCGCGCCGAGCATTCCCGACAGTGCGAGATAGCCCACAGTGATCCCCATCATGAGAATGACCATCGTCGCATAGTCGCCACCAAACACGTAGATCCCGACCAACCCCATGCCGCGGGCCTGACCGACTGAGTAGACGAACCCGATGAGAATCGTCGTCAGTGCGCCGATAGCACGTGCCGTATCGGAGTTAAAGCGGTCGCCGACGAAGTCGGGTGCAGTGTACTTTCCGAATCGGCGCATCTGTGCGGCCATGAAAATGAGCAGCACAAAGTACCCGGTCGACCACCCGACGACGAAGGCGAGTCCATAATATCCCGATAACGCAATGAGCGCGGCCATGCCGAGATACGACGCCGCAGACATCCAGTTGGCACCAATAGCCATCCCGTTCTCAACGTTGCCGATCGAGCGACCAGCAACCCACAGATCCTCAGTGTCGGCCACGCGGAACGCATATCCAATGCCCAAGAACAGCAGTAGCATCCCCGAAACCATGATTGCCGGGACGATTTTGAATGAGGCGTTGAGAGCGTCGGGAAGCAACTGAAGTGGGGTGGACATCATTGGTCGGCCCCTCCGTCGGATACCACTGTCTCGGTATCGGATGTGGGTTGTTTAGTGGAGTGGTCAATGCCGTACTCGTGATCCAGTTGGTCACGCTTGCGCGCGTACATGAACGAAAGGATCAGTGCACCACTGGGTGCTCCTATCGCGGTCAGAAGGTAGTGAAGTGGGAATCCAAGGACGGTGATGCTCGTCATGACGCCAGGGGCTAAAAACGTCGCCGTTACGGGGCCAAACACAATGATTGCCCATGCGACAAACATCGTCCAGACGATTTTGAGATGGTCACGCATGAACGGGGTCGATGGTTTGAAGATATTGATCTGTGCGTCCAGATAGTTGACGCCTTGTCGACGAGCCTGGATTCCGCCATCCGTCTCGTTGTCGCGAATCGTCGTTTCTCCTTGTGAGTTGTTATCTGTCATCGTCGTTTGACCTTAATTTCCATTCATTAAATTAATCATATTTGGCCGAAATATTGACATGAATGGGATTGACCGGTAATAATTGCCTCGTACTCCGGTTTTGGATCGAGTGATTGACTGATCGTATCCGACATACCAACCAGTTTGCTCGAATCCATCGTCGATTACATTAGCTACGCCGTTCGCTTAGCCACGGCAAGTCTCTGGGGATCCGAATTGCACCTGACTCACGAACCACGCTCTGTGATACCCATCGTTTTAGGATATATTCGCCACTTCCCCTATCGAAATATGAGTCGACGGCCACTGAACGTTATATAGACGGGACTGAGTTCGATTTTCTGCTAGAATCGTAGGGGTCTTAAATAGGAGGAGGCGACTATTTACTGGATCTTTGAAATTACGATGAGTGATCGAATTCACAGCATAGATACGCTACGGGCAATCGCTATATTTTTCATTGTTATCGCACACGTTCAACCATTTCGGGGCTTCGGTACCTACGGGAACTACATATATTTCGTATTGGACACCATCGGTCAGTTCGACGTTCCGTTCTTTTTCGCAACATCCGGATACTTCCTTGCGGAGACGGTGAATGTCGACAACGTCATCTCAACCGTGAGCGGCTCCATTCGGAAGCTGGGATCGATTTATCTGTTCGGAAGACTACTCTCCATAACGGCAATAGTCGGTCTCGCGCTGTTCCAAGGTGTTCCTGTAGCGAATGCCCTCATCGCTCGCGGTCTCGGCGACATCTCCACGATTGATTTCCTATACTATGGAAGCGCACTTGCCGTACCACTATGGTTTCTGACAGCACTGATCTTCGCCCTTATCTTCGTCGCTTGCTTCGTCAGGTTTGGAAAAACTCGCTATCTGTTGCCCGTTGCCGCGCTTGTTCACATCGTTGGCCTCATCGGAATAAATTATCAAATAATAGGCAATGTTCCGTTTCGAACACGGGATGCCCTCTTCTTCGGATTCTTCTACGTCGCTCTCGGATACCAAATCAGCTCGATTAACTGGACACCAAACGAAAACCGGAGTCACATCTATTTTGGTGCGGCCTGCCTCCTCGCCGGAGTTCAACTCGTTGAGCAGTACGCGATCGGCTACATCATTCGTGATCACGTGCTTCGCCAAGACATATTCATGACAGAATACACTGTATCGACGATATTCTTCGTCCTTGCTCTGTTTGCATACGTGCTCTCGAACCCGCAGTGGGGGAAAAACACGATCCTCCCGAAAGTAGGGAAACACGCCCTCGGGATATATCTGCTTCACGTTCCATTAATCCGTCTCTTCCGGACAATAAACAGAGTTTGGCGTCCAGAGATCGGGATTGACCTTTCGTCGACCCTTCTGTGGCAGCTGACCCTGACCCCACTCGTATACGCTCTCTCGCTGGCGATCTATCTCTTCATGGCCAAGATACACGTTATCGAACTTGGCGGAAGTCATACTCCGTGGTTAAACCGCATCTGGTCACATAGTCGGATTTCGGTACGAGAGAGAAGCCCGGATGAAAACTGAAGTCGTACTACCGCGAAAGGTGCTTATTGGACGGCACTCAACTCCTCGTAGTGGTTCGCTCATGTGAGTGCCAATCGACCCGTCTCAATTGGTAAGTCGGTGCCTCGCGAAGGATGATCATGGAAGAGGATCTCCACGAATACCACGGGAAGAACATCGAGGTTAGCTATGACCATAATCGCTGTATTCACGTCCGGGAGTGTGTCAAGGGACTTCCCGGCGTCTTTGACCCGAATCAGCGACCTTGGGTAGATGCCGATAACGCCGAGGCTGACGAGGTAGCGCGAGTAATCGAACGGTGTCCGACGGGAGCGCTTCACTACGAGCGAACCGACGATGGTACACCGGAACCGGTTCCGTCGAGCAATATCGTCACTGCCACCGTCAATGGGCCACTGTACCTCCACGGCGACATCGTGATTCGGTCAAATGATGAAGTTGTTCTAGAGGATACGCGAATCGGTCTCTGTCGCTGTGGACATACGATGAACGGACCACTCTGCGATAACAGTCATGCACGGGTCTTCGAAGCTGCGGGAAACGAGTTAGCAGACTCAGTCGCTGGTGAAGGTAGCGAAGGCAAGCAAGTTGAGGAAGATGATACCGAAGATCCGAGCGATAGTGAAGATAGCGCCGACCAATCCGATGGGAAGTTGATCGTGACGCCGACGCCAAACGGGCCGCTTATCCTCGATGGCACCTTTGAACTCCGGAACAGCGAGGGAGTATCAACTCGACATGATGAGGCGGCACTTTGTCGGTGCGGTGGGTCGGCGAACAAACCGTTCTGTGATGGGACTCACGATAGGATTGGCTTCACGACGGAAGAATAGAACTCACGGGAAATAGCTCGTAGTCGAATCGAGACTGGAGGTTAGCTGTTGGTGTGTCTGGAGACCGGTCTGGAACCGTTGAATGATCATTGACTGATGTTCCGGACATGCTATCGGCATGATTGCTCCGTCTTGGACAGGGACAATCGATTGAGCTGAATTGTACGATGTGAGACGACAGCTAGGGCATGAGATACCACCTGCGGGTTGGTGGTGAAGGAGCGTCGCTGTGTCGTCGGAGGTCAGCTCACAGATCGAAGTGAACTGCTGAAGATGGTCATCACAGCTGAGAATCGGAATTCGAAGGTGGTCCAAAAGGAGAAACGACACAGCTTGCTGGCTATCAGGTTGGAGGACAGACTGACACGCATCACAATCGATAAGCGGCTGATCATCGGTATCCTCCGACTGTGATCGCTGAAAATCTGCTGGTAGCACTATATCATGTAGCAGACTGCGATACGGATAAATGATTGGGTGCTCGTATTCTGAAATCTATATGGCTGGGTTCGTGGCACAATTATTTTGGTGAGAATATAAAGAAATAATATCGACATCGTGGATTCGTCGATCTATGTTCTTGTGAATACGGACACGCTGTCTGAATGTGGGATGTTTCAGACGGTCATACCTGATCATGCCTAGGTTCCACGACCGTTGGAACCATCAATGACGAGTAAAGTTACGAAGGTATGGATATTCACGTCTGACTGTCTGTGAGGGTTCGGATTGACTTGCCGAGTGATTCGGAAGGAAAAGCCCGAGGCGCATCGGGTACTGTAGGACGGTTACGGTCACTACTAATTGATTAATATGAAGTCGGCCACATGATTCACAAGTGTTCTGACGCAAGCTTTGGTATGGACGACCTGCCACCGATCGGACTTGGTACCTACGACAACACCGACTCCGACCATTGCACGGATATCGTTGCTACTGCACTAGAGATGGGGTATCGCCACATCGACACTGCCCAGGAATATGACAACGAGAGGCCCGTCGGCGAGGGGATCGAACAGGCAGACATCGACCGCACGGATGTATTCCTGGCGACGAAGGTTTGGGACGATAACCTCGCGTACGACGATGTGCTTTCGAGTACGGAAGAAAGCCTCGACAAACTCGGGGTCGACAAGCTGGATCTGCTGTACGTTCATTGGCCGCGAAACACCTACGAAGCCGAGGACACGTTACCAGCGTTCGACGAACTGTACGACAACGGGACCGTAGATCGGGTTGGTGTGAGCAATTTCACGCCGGACCAACTCGACGAGGCACGCAACACCCTCGACGCGCCGATATTCGCACACCAAGTGGAGATGCATCCGCTGCTCCAACAAGAAGAATTGCAGAAATATGCCCGCGAACACGACCACTGGCTCGTCGCTTACTCACCGGTTGCCCGTGGAACGGTGACCGAGGTGGAGGCGATTCAAACAGTCGCGGAGAAGCACGATGCCACTCCATATCAAGTCTCGCTCGCATGGCTTGCGGAGAAAGAAAACGTCGTTGCGATCCCAAAGACGGCAACGAAAGAACATCTGCAGGATAACTTTGACGCGCGGAAAATCGATCTGGATGATGACGATATTGCGGCTATCGACGGTATTGAACGCACGGAACGCATCGTCGATCCCGATGATGCGCCATGGAATCAATAACCCAATAACCGTTCGCGTGCTTCACGTATGATTTTTCGTAGTCGGGTGGAGATACTTTCTCTTTCATCCGATTGCACTTCGGCCAATCCGATCTTCATGTGACCCGTCCAGGAGGGTAAAGGGTTTGACTGTGATCACACTATCAACGCTATGCCACCTGGGTGGGCGACATGGAATCACATCACCAAGATCGACCCCGATAAATCACTCCGCAAGCAGGATGCGTACTCCGCTATCGCCGAGACAGGTACTGACGCCATTATTATCGGCGGCACTACTGGTATTACCGAAGAACGAGTTCGACCACTGCTCGACGTCTTCGCCTCCACGGAGATTCCGGTGTATATCGAACCCACCTATCGACCGACGATCCAAGACCACGCTACTGTCGATGGGTATCTCATCCCACTCGTGTTGAACGCCGGTGACACGACGTGGATAACGGGGGCACACATGGAATGGGTTCGTTCGACGGACACTATCGATTGGACACACACCTTCCCTGAAGCGTATATCGTTCTGAATCCTGTGTCGGCCGTCGCCACGTACACCCAAGCCACCTGCGACCTCACTGCCGTAGACGTCGCTGCATATGCCGAAGTTGCCGAACAACTTCTCGGACAGGATATCGTCTATCTCGAATCTTCCGGTACGCTTAGTGACCCTGCCATCGTTGCGGCGGCACGGGATGCTCTGTCCACGGCGACGCTGTTCTATGGCGGTGGCATCCATGACTATGATTCGGCATACGAGATGGCAACAGTCGCTGATACGGTCGTTGTCGGTGATCTACTACACGAGAAAGGGATCGATGCAGTTCGTGAAACCGTTAATGGGGTCGACGATGCTCGTAACGAGTAGATCCTCTACGAGAGATATACAGTGTTAACGGGGAATGCGTACACACAGGCGAGGAGGAAGCAAGATGGGACGATGTCCCATGAGTGCAACAACACCATCAACAAGCGGTACGTGGCCAACAACGGGATTTTCCGCCGCTTTGTGGACTTCGTAGTAATACGTTACTGGGAGCGTCCTTTAAACACCGTTCGGGCCGATGAACGTATGTTCTCATAGTTCGACTTGTTGCAGTGGAGGTCGCGAGGTCGCTGACACTGCGTCTCCACGATTCCAATGGATACTACCGACAACCTTGAAGAAGCAGGTGCAGCAACAGCAGCATTTGAGAGTAAACTCAAAGCGCTCATCTTAGAGTCATTCGCGGACGGAGCAGCGATCGAAGGTTCCTGGGAAATTACTCCCGCGATCACCGATGTGCCGAACTGGACAGTCGATATCACCAAAGTTCGTACCGATGAGACCTCGTACGATCCAGATTTTATCGAAAAATAAGTCTCAACATCATTTTTACGCCATTTGTTAACTATAAAATCATGTTTATAAATAGTAAACTGAGAAAATTTATAATTGAGTACTACAAACCATTATCTACTCGCTGAAGTTGGCTAAACGCTGATGAGTCGCCTGCTGTGGTGTAGGCCGAGTATGGATTAGAGACAATATGAAGACTGAAACGCCAAATGCACAGGTAGGTAGCACAGACTCGATTAATCTCCCCCCCACGACGATGTTTGACCTTCTTGCAAATGACCACCGTCGGTATACACTCCACTACCTCTCACAAAAAGTGGGGGCTGTTTCACTCGGTGATCTCGCGGAACAGATTGCCATTTGGAAAGATGCCCCGACTTACGAGGAATATGAACGTATCCTCACGGGGCTTCACCACCAGCACCTTCCAAAGTTGGTTGATGCTGGAATCATTCACTACGATACAGATTCCGAATCGGTAGAGATCTTGGCGACTGCTGACCACTTGCTTGCCCATCTTAAACTTGTTGCAGCGAACGATATTCGATAGCTGATTCGAGTGGATGCCCCGACTTCTGTTGATCCTCTTGTAGGGCTAATGGAATCCTTGTTCGATGAACTACGACGACACCTAACCCAGAGCTAGAAGTCCTTCAGATACTCCATTTATCCCGCTTATCGGTGTTTTCTACCAAAATAAATAATCGATTTCACATAGTACTTGTATTGGGAAAACACTCTGAAGCAAGTCTATTCTACAACTGGCGATGATTGCGCTCGTAACTGTTCTACTAACGATATTGTCGATTGTTACTGCGAATGACCCCGAATAAACGAACGGGGGTGGATTCGAACCACCGGGGCCACGGAGTGGCCGCCATCGACGACACGAGTCGAAGCGTCGATGGTGCTTCTACCAACAAGCAACCCGTTCTCGTCCCCGGAAACCCTGGAGGGCGTATGGCCGAGCCGGGACGTGACACGACCATTTTCGTGCGTATGACGTCGGGCACGGCGTCAGTTCAAGCGTTCGGGAAGCGTGGCGTCGGAGAGACTTCCCGTAACGCTTGCAATTCGTTCAACGGCCGACTCCGGTATTGTTATGCGGTGCCTGAAATGGTATGAATTTAGACAGAATGAAAATAAATAAGACATTTTCCTCATACAGTATCCTTTGATGTTGTATGAGATCTAAAATATCCGATGACAATGTATCATCGTACTCACGACCTTTTCTGTATAACTTTCTCCCTGTAATTCGAACAAAAAGAATACAGAGTGACGTAATAGTGTTCAGACGTTCGGTAGCATCCGGGGCTCACGTACCTATTAGTAATTAGCTGTCCAACTGATTGTGGATATGGAGGGGGAACAATCAGTCGATATGGAGAGGCTACTATCCAACAGTAAAAACCAACCCTGGCTCTTCGCACAGGTCTGTCTCCTCAAACAACAAGTAAAGGAACAGCGATCTCGGATCGATCACTTAGAACGAGCGCTTGAGGAGCTGGTCGATAAAACCAGCGGCGAGACGACCCTCTGTGGAGATTGCAGTCGGTGTGGCGGTATTCTCCTTGAAGAACGGGATCGTCTCGTCTGCACTGATTGTGGTGATGTGCGGTACCTCTAAGTAACAATGTATATTTGGCGGGCCGTGGGGCTATTACTCTCCGATTCGATCTCAAGCTACCCAACCTGGTCCGCCTATCGAATCCCGTTCTACTTCAGAAGGGATTCGACTGTCTGCAACGCGTTGATTCGGCCAGCACCGAGTTCAGGATCACTTCGGCCGTTACTTCCTTCGGCGTTTCGTTTGATGACTCCCTCGATCCGGTTCGGTTTTAGGGTGGGGGACAGTTCTCGAACGAGACTCACTAATCCCGCAACCTGTGGCGACGCCATCGAAGTGCCGATGTAGTAGGCATACGAATCGTTCGGCACCGTCGACAGGATACGGTTCGTCGGATTTGGCCATTCTGTATCGTTCGATAGCGTCTTCTCGATGGTTTCATACCCACCACCAGGTGCTCCGACGTCAATATCGCCGAGGCCGTAGTTCGAATAAAACGCGAGCTCATCATTCGGAGCTGTCGCGCTCACACCGAGTGTACTCTCGAGACTCGTCCACATATCGCGGTAACCGCCATGTTGAAGATCGGTCTCTTCGTTACCGCCAGAGACGACGACTGTCGTTCCACGACGACGGACGCTTTTGATGACTCTGTCACAGATAACGCGTCGGACACCCTGTGCCGTTTGATTTTCCCGTGGCGGACGTGGTTCCCAACCGAGACTCATGTTGACTACGTCGGCCCCAATCTGTGCAGCATAATCGATTGCCAGCAAGCAGTCGCTAATACGTTCAATGACCGGACCTTCCTTTGGGAAGACACGAAGTGGAACGAGTTCGGCATCTGGAGCCATTCCAACTACACCCTGTGCCCCAGTTGCCGCGGCTATCCCTGCAACGTGTGTTCCATGTGGGTGGACTGGGCTGGCGTCGGGACCGAACTCGCCGTCGATCACCGACCGTCCCAAATCAGTGTTTACGTTGGCAGAAAGGTCGGGATGTGTGTGATCGACTCCCGTATCGACGACCGCAACACGGGTTCCTGCTCCGGTTGCGAAGTCGTGTGCGGCGAAGGCATCCGTGAGCTGCTTGTCCCACTGTAGATCGGTGTATTGCGCATCGACCGATGGAGCCATCGAATCGACCGGTGATGACCCGATTTCGTATGCGAGATCCGGTGCGGCTTCGCGGACGCCCGAGATATCTTGAATACTTTGTGTCTCGCTCGATGGCCCGCGGACGATGAGAAGGTTCGCGGCGGGAATCTCGTTCTGAACGATATAGCCCTTTCGCTCGAGTTTCTGAGCGACCTTGTCACTTCCCGTTGTTACGAGATACGTTTCTTCCTCGGCTGCGTTTCCTGATGTCGTTGCTGCGAGGCCGACCGTCGTCGCTGCGATTCCTTTGAGAAGCGTGCGGCGCTTTGCTTGTAAATTCATTACTGCAAACCATAATCAATTCAAATAATAATAAATATATCGACAAAAGAAAGAATACATTTATATATTTTTGTATATGATTGAAGTTTTCTATACGATAGATTCACCTCGATTCGAGGCCATCGGCGGTCCGTCCTCCGACCGCATGGTAATCATCGGAGCCTCGTGGCTCAGTTCGAACGTATGTTGATACCCAAACCGAATTACCTGCCGTCTCAGCTTTAAGTCGGACAGTACCCATTTCCAGTAGTAGATCATGAGTTCAATCGATTCACCGGAAGATAAACCGACAGACGCAGGAGACCAAGAACAGTCCGTGACTCCGCTCGAACTGTTCTTCGACCTCGTGTTCGTTTTCGCATTCACGCAAGTATCGAGCTTTCTCATCCATCACCTCACGTGGGGTGGACTCGCACAAGGTGCCGCACTGTTGGGTGTTCTGTGGTGGGCATGGGTATGTTATTCGTGGCTAACCGGGGAGGTTAACGCCGAGGAGGTGATGCTCGCTCGCATAGTTGTCCTAACTGCGATGGCAGCGATGCTCATCGTCGCACTGGCGGTGCCCGACGCATTCGGCGAAAATGCGATCCTGTTCGGGCTCGCGTACTTCATCGTCAGACTGCTGCATATCGTCCTCTATATGGTCGTTGGACCATCAGAAACCTATACTGCAGTCCGTCGAGTCGCACCGGGGTTTCTCGGCGGTCCCCTGCTTCTCGTCGTCGCTGGATTCTTCGACGGCACGATTCAAAGCGCTCTGTGGCTCCTCGCCATCGTCATCGATTATGGTATCGTGTTCGTCCGTGGTGTCGAGGGCTTTCATGTCCATGTCGCACATTTCGTCGAGCGCCATCGTCTCATTATGATCATCGCGCTCGGAGAGTCACTCGTTGCTATCGGTATCGGTGCGGAGGGAACAACCCTGACGCCGACAGTCGTCGGAGCCGCGCTGCTTGGGATCATCCTCGTCATCGCGTTGTGGTGGCTCTACTTCGATTACATCGTTCTCGCCGCCGAAAATCGCCTCAGTAGGGAAGCAGGAACTGAACAAACGGTATTAGCGCGTGATTCCTATAGCTACATCCATCTGCTCATCGTCGGGAGTATTATCTTCATCGCCGTCGGTATCGAGCAAACCATTGCCCACGTTGGTCACCCCCTTGAGGTGATACCAGCCGTGTCGTTTTGTGGTGGGTGTGGACTCTATCTGTTCGGCCACAATGCGTTCCGATTCCGCGACCACCGCACGGTCAGTTATCTCCGACTCGCCGTTGGCATCGTAGCGGTTGCATTGACTCCGGTGGTCATTCGGATTCCGTCCCTTGCGGCACTCGCACTTCTCACCGCCTTGCTTGTCGGGCTCGCGGTATATGAGACGGTTTGGTCAGACCACAGGAACCGACTACGAAACAGGTCAGATTTACGGCGGTGATAGGAAAATTGTGATCTTATTTGTCAGCGAGCGTCAAAAATTATTATTGTACCGTAAGCGCGAATAATACTGCCGGTCGGGGTGAACGTCGGGTTTATCTGGAGGGCTTCAGATCGCCCCCCGACCTGTCATGCTACGTATCTTCTAAACATAGATAGTGAGGAACATGAATAGTGTTCTCTCTGTTCAGGAGCCTCCTTTGAAACCCCCGGTGATGCATATCTCACTCGAGCAGTCGATACACTGGTAATCCATGACAAAACAGGAGTCTCGCGGGTTGTGCGTTAAGTACACGCATAAACATGCTTCGAAAATACACAACTACAATCGGTAGGGCATACGATGACGACCCCGAGAGAGAGAGCATCGACAACAACAGCCGATCTGCTTGTGAAAACATCGAATGCAGGACCGTAAGCCGACAGACGTCTGACGAATTTATTTGTGACTGGTCCTCGTGTTGTTTTACGATGAATCAGGATTTTCTCGACATGGAGTCGGTGACGCTCGAACTCACATCCGAGGAACTCGAACGGGTCGATGACATTGCGTTCGCCAATCATCGGGAAAATCGCGATGCAGCGTTACGAGAACTCCTCGATCAGTGGTTGAAAGGCCGCGATGAGTGATCGAAAACTCTCAGAATTATATGCAACTCTCATGAGTCATATGATCGTTGGTAGCTCGTCTCAATCACGAACATTTATTAGATTTTTTCTCAATGCTCCGCAAGGAATTTATACGTAACTACCATATATCGCAGTAGATTCTGTGGAGCTCAAATCATATAATCCCGTGAGAGGTGTGCTCCTTCAGGTTGGCCATCTATTGGTTGCGCTGAACCTGATCGATGAGCATCGGGTCTACCAAACCACTCGACTTGCATGGCCACGAATCATCACCGGTGTTGCCCGGATGTCGAAATCGGCAGCGGATATTGCGATGGTCGGGTTGGCGGTTGGCCCGGCGGCAATCGCAGGTATCGGGTTTGCATCGCCGTTTTGGGGCCTCGCGTTTTCGTTTGGTGGTGGAATTGCGGACGGCGCAATCGGGCTTATCTCACAGCGGTTCAGTACGAACCGATACGACGAACTCGGCCGCATCGTCAAAACGAGCACGTTTTTAGCGGTCGCTGTAACGATACCGTTGACGCTCGTTCTTTGGTTGTTCCCCCACTTCCTGATTTCACTCGTTGGTTCCGACAGCCTCGCGATCGAATATGGAACGACCTATCTCCAAGTCGTTGCGCTTGGGATACCTTTCGCAGCAGCGAACTTGATCGGAAGTCGAACACTGGTCGGTGCCGATAACGCACGGATTCCCATGCTTCTCCGTGCTGGTGGCGCGGTGGTGAACATCGGCATCAATGCCGTTCTTATCTTCGGTCTTGGCTTCGGAGTCCTTGGTGCGGCCATCGGAACGGTCGTCAGCACGGCTATCGTGACGATTCTTTTCGCATGGGGGTTCGTAGTCGGACCGCTCCCTCTGATCGGTGCGTTCCCTGTGACGATCACTCTCGATGGCACGTTTATCGATCAATCACTCATGCACCAAATCACAGAGATTGGAACTCCGCTTGTGCTTACGAACCTCGCTCGAACTGGCGGCCAGCTCCCCTTAATCGCTATTGTCGGTCTCTTCGGACCGAACGTTGTCGCTGCATTCGTTATCGCGCTTCGAATTCGAGCGCTAATGGACACACCCGGCTGGGGATTGAGTCTCGCTTCGAGCAGCCTTGTCGGTCAGGCACTTGGAACCGGTGCTGAACGGAAAGCCGAGGGCTATGCGAGGGACGTATTCCGATTTACAGTGTCTGTCTACGTCCTTATTGCAATCGTTGTTGCCTTCTTCTCACACCCCATCAGTCAGGTGTTCGTCAGCGATCCTGACGTCCTTCCGATTGTGAAGAATTTAATCTACGCGACGTGTGTGAGCGTCGTTTTCTATGGCGTGATCGGTAGTGCAACGGGGCCACTCCGTGCGGGTGGCGACACACGATGGCCGTTTTATGGACAGACGTTGGGATTGTATTTCTTCGCGCTACCCGTCGCCTATCTCGGTGCAACGACCTCCGTCGGTCTCGTTGCACTGTCCCTCACGTTGGTCGTCGAAACCGGCATTCCTGCGCTTGTAACGTACTATCGATTCAACGGAGGTCATTGGAAGCGAATCAGTCGGTCGTATCGGCCGACGACGGCGAGCGACTAGCCAACCAGTAGCTTACCACATTACCGAGCTAAAACAGAGAGTCGATGAGCTCGGAGGATTTCCATCTAACCCTACCGACATCCGCCCACAAGTGCATTAGTTCCGGTTTCGTTTCTCACTGGACTTTGTATTCAGTCGAAGAATTCACAAATCATCTCGAAGCCGCACTTCCTTATCCGTTACAGTTTCGATCGAATCGGCTGGAACGGAAAGGTGGTCTTCATCCGCACTACTCCAACCAAGGACCTCCAGCCAGGCTTCGGGGATGCTTGGGTCCGGATCGACGAACGCGGTGTCTCCTTTGACCTCACTCACGATTCCCAACTGTTCGCCTTCAGCATCCATGAGAAACTTTCCTTCGTCTTCACTACTTAGACTTGCCATGTGGAAATAATCGCCTTCCTACCTTATCTACGTTTTGACCGTTTGCCCCTCCAGTGTCATCGATGCGTGTTTCCCTCACTCGAAATCACCACTGCGAGTGCGTGAGGAGGTTTTGTACAAGAGGTGCGATAGTCAGTCGCTACTCGATTCTCCCTGTTCAGGTGCCTGGTGCTCGGGAGTGATGGTTTCGTCCTCTCCCTTCGGGAAGTAACAGGCCGCCTTGTGCCCATTTCCGGCCGCTTCAGGAAGCTTTGGTTCGCCCTGTCGGCACTCCTCTTTCGCTTTCGGGCAACGTGGCGCAAAAGTACAGCCCGACGGAAGGTTCACCGGGTCCGGTGGTTCGCCTTCGAGATGGATTCTATCGCGGTCGATCGAGGGATCCTTCTCCGGCGTCGCCGACAGGAGCGAGTAGGTGTAGGGATGCCGTGGTTGGCTAGCGATGCGATCGACATCACCCGTTTCGATGACGCGGCCAAGGTACATGATCGCCAATCGGTTCGAAACCTGCAAGAGACTCGCGAGGTCGTGTGAGATGTAGATGATGCCGAGATTTTCCGTATCGGCGAGTCCACGCAGAAGATTGAGAAGGTTCACCTTCAGAGACACATCGAGCATCGACGCGGGTTCGTCGCAGATGAGGAAATCCGGATCAAGGACGAGTGCCCGGGCGATGGCGACACGCTGTCGTTGCCCTCCCGATAACTCGTGTGGATACTGATCAAGGAACTTCTTCGGGGGAGTCAAACCGACCTTTTCGAGCGTTTCGATGATAGCGACCTCACGCTCATCAGTCCGGTAGTCGTGAATCGTCAACGGCTCTCCGACGAGTTGTCGGACGGTCTGTCGCGGATTGAGCGAGTCAAACGGATCTTGGAAGATGATCTGTACCTTTCGCCGAAATTCCTTCATATTTCCGTCCTGGTAATAGTCGTGTGACTCACCATCGAAAACGATCTCACCACCGGTCGGTTCTTCGAGTAACGCGATGGTTTCGCCCAGCGTCGATTTTCCACATCCACTTTCACCGGCGATACCGAGAACTTCCGAGCGCCGAACCGACAAGGAAACACCGTCGACAGCGCGCACGTAGTTCGGGTCTTCACCTCGGAATTTACTCACGAACGACTGACTCTGTGAGTACCACCGCTCGAGACCATGCGTCTCAAGAATCGTTTTCCCGACCTCGGCGTCGGTGGCGTCCTCGTCGTTGATTCCCCACGTTTCCGGCATCGTCGCATCTCGCCGCATTTTGGCTGCTTCTTGGACACGATGACATGCCGAGCGATGGTTCCGATTGGGCAAATCGACGGATTCCGGATGTGATTCGAAACATTCGTCCGTCGCGAATGGACAGCGATCCCTGAACACGCACGCCGACGGTTCTCGGTTAAGATTCGGTGGTGACCCTGGGATGGAAACTGGATCGTCGGTTTCGTCGATCTCCGGGAACGAGTTTTTAAGCCCCATCGTATAGGGATTCGTCGGATTGATGAGGACGTTATCGACGCTACCCTGCTCCATCACCTTGCCACCGTACAGGATCGACAGGTCATCGCACGTTTCCGCGATTACCCCGATCTCGTGTGTGATGAGTAACAACGAGCTATCGATTCTATCTTGTATCTCGAGGATTTTGTCGATGATCTTGTCCTGGACGATGACGTCCAGACCGGTCGTCGGTTCGTCGGCGATGATGAGGTCCGGTTCGAGAGCGAGTGCCATCGCTATCGTCACACGTTGACGCATCCCGCCGGAGAACTCGTGTGGATAGTCGTCGATGCGGTTCGAGTCGAGACCGACGAGGTCGAAGAGTTCTCGAACGCGGTCACGGGCCTTCGATTTTGAGACGTTCCGATGTTTCAGTATCGCCTGCTGGATTTGGGCGCCGGTCGTCATCACTGGATCGAGGGCGTCCATCGCACTCTGGGGAATATATGCGATCTCTTCCCAAAGGACATCCCTGCGTTCACGTGGTGAGAGGGTCGTCAAGTCGCGTCCTTTGAATCGAATTTCCCCAGCGTCTACCTGACCGTTGTCGGGGAGGAGACCGAGGATAGCTTCCGCTGCGGTTGATTTGCCAGACCCGGACTCACCAGCGAGACCATAGTTGACGCCTTCGTCGATATTGAACGAGATACCGTTGACTGCGTGAACAGTATCGTCTTGCGTGCTGTACGTGACTTTGAGGTCTTGAACGTCGAGTAGTGTCATGATTCGATTTCGATTTCTGGATTGATGACTTCCTCATAGGCGCGACCGATGAGGAACACCGAGGTCGTAATAGCGGCAATGCCCAACGCTGGCGGGAACACCCACCACCACGCGATGCGGATGTTACCTGAGTCAAACACCATCCGAAGCATTCGCCCCCAGCTCGTCATTGTGGGATCGCCGAATCCAAGGAACGCGAGGCTCGCTTGGGCAGCGATCGACCATGCGACTCCGTACGCCGTGTAAAGAAAGCCGATCGGCAGGACGTTCGGCGCAACGTGGAAGAACATCGTCCGCAAGTTGCTGGCACCGCTAGCTCGTGCGGACTTCACGAAGGTTCGCTCTCGCACCGAGAGTACCTCCGACCGGACAACGCGAGCCGGCATTTTCCAGAGGAAGCCCGCGATTATGAGCGTGATGAGCCAGATGTTCGGTGTAACGAACGTTAACAGCAGCAGGGCCATCGGCATGAACGGCAGCGAAAACGTCAGGTCAGTCAGTCGCATCAGCACTTCGTCAACCCCACCACCATAGTAGCCACTGACGAGGCCGACGAGAAATCCGATAGCTCCCGTTCCCAGTCCACCGAACAGGCCGACGATCAACGTCGGGCGAGCGCCGGCGAGGAACTGACTAAGGATGTCCTTTCCGTACGCCGTCGTCCCAAGCGGTGCCTTCGCGTTCGGCGATGAGAGTCGCATAATGCTTCCCTCTTCCGTCTTCATATCGTGTTCAATGGGGTTGTGGGGGGCAAGCATCGGCCCGAAAAGACCCAGAAAGACGAACGTGGCGACGATGATAACTCCGACGAGCGCGAGATTGTCCCGTCGGATAAAGTCGAACTGGTCTTTCAGGATCGTTCGCCACGTGTCGATTCGCTCGAAGATAACGGCACCATTCGTCGTGTCAGTGCTCATGCGGCACCACCGCCACTCGTGGAGACAGTCGGATCAAAGTACGCATACAGAACGTCTGCGAGCAGATTTGCGATGATCACCGCAAGTGCCATGATGAACACGGCTGCTTGTACGAGCGGGTAGTCCTGCTGTTGAATCGCGAGGACGAGTGCACGACCGATGCCAGGCCAGGCGAAGACGACTTCCAGGAGGATGAGTCCCTGGAAGATCATCCCAAGTCGAAGCGCGAAGTACGTCAAAATGGGGAGCATCGAGTTCCGACCGGCCCGGGCTAGCTGTTCGAACTCGGAGAGTCCTTTCGCCCGGTGGAGTTTGAGGAACTCGGAACCCTTCTTTTCGACCACTCCGTTACGGGCGAGTAGCAAGAAATCACCGCTGTAGTACAGTACGGCGACCGAGAACGGGAGGATATAGTGGTGTAGGAAGTCAGTTGATAGATACGTATCGAGATATCCCGTCGGTGATGCAGTCACTTCCCGCATCCCGAACGCCGGGACGAGCCCGAAGGTGTACGAGAAGAGTATCACGAAGATAATGGCCGTGATGAACACCGGCGTCGATCGGAGGAATGTCGTCACGATAATACTGGCCTTCTCCAGTTTTCCGCCGCGATTCCACCCGACGTACATCCCAAGCAGGGAGCTCAAGATTGCCGTCGTAACGAGCGCCGGAACGAGCAGGACGAGCGTGTTGACGAGCTTTGGCTCGAGTACCTCCCAGACAGGACGACTCCGAAGGATGGAGTAGCCGAACTGGAACGTCAGAATACTCTTGAGGTAGCTGAGATACTGTTGCCACAGCGGTTTGTTCAATCCATATATTCCCATGATCTCGTTGACCTGCTCCTCGCTGAGATTCCCGGCAGTGATGAGTGCCTCAAAGGGACTACCGGGTAGCATGCGCAGGACGACGAAAATGATCGAAACCGCAATTAGCGTTAGCGCTGCGGCGATCGCGAATCGTTTCACGAGGAACCTCCGGAAATCGCTCATTCTGCCACCTCCTCGTGTCTGCTGAGAACGGTTCTGTACTGGTCAACGATCGCCGTGTCGAGAAAGACACCGTCGACGACGAGCGAGTCGCGGTCCGCACTGTCGAAGGTATCGACGAAGCGTTTCGCTTTCTCGACCTCCTCTGGGGTTGGTGTGTACATCTCATTGATCACCTCGATTTGAGCCGGATGAATCGCCTTCTGTCCGATGTAGCCGATCTCCCGACATTCGGTTGCTTGGTCACGAAGCCCCGCAGTGTCGGTGAAATCCTGATAAACGGTCGCAATCGGGTCGAGACCGCCGACCGCCGCCGCACTAACGATGAGTTCACTGAGAAAGTCGTGTATTCGCGCCGGTTTTCCGGTTGCTCCGATCGCTCGTGTATAATCACCGAACCCGTACGACAAGCCGGTGACGTGGGATGACGAACCACCATGGATGGCGATTTCGTCAACCGCGAATAGCCCCTTTGGCGTCTCGATCGTGACGATGAACTCCGGGATCTCACCGTCGGCAGCGTCGGCGACCTCGATTGCCTGATCGAGCTGTGCGGGTCGCTCGACCATCGGTAGAATAACGGTGTCGACGCCAGCAGCGGTTGCCGCCCGGAGATCGGACTCCCAGTGTGGTGTTTGCAGCCCGTTGATTCGAACGCAGACTTCCGTTCGATCGACCGAGCGCCCATGAAGAGCTGATGCGATGTTCTCGCGGGCGTCAGCGACGGCAGCGTCCGGGATTGCGTCTTCGAGGTCGAAGATCACAGCGTCGGCAGTATCGAGTCCTACTGCCTTCTCCATCATTTCGAGGTCATCCGCGGGCGTGTAGAGAAACGAGCGTCGGAGATGTTCAGCCATCCTGTTCACCTCCGATATTCGTAACCCCTCGAGAGGCGAGTCGGTGAACCTCTTTGGGCGTTCTATCGGTGAGGTTTGTGATTACTTCGAGTGCATGTGATCCCAGCTCTGGACCGGGGTGGTCGACCGAACCCGGTGTCGCCGACAGTTTCGGGAAGACGCCCCGCATCGCGATTTCTTCATCCCGGTTGTCGTCTTCGACATAGATGATGGCATCCCGGTCGTCGAAATGCTCATCATCAAAAATGTCTGCCATATTGTTGACCGGGCCGATCGCGGCTTCGTATTCTTCGAAGATGTCGATGACTTCCGCACGTGTATGCTCGCTCATCCAGGCGCCGATAATCGAATCGAGTTCTTCGACGTGTTCGAGGCGACCCTCCATCGTTTGGAACCGTTCGTCGGTGGCTAACTCCTCGCCCCCCACGATGCGTAAGATCCGTTCAGCGATGCTTGGCGAACTTCCCGAAATGGCCACCCATCGTCCGTCCTTCGTCCGGTACGTGTTTCGAGGGGCAGTACGACTGCTTCGGTTCCCTGACCGTTTGTGGTCGACGCCCTTCCATTCGTGCTCAATGACTTGATCGCCAAGAACACCGAACATCGTCTCGAGGATTGCCGAGTCGATGTACTGACCGGTGCCGCCGTGAACGTCACGCCAGTAGATGGCCATCAAAACCGCGTACGCTGAATGAAATGCACACACCGAGTCCGCCATCGCGGTCGGCGGGAGTGTCGGTGGGCCAGTTTCCTGACCGGTCGAATAGGCATAGCCGCTCATCGCTTCCACCAACGTGCCGAATCCGGGACGATTCCGATATGGACCTGTCTGCCCGAACCCGGTAACGCGAACCATCACGAGGTCCTCGTTGATGTCCGAAAGTGTCTCCCATCCGATGTTCCAACGTTCGAGCGTTCCGGGGCGGAAGTTTTCGATGAGGACGTCTGCATCGGAGATAAGGTCGGTAAAGATGTCCTGTCCGTCGTCGGTATGGAGGTCGAGTGGGACACTCTTCTTATTGCGGTTCACCCATTTCCACGAGAGTTCGTCGGTGGAATCACCGAATTCACGGAGTGCGTCCCCTGACTCGGGATGTTCGATTTTGATAACCTCGGCACCGAAATCACCGAGTATCATTCCTGACAGTGGCCCGGCGTAGAGACTCGCCGCGTCGATGACCGTCAAGCCGTCCAATGGTTTCTTTGGTGTCATTTTGATATAATCTCCGAAAAATCACGAGAAGTCGGTCTGGTCAAGCTCCGTCCGGCGTTTGTGTGTGTTTCCGTTTTGAACACGTTCGACGAATGCTTTCCACGCGTCCCCGTTGGGGAACTGAAGATTATCATTCGAATCCCACGTGTAGCCAGCCTTCTTCAGGATGGTTCGTGCCCCGTCCACGTCGTATGCGTAATCCTTCGTCTCATCAGTGTTCCACTGCGTGAGCGGTGAAATCGGGTTTTCGCCGGTCGGAATCGTTGCCCGACCTTGGAGCACGTCTTTGACGAAGCCTTTCTTATCGACCGCCTTCGCGAACGCGATGCGGAATTCCTTGTCCCGAATGAGCGGACAGGAGAACATCAGCTTCGCATCGAGCGGTGCGAAGTTCTCACTCACGACTTTCTCGATACTGCCCGCGCCGGCCGCGCGATCCGCTTGACTGTTCGAGAGCGTACCGCCGATGGCGTGAATTTTGCCCTGCTGGAGCGCGCCGAGCATCGAATCGACGTTCCCGACGTTGACCCAGATGACACCCTCGATACCCGGACCGGTCGTAGCTTGCTCACCGAGGTGCTTCTTCCGCCAGCCGTCCGTGAACATCCAATGGCCATCGTTTCTCTCGACTTCGAAGCGAGATCCTTGGTCCCAACTTTTGAATGTGAATGGTCCCGTTCCGACGGGCTGTTGTGGATTGTGCTGTGCCGGATTGTTGACCGATTCCCATTTGTGTTTTGGAATTATGACACTTCGGACGACGCGCTGAGTCATGAAGGCGGCATCCGGATACTTGAGGGAAAACTGTACCTTGTGCCTGCTGAGAACTTCGACGCTCTCGATCGGCTCGTAGAACGACACCTGACTCGTCGACGAATGTTTCTTGTACAGATCGACGGTGAATTTGACATCCTCCGCCGTGAACGGTTTGCCGTCGTGCCATTTGACGCCTTTTCGAAGGTCGATTTCGACCGTCGTATCGTCTGTGTATTTCGCGTTCGTCGCAAGAGCAGGGACGACGCCGAGGTCTGGTGTTGCATCGAACAATCCATCGTAGATGAATTTGAGGCGCTTTTCTTCAGCGCCCCCGGCCGCCCACGGAAGGTTGAGCGAGTTCATCGATGTAGTGACGCCCTTGACGTACGTTTTCTCGTTCGTCTGGGGTTGCAGATTGACTTCGGTCCACTGGAAAGAATCGCCGGTCGGTCCGTTGCCGGGCGTCTTCACGTATCCCTTCCACTTCTTCCGGTTGACGGCGGTGATGACATCAGGGAAAATACCGATGATAGCACCGACATCTTCGGCGAAAATACGCTGTGCCTCGGAAACGAGCTGCTGGCGTTTTTTCGTATCGCCGGTTATCTCTCTTTGCTTACTGAGGATTTCGTTCAGTTTTGGATGGTAGTAGTTGTCGTAGTTCGATGGATTATCCTTGTGCCGACGCATCAGGAGTGGGTTCGGGTCGAGTCCGCGCTGGGGGTCCGGTCCGTGCGTACTCATGGAGATGACTGCCTGAAGTCCAGGAGTATTCCAGCTCTGTGCGTAGAGTTGGTTTAGCGGCCGATCGTTGAGTTCGACCGAGACACCGATATCCTCGGCACCCCGCTTGAACATGAGTGCGTGTTCTCGCATCCATGGGTCGTCCTCGCTGGAGTATTCGACAGGAATTGGGTCGAGTGCAGCCCCTGCCTTTGCGGTGTACTGGAGTGGTGGTTTCTTTGCGTCGATATTCGACCAATCGTGCCAGTACTTCGTCTCGACCGTTTTCGACACCCCTTCCGGAACCTTTGGTTTTCTGTCTTGCGCTTTGCTGTCTCCGTTGGAGTTTTTCCCGCTATTGCTGCATCCAGCGAGGGTCGTTAGCCCAGCGGTGCCAGCGACAGCCGTTGCTAAGTAGTTGCGACGACTGATTTTTCGTGCATCCATACGCTTTCGTGGTTTCTCATCGTCCTGTGATACCATGCTACAAACCATCATTAGGGATAATTATATTCAAAATATTCCCGAAGTGGATCGATGATCATCGCTATTTATATAATGAGAAGGGAGCTTGGATGACGCGATACCTCAAATGGTATTTATTGTACTGTCGATTGAGAAATTCCCAACACGTGTCACTCACGAGGCCCGTATATTAGTTCCAAGAGGTTACGTTCTGCAGTCCGCAACCGTTCGCTAAGCGTCGACTGAGAGATATCCAACTCATCAGCGAGGTTTTGTGCCGAGACTTCTCGAGGCACCTCGAAATATCCCATATTGTACGCTGTTTCGAGAACAGAGAGCTGTTTATCCGCAAGCTTCGTGATGAGGACTTCGGTCAATCGACCACTGTCGAGTGGCTCACCCGGATTGTCGATCTCGTTCATGCTTTTGAGGTCGAATCCACCGAGTGCATCCTGTAGCTCGTCGGCAAGCGATCGGAAATGTTCCCACGTCCGGACAGTAACGACCACATCAAACGTTCCATCTTGGAGGACGATCCGATTTGGAATCGCTTCTCGGCGGAGGATCAATCCGAGAATAAACGGATACGACTCGTTGGCGAGGATCGTAAGTCGTCTTACCGTATCTCCACTCGGTCCAGTCGGGATATCACGTGTATAGTACAGTTGAACGCCGGAGATTTTGGTAATGAGGTCGTCCAGATCGAAATCCGAGGTTGACGAAACGGTGAGTGATTCGATCCAGGTGCCATCTTCGACATAAAAGGCATTGTCGAGTTCGATACTCCGAACGTCATTCAGGTGGGTATCGAACTTCTCCATCACTCCCGTTGGGGACGTTTTGAATTCGACACGAAGAATTGTTTTTGCCTCCTGTCGCTTTCTATCGCCTCGGTATAAATGCTTCACGACAAGTATCACCACACGAGATCACGTCGTAGTAGGGATTACACCCGGTGACAGTGATTATTGCAATATTCGATTATCGTTGTGGTGCAGTGGGAGATCGCGTTCGCGGTTCCTTATTCATTACAACGGTCTTATCGTCGCCGCGATGAGGACGGCCGAAATGTGAGGTATCGAGATCCACTACCGCTCGTCACACATGAAATCGGATATAGGCTCTTGATCTACAGAACCAATCCGTGCCGATATACAATCGTAGGTTTGCTGATCGTCTCTGATTTCATATTCGCCGTGGTTGATTTCCCTTCGATATCACCAGTCTTTCTCGAACGGACCAACGCTCTCTTGCACACACCACTGACAAAAATTATAGCTCCTGAAAATTTTCTTGGCCTGAACCGAATACGTCCTTACCGAATTGGGAAATCTTAATAGGCAAAAGTAGCAATCGTCTGATGATGAATGGATCTAACCAAGACTGGTGGCCAAATCAGTTGAACTTGGAGATTCTCGATCAGAACGCTCGCCAAGTCGGTCCGATGGGCGAGGAGTTCGACTACGCAGAGCAATTCGAGAAGCTCGACCTCGAAGCCGTGAAGTCCGACATCGAAGAAGTAATGACGACGTCGCAGGAGTGGTGGCCGGCCGACTACGGCCACTACGGGCCACTCTTTATTCGGATGGCGTGGCACAGCGCCGGTACCTACCGTACCACCGATGGCCGCGGCGGCGCATCCGGCGGCACCCAACGCTTTGCGCCCCTCAACAGTTGGCCCGACAACGCAAACCTCGACAAAGCACGTCGACTGCTCTGGCCGGTCAAGCAGAAATACGGTCGCAAACTCTCGTGGGCAGACCTCCTGGTGTTGACCGGTAATGTTGCTCTCGAGTCGATGGGATTCGAGACGTTCGGCTTCGCCGGTGGACGCGAGGATGCCTACGAGCCCGACGAGGCCGTCTACTGGGGGCCCGAAAACGAGATGGAGGCATCCGAGCGCTTCGATGACGACGGAGAACTCGATGAGCCGCTCGGCGCGACCGTGATGGGTCTCATCTACGTGAATCCGGAAGGACCGGACGGTGAGCCAGACACCGAGGGGTCGGCGGAGAACATTCGCGAGGCGTTCGGGCGGATGGCGATGAACGACGAGGAAACGGTCGCGCTCATTGCCGGTGGACACACGTTCGGGAAAGTCCACGGTGCCGATTCCGGTGACAACCTCGGTCCGGAGCCCGAGGCGGCCCCGATAGAGGAGCAGGGCCTCGGCTGGAAGAGCAGCCACGGTACCGGCAAAGGGACCGACGCGATCACCAGTGGCATAGAGGGTCCATGGACCGGCGCGCCGACGCAGTGGGACATGGGCTACCTCGACAACCTGCTCGATTACGAGTGGGAACCGGAGAAGGGCCCCGGCGGTGCGTGGCAGTGGGCCCCAACGGACGAAACGCTACAAAACACCGTGCCGGACGCTCACGATTCGTCGAAAAAGCGCACTCCCATGATGTTGACGACGGACGTCGCCCTGAAGCGGGACCCGGACTTTCGAGAGGTCATCGAGCGCTTCCAAGAGAACCCGGACGAGTTCCAGGAGGCATTCGCGAAGGCGTGGTACAAGCTGATCCACCGTGACATGGGCCCACCGTCTCGATTCCTCGGCCCGGAGGTTCCGGACGAGGAGATGCTGTGGCAGGATCCTATTCCTGATGTCGACCACGAACTGATCGGGGACGAAGAGATCGCTGAGCTCAAGGAGACGATCCTCGCTTCGGAACTGTCCACCTCCCAACTGGTCAAGACTGCTTGGGCGTCAGCATCGACGTACCGCGACAGCGACAAGCGTGGTGGAGCGAACGGGGGCCGCATCCGTCTCGAACCGCAGAGGAGCTGGGAAGTGAACGAGCCGGAACAGCTAGAGACGGTTCTGGGGATTCTGGAAGATATTCAGGAGGACTTCAACGGCTCGCGTTCCGACGGGACAAGAGTCTCGCTCGCCGACCTGATCGTTCTGGGCGGTTGTGCAGCCGTCGAGCAGGCTGCGAGGGATGCCGGGTACGACGTGGATGTTCCATTCGAACCAGGCCGTACCGACGCCTCGCAGGAGCAAACCGACGTCGAGTCCTTTGAGGCGCTCGAACCGGAAGCAGACGGGTTCCGTAACTACCTCAGCGATGAGGACGACCGTCCGGCGGAGGAGTTGCTGGTTGACAAGGCCGAGCTCCTGAATCTGACGGCTACTGAGATGACGGTTCTAGTCGGCGGCATGCGCGCGCTGGACGCGAACTACAATGGAACTGACCTCGGTGTCTTCACTGATCAACCTGAGTCGTTGACCAATGATTTCTTCGTGAACCTGCTCGACATGGACTATGAGTGGGAAGCGTCTTCGGAATCCGATGATATCATGGAGTGGGAAACGTCCTCGGATGCCCAAGACATCTACGAGTTGCGCGACCGTGAAACGGGCGACGTCGAGTGGGCGGGAACCCGCGTGGATCTCGTCTTCGGTTCGAATTCCCGTCTCCGAGCCATTGCGGACGTCTACGCCTCCGACGACGCCGAGGAGCAATTCGTCCACGACTTCGTCGGTGTGTGGCACAAAGTGATGAGCCTCGATCGCTTCGACCTCGAGTAACCTCGGTTCGAATCTTCGAATCGCCAGTCGTGTCTGCCGTTTCGATAGGGTGTCGCTATGATACCCAACCCGGTTTCGAATCCGGTCGCTTCGAACTCCCGAACAGTGCAGGCTGTCGATTCATTTTGATTTAGGTTGAGTGCTGTCCTCGTATGAACTCGACGTGCACGGCGACCTTTGCACCGGTCGTTTTGGATAGTCGCTTATCGATTCGCTGTGCGAGGTCGGGTGGCAACGAGTCGTTCGGCCCATGAGTCACGATAACAGTTACTTCGGCGGGGTTATCGAGGAGAACGTCATCGATATCGTAGTCGACGGTGGCCTCTTCAAACTCCAATCTTCCGAACTGGCCGTCGTCGAACATCTCCTCAACCTCCGCGCTTGCACCGGTTTCTACAGTACCAACTTCGAATGATGCCCAAGTGACAGCTCCGAGAACGACCGACAGCAGAACGAGGCCGAACACGACGGTCGCGATCCGGACACGGACTGCCTGACGAGCCTGGTCTGCATGCTCTCCTTTCTCGGGGCGGTACCCTGCAAGCCATAATAAAATGAGTGCCGAGAGGTTGATGGCGAGCAGGTTCACCAACACCAGGACGCCGGCAGTGAGAATGACGCCGGGATGTCCCCACGCGACACCGAGTCCAGCGGTAGCAGCGGGTGGGATGAGTGCCACTGCAATTGCGACGCCAACGAGCGACGATCCAGCACCCCGAATAATGCTCACGGCACCGGCGACACCCGATCCGAGTGCTAGAAAGAGTGAGAGGAAATTCGGTGAGGTTCGTTCGAGAACCTGTGGAATCGTTCGAATATCGACCGGTGGTAAAAAGACCGTCTCTTTCAACACTAATCCGAGGATGGCAGCCGTCACGATTGCGGCAATCAGACCGGCTACCTGCAGCCGTACTCCTCGTGATGTCATGTCTGAATCTGCGAGAACAGCCCCAACACTGGCCGATATAGCAGGTCCCATGAGTGGTGCGATAACCATCGCACCGATAATGGTTGCTGCTGAATCGAGTAGTAACCCAGTTGTCGCGATAAGGGTGCTCACCACGAGGAAGGTGAAGAATGTCGAGGCTGCAGGTGCGAGGTCCTCGGCACGTGCTCGAAGCTCGTCACGTGAGATACGGTGTCCCTGATACCGATCTGTGAGTGACTTGATCCGTTCGGAAACGACCGTCTCCGTCGGCATGACGATTGTATAGGAATTTTCCTTGATGCCTGCCGCATAGAGGCTATCGAGCACCGGTTCAACACCGGAATCAGGAACAGGGAAGGAGACGAGCGCCTCGAAATCACCACGACCGGTCTCCTCAAAGACGGCATAATCGATTCCTTCTTCATCGAGCGCTGTTAGGACGTCTGCTCGATCCCCTCTTGGGATTAGCACCTGGACAAGACGCATACAGTTAATACGAGTGGTTAGCTATATATCATTACCTTCAGATACATCCGGTGGTACACTCCAGTTCGGCTTTCGTTTCGGTTGTGAAAACCAATCGATAGTGGTGGATATCATCAATGGCAAGAACGCTGAAAAATCGACTAGCGAAATGATGTTGCCTTTAGACCTGATCCGTTCAACCTCGGCAAAATTCCATATTCAGGAATCTCTATTTCTTGCTTGATAGTGAGTATATCATTGAGTTTTCGAACGTAATCGATCGATAATACTGCCAGTCGTATCAAGTGGCTCGATATTGGTGATAGAATCCCCGACACTGATTCGCCCGGATTCGATGACATCTGCACAGATACCCCCGCGACCCTTTTTGAGTGCTCTGGCAACGCCGTCCTGTTCGTTGATCTGCTCGACGTGGGCACAGGGTGGACGTGGTCGTGTGCCTTCTAATACCACACCGCCGATTCTAAATCGATGTTTCAGGAGGTCGTGTACATCGATTCCTTCCGTGACAATATTTCGTCGGTGCTCACCGGCCGTCAAATCGAGCTCAAATTTCTGATTGATCTCGTCGATTGCCTCTCCAGCGATCACCGTCACCTGACAGACATCGTACGGCGAGTAGTAGCCAGTTCCGTTGAAATAGCGGTCATGCTGGAGTCCCTTGTTGGCGACGGCTTGTACCTCCATGACCGACTGCATCGGTTCGGACCCGGCCGCTGCGATGAAGAGATCGGTAACGTGGCCCATGCTTTGTATTTGAACTCGAACGAAGATAACGACTCACACCATCTCCGATTTTCTGACGACTTGGTTCAGGACCACTATCGCAATCGGAATCAACTGAGGGGACAGCAATCGGGCAAAGACCGTCCAATCGAGACGATCATTACCGACGTACGGTGTGTACGCTTAGCAATACACCACCCACGGTAGGGTTATCGTATGTGCGGTGAAATCTTCCATGGGGGACGTACCGATGTCAGCATCACAATTTGAACTTCTGGAAGCGACTATCGACGACATTCATCAAGCCTACGAAGTGAGCGATCTCGATAGTCGCGAACTAGTCGATAGCTATCTCGAACGCATCGAGGCTTACGATGGAAATGGACCGAAAATTCGGTCGATAATCACCGTCAATCCTTCTGCCCGAGAGCGGGCGAAGACACTCGATCAGGAATTCCAGGAATCAGGGACCTTCGTTGGTCCACTTCACGGTATTCCAGTTGTCGTAAAGGACCAAATCGAGACGAAGGGTATTACCACGACCTTCGGCTCTATCGCGTTCGAGAACTACGTTCCCGATCAAAACGCGACGATCATCGATCGACTCGAAGACGCAGGTGCGATCATCCTTGCAAAAACAAACCTCCCTGATTGGGCGACCTCTTGGTTCGCGTTCTCGTCGGTACTTGGACGAACCAAAAATCCATATGCGCTCGACCGTGACCCGGGTGGGTCGAGCAGCGGAACCGGCGCTGCGGTCGCCGCTAATTTCGCTTCAGTCGGTATCGGGGAAGACACAGGAGGTTCGATCCGCTTGCCAGCGTCGTTTACGAATCTCTTTGGACTCCGAGTCACACCGGGACTCATCAGTCGAACGGGTTTGTCACCGCTCGTTATCTCACAGGACACGGCTGGGCCGATGACCAGAACGGTAAAAGATACCGCGATACTGCTCGATGTGCTCGTCGGATACGATTCGACCGACCCGTACACCGTAACGAACGAACTGACACACGTCGATGGAACGTACGTCGAGCAACTCTCGAAAGATGGTCTTCGAGATGCTCGAATCGGGATTCTCCGTGACAAATTTGGCAACGAGTCGGATTCCGAATCGGTCAACCGACTCGTTGAAGATACAATCGAACTGATGAGTGATGCCGGAGCAGATATCGTAGATCCAGTTCGGATCGCTGATATCGATGAATACGTCGAAGAAACCTCCTTGTATCTCGTTCAATCGAAACGAGATATCAACGAGTTCCTCTCCGACCGAGCGGATACGCCAGTCGAATCAGTCGATGAAATCTATGAACAGGAAAAGTACCACGAACTCCTCGATCTTCTTGAAGGTATTGCGGATGGCCCTATGGATCCAGAAGACGATCCATCGTATTGGCGAAAGATCGTTCTTCAGGATACCTTCCAACGAATTCTCCTCAACGTGTTCGCCGAACACCGACTCGACGCAGTCCTGTGTCCGGACGTGCAGGTAGTCCCACCGAAAGCGGACGAAGTGCGCTCCGGCGTGCTCGATACGCTCACATTTCCGACGAATACTGTCATCGCGTCACAGGCTGGATGCTGCGCGATGTCGGTACCTACGGGGCTAACCGATGAGGGGCTTCCCGTTGGCGCCGAACTCATCGGAAAACCATACGATGAAGCAACAGTGTTGAACCTAGCGTATGCCTACGAACAAATAGCGGATCCTCGTGTTGTCCCGAATACGACTCCGGCACTCAAATCGGAAGAATAACACGGCACACAACGGGGTATCTGTGGTGAGAACGGTGATTCCCGTCTTTTTTGGGAAAACACCGATCCGAAACAACCCATATCCACGGCGCTGACTTAGCGCTCTGAATACCACGCGTGCTTTTGTTGTTCATCGTCATTTTTCGGACCATCGGTCTCATCGACACGCTTCTCCAACTCGGCCACACGCTGTTGCAAGTCATCAATTTCCTTGCCGAGCGTCGTAATCGTCTCACTGAGTATCCCGATTACGTTTCGCGTGTCGGTATCGATGCCATGAACTGCCTGCATCTCACTCAGCTGCTTTCGAAGTTCTTCTTGGGAATCGGTCATACGTTTACTGTAGGATGCATCCACCACAAAAATGTGGGCCAAAAAGTTCTATTCCATACATATCAAATTAAATTATAATATAGATAGAATGACAGAGGATGTTCGAAGTGGAAACGGTCTATTGTACTGGACGGCGGCGGACGGATTGCTTACTGACCGTCGTAGTCAGGACGAACCGGTCCGAGCGGACCCGCATACAGGCCGCCCCCACCGATATCGTCGTAGACCCTGATTGCGATGACGTTTTCTCCGCCGTAATTGACGTTCTCGGATGGCACCGTATACTCTCTCGTTTCTTGCCATGCGGTCTCGAAGCCGTTCTCGGGAAAGGTCCCGAGTTGACCGATTTGTACCCCGTTGAAGAACGTCTGGTCGACGTCGTCGATTTTGCCAACCGGCAGGAGGATATCCGCGTCGTACTCCTCCCAAGACGCTGGGATAGTGATGGTCTTCCGGTACCATCCGAACACCTCGGCTTCCGTATATCCGGAGTGGGCCTCCCATTTTGCGGGTAGCTCGACATGCTCCCACTTATCGTCGTCGTAGTCACGACGAGCCCAAGACACGTCGTCACCTTTCCGGAACAGCCACTCCGAGGAGAGTTGCATCGACGGCAATATCTGTACCGTCTGTGCAGGAAGGGCGTCGTCTATCGAGCGTCCAACTCGAACTTCGTGGTTGCCCGCTGAGAGATGGGGAAGCTCGAATCGCGCGGTACTTTCACTTTCGCCGGGCGACAAGCGGACGAACACGTTGGAGACCTCCTCGCCATCGACGAAGACACGGAGGGTTTCCCCGCCGACAACCGAACCGGAGTTCGTTCCGGTAATCGTCACGCTCATCGATTGCCCGGAGACGACAGCATCCGGTGTTTCGAACGACGAATATTCCTGTTTAGGTTGTTTGTAGGCGGGGAGGTCGGTCATTTCATCGCCGGTAGCAGGACGCAGTCGAATTGCCTGCCCACCACTTGCGGCCATCGAGGTTCGGAGCGTCGTTCGTGGCGTAACGAGAAGTTCGTCGAACCGAACATCCGTCGGATTCACGTCGTAGCGAGCATCGCTCCCATCGGAGTAAATCTCGGCGACGTATTTGGGGCCGTTTGGTGCTGAGTTACGACCATCCGCGTTCTTGGAGGCGGGACTGAGGAAATCGAGCGATACATCGACGGCCTGTCCGTCTTCGCCGGTCATTGCGCCGACGAACCACTCGCTGCCCTTTCGACGGGCAGTAACGGTGTAGTTTCCGATTTTGGCGTCGAGAACGTTCGTATCGTCCCATCCACCGGCGGGAACTGCTTTCAAGAACTCGAACTCAGTCTCGGTCTCGAAATTCTCGTTCTCGGGTGAATATCCAACATATTCGGCCGGTATCGGGACCGCCGCGCAGTGCTCGGTGACGGCGACTGTATTGAGATTGAACCCGCCGACGTCTCCAGTGAATGTCTCCCCGGTATCGTCGTAGTGTAGTTCGATTGCGACAGTGTTCGTTCCCTCATTTAACTCGACTTGTGTCGTGAACACGTTCCAGTCGTCCCAGTATTCCGTGAACGACGGTGTAATAGTCTCCGTCGTATCGTTCACTCGGAGCGTGGCTTGTGCTTCACCAGCATCGACTACACGACCCGCGTTCTCCTCAGGCGCGCTGGCGTAGCGAAGGTGCAGATCGTATGTGTCGTCGGTTGGAACGTCAGTGACGGTCCACGAAACTGCGGAACCGGACGGCGCTCGATTCGGGTCGACGGCAACGTAATTGGTGCCGAATGCGTTCCGCCAATTGTCGGCGGTGACGAATCCATCGATGTCGCCCGCAGCCGCTTGGAGGAGTTCACCGACTGCCAGTTCCGGGTTGATGTACGCTTCGATGCGGTCGGCAAGCATCTGTAGCCCGGCGTTGTAAGTCGGGTACATCGCGAGCTGTTTGGCCCGTGTCGTCTGGATCTGGCCGCCGGTGTCGTCGTTGAACGTGATATCGAAAATACCGGGTTGATAGCTCGCCGGCCCAGCGAGCATCCGAGTGAATGGTAGCGTGACGTGATGGTCACGGCCAACGTCCGACCCGAGCGCGCCGAAACCATCGTACTCCTGTGCCTTTATTGTCTCAGTCGATGCGAGGTTTGGATAGGTTCGTCGCTTGCCGGTCGGTTTGTCCGCTTCGTGGCGTTCCAATAATTGCCGGTTACCCGCCGCCTTGCGCGCGACCAGTTCGTGATGGTTGATCGCGATTTGACAGTGGTGGTTGATCGTGGCAGTACCGCCGTCACCTTGGTTACCCAAACCGGCGTCGTTGACGTAGCCGTTCTTGATGCTTCGAATGTCGTGGTCTTCGTAGTACTCGAAGATATCGTCGTTCAGGATCTGTTCTTCGTAGTTGACGAGGTTTCCTCCGGTCTCGTTGTGGGCGGTCATCTCGACGCTGGGTGAGAGCGACTGACCGTAATCGGTGGCTGTTGAGAGGCTGAAGTCCGGATACGACTGGTCGAAGTCCATCGCAACACCGGACCCGGGATAGCTGTCCCAGCCCTGATTCCATCCCTCTACGAGAACGCTCTCGATACTGTTCTCGCTGGCGAACTTCATGTAGCGTTTCATGCGCTCAGTGCGGGCACCGTGGATGTACGCCGCCGGATTTGTGCCTGCTTTTTCGAGTTCGGCATCGGACTGATACTCCCACTTGGCGTTCCCGGCAATCATCGTCCACCAGATACCAATGTATTTTCGCGGGACGATCCAACTTGTATCCGGTTTTCCTTCGGTCGTCGGGAGGACTGAGTCGTCTAACTCGTCGTTGAGAAGTGGAATCAGCGACGATTCGACAAGGTCACCAGGACTCGTTCCGACTTGGATGGTTCGCCACGGAGTCACTGCCGGCGTCTGGGTCGAAACCTTGGTTCCATCGGGAAGCGGCGCGAGTTCCGCCGCGAACTCCGTCCCGTCGCCATCAGACCGAGGTGCAAGCGTCATCGTGGCGTAATCCGTGAGGTCCGCCTCGTGAACGCTCAGATACGTGTCCTCTCCGGCTTTCACGGTGAGCGGCGTGTGTGCGCCGTTCCGAATGGTATTGTCGTTCGGTCGGATGGTTCTGGTACCGGCTTCGATTTCGCTGAGCTTGGTCCGTTGGTACTCCTGTTCGAACCGGGGGTTGACGAGTTCGTTCGTTATCCACCACGCGTCGTAATCCCCACCGAAGTTGAACTGGGTGTTCTCCGACGTGACGACCATATTCTCGCTATTGCTGGCGAAGTGGTCGTCGAACACGAACCGGAATCCAAGTCCGTCGTCGAATACGCGGAACTCCAAGTTCGCCGCGCGCTTCGGCGCGCTCGTTTCGGCGAGTCCAATACGTAGGTACGTATACTTTGCCGTGACGGACTCGTACTGATCCCAAATCGGGTCCCAGCGTTCGGTTTCGGTTCCGCTCTCGGTCCCCGTCACCGTGATCGCTGAACTTGTGCTCTCATCCGACGTGACGCCGAAGGCCGGTTGATTCTGGAACTCGAATCCGAGTCTGGAATCGGAGATAACAGTCGTGCCATCGAATTCAAGACTGTAGTTCGGTGTGCCGTCAGCGACGTCTATCATCACTTTCACTCGTCCGTTCGGAGATGCGATTTGCTGTGTATCTGAATCGTTCCCTTCCGTAAGATGCGCGGTAACCGCGTCTGGAACAGACCGTGTGTACGCACCAGCAGCGAGGAGCGATGTCACTCCTCCGATGAAGTTTCGCCGATTTAGTACTGTGTCGTTACGCTCTCCGCCGTTTTCTTCCAATGTCATCTAATTTCTTTTTACTATAATTGTTATTAATGATTTTGGCCACCGTCGTTGGTTTCTTCTTCAAAATCGGTTTCGATGCCCCCTCGGTGTATTTAACTTCCCGCAGATCTGACAATCGACCGCTGTTCCGTTAGGACAAAAAACCGCTTCCCAGTGGTTCGTGAGCTGTCTCGCGAGACCTGTAACCGTCAGTCGAGCCACACGCCACGAGCTTGTGGAGATCTAGAGGGTGCGTTTGGTTTGCTTTGGGACCTCGATTCGGGCTGATGACGAAGTTTCGCTCGGCCACCCCTTGCGCCGTCGATCGACTTCCCTTTGAGTGGGATATCGAAATATTCGGTCGCATCGACCGAACTGAGGGTTGGGTCGGACGCGATAGCGGCGAACGACTCGAGGAATCCGACCCGCGATGCTTCGACTTTCAACCCGTAGGCGCGAGAGCCGACTGAACTGGATTGACCGGAGATTTCGTATAGCATTCCTGCAGCGTTCGTTTGCGGACAAAGTGCATCCAAATACGACCCCCAAAGCGTGGCGTATCCGTATCGAGTGACGGTGTCGAAAACGTCCCATGGACCGGTCGTATCCGCGAGACGTGTTGCGACGAGTCGATTCAAGCGAAGCGAGCGAACACTCGTCGATTCGTCCAAGAACGGATTGACGTACTCCGAAACCGGCTTCGATGGGTCGTGATACGGGGCCTGTTTCTTGAACGACGTGCCAAATGGTGCCATGACGCTCATCACTGACGGTTCGGGTGGCTCTGTGTCCGGAACTGTCGGAATTCCTTGATGATGATGTGTGATGGCGAAATCCGGATTCGCCCGCAGGAACGACTCAGTCACGGCCCGCACCTCAGGTGACAACCTAAGCCCACTGGCGGCGAGCGTCCGCCCCTTGTAGGGAAGATTTAGCTGCCACTCTCCATCGGTTTGCTCCCACCACGAGGCGCGGGCGTCCGAATTCGCGTCGAAATCAGGACGGATGTTGAAATCACGATTCATGTCGTACCCGGTCGGCGAATCCGACGGCCTGTAGTGATAGTACGGCTCGTGGCGTGAATCATCCCGACACCACGGTTGTGTATTCGTCCGTCTCGTCACCCGTTCTTGATCCCCATCGTCGTCTTGGTCTCGACTGAACATCGCTCCATCTGGGTTCACTCGTGGGACGACAGTCAGGGAGATATTGTTCTGTATTCGCTCCGCCGTTTCGGAGGACGAAACGCTCAATTGACGAAGTACCCGCAAAATCGCTTCGGTTCCTGCCGGCTCATCGCCATGGATCTGTGTAATGAGGTGAACGTTCGTATCGCCGGAGCCCATGTGTACCTCCCAGAGCGGAGTGTTCAGGCCGGCGGACCGTCCTATCCGTCGCAGGGCCACGAGGTCGCTTTCCCTGTCGAGGAGCCGTAATCGGCGAGCCAACTGTTCGTTCGTGAGATACGCGTTCGGGTCACGGTACCTCGCTGTCTGTCGTTCGTGTGCGCGTGCCACCGTTTGTGAAATCGATCCAGCGGTTGCAGCTATTCCGAGTGACTTGAGAAAATTCCTTCTTTCCATACCATATAAAAATACTGTGGAAACATATTATTATTTTAATTAATTGGATATGAAGTAGATATCCTTCGGTAACCTCCTCCGCGAAAACGGAAGCGCTATCGGACCGGTTTTCGAAAGGAGTGATTCATGTTTCAAACAAAAAGGTAGCTACGACGACACGTCCGTTCTGTTTTGGTGACCGTGAATTCACACCGGATACGCGGCCGACCGGCAACGATTGCATGTTAGAGAGGTTCGTAGCACCCCCGGTCCGATATAAAATTCAGCTGAATCATTATTACCACATATTGTTACCGCATAAGATTGGTTCGTGACCCAAATAAGAACAGATTATCAAACTCTATTCAGGATATCAATATCTTATTAAAAAGTATCCGATTAGATAACGAATATTTATTAGTCAGTATGTTACTGGTTATAACAGAGCATGGGAATAGCAAACACAGTTTCCAGATATATACGAGGTATCGACCGTCGAACCGTCGTTGGAGCTGCGACCCTCTATTTTGTCGCGTTATTTCTTTCCGTTTTTCCGCCCTTCTTTGATGTCGTTAATCGTGCGGAGCCCTACATTTTCGATCTACCATTTGTACTCTTTTGGTTACTCTTCGTGAGCGTGATGATGGCGATCGGCTTGGCAGTCCTCTATTGGGTTGAGAGCACACGAGGTGAGGTGGTGTAATGGCCCTAAATGATATTCTTCCCGCCATTCTCATCTTTGCCTACCTCGGTTTACTCGGTGTATTCGTGTTGGTGTATGGACGTCTACGCGAGCGAACGATGGAAGAGTATGCAGTTGCTGGCCGGTCGTACTCTTGGTGGACGATGCTGTTCACCGTCTTAGCAACCTGGATCGTAGCGAGTTATTACACCAGTTGGTTCGCCTGGGCTGGTTCCGGAGGGGCGATCGCATTCTATGTGATGTTTTACACGGTGACCGCCCTCGTCGTGTACTATGCCATTGCCCCGCGAATCTGGAAATGGGGTAAGCTTCACGATCTCTATAATATGCCGGATTTCATACGCCTACGTTTTAATTCACCTGGACTTGCGGTACTCGTCGCTGTTACAGGTATCATTATCGGTGCGCCCTGGCAGGTACTTAGCATCAAAACCTTCGGATTTCTCATGTCTGAGGCGACGAATGGAACGATTCCATTCAATATCGGAATGGCACTCATCACGCTCGTCGTTCTCGGGTATATCGTCTTCGCGGGAATGCGGAGTGTCGTCGTTACTGACTTCGTTCAGGGCATCGTTTCGACTGTTCTCCTATTCGTCGCCCTCTTTTGGATCGCACACAGCCTATTCGGTGGATTCGGCCCGCTGTTGAATCAGGTTGCCCAGCAACATCCGGAAAACATGACCGTCCATGCTAGTGACGGCTATTGGACCTCAATCATTCTCACTGGGACGATCGGTGGCTACGCGTGGCTAGAAGTCTTCAATCGGATCTTCCTTGCCAAGGACGTTAAAGAGGTGAAAAAACTCGCAGTCGGTGCGCCGATCCTTGCGGCCCTCGCCGTGTTCTTCTTACTGCTCCTTGGAATGGGTGCGAGTCTTATACCACAGGCTTCCAATGCTGGTGAGAGCGCCTTTTTCGTGATGGCTCGGATGGCGGGTGGCCCAGTTTTACTAGCGGGAGTCGGTATCATCGTCCTCGCAGCGGGGATGTCGAGTATCGACTCGCAGTTGGCGACAATGGGTGTCGTGACCTCTTGGAACATCGTCAAGGAATTCAAACCAGAGATGTCGATGAGTAAGGCGGTCAACATTTCCCGTGTCGTGATCGTTGTTTGGGTCGCGATCGCTTACTTTTTGGCGACGCTCGATCTCCCATTGCTGGCGAAAATAGCTATTTGGACGTACGAGGGTATCGTTCACCTTCTTCCACCGGTCATCTTTGGATTGTTCTGGAAGAAAGGTAATAAATACGGTGCGATAGCTGGAATCGTTCTCGGCCTCATTGTAACCTATTCGATGAACTTCGTTTTGGCACCGAGTATGGGTGGTCCTATCGCAGAAATCGGCGGTTTCACCGGCGCGATTATCGGTTTGCCGGTGAACGTCGGTGTGTACGTGATCGCTGCATATTTCGGCCCGAGAGTGGACTACATCGACGAACTGTTCGCGGAGATTCACCAATATGATGGTGAGGATATAGACATCGAGAGCCGAAGCCGTGTGCTCGACCGCTACGATCCACTTTCCTTCGGAGAGGACGATTGAGAAATGACTGACCTTCATGTGTTTTGGGACGACAGCTTCACTGCTCACACGCCCCCCGCCGGAGAGTTCGAAACCAAGTGGAGTGGCCGCTTGGCAGCGAAAGAGCCCCACCCGGACCGGGAGGAGCGCGTTCGAAACATTCGTTCGATAATCGAACACGTACTCGACGATCGGGCGAACTGGCAGTCGGTTGCACCGGCTACCAAAGCGCAACTCAATCGTGTTCACTCGTCCGAATATATAACTGAATTCGAACGGTTCTGTGAGGCGGGCGGTGGTCGGCTTACTGCGGAGACAGGGGCAAACGAGGCATCTTACTCGGCAGCACGACATGCTGCGGGAGCAGCGATACAGGCAGCTGAAACGGCTATCGACTGTGACGACAGCGTTCCGTATGCACTCGTTCGGCCGAGTGGTCATCATGCTCAACCGACCCAGGCGGATGGATTCTGTTTTTTCAATAACATCGCTGTCGCCGCTGAACATCTCCTACAAACCGAGGACATCGAACGGGTCGGCATTCTCGATTGGGACGTACATCATGGAAACGGCACGCAGGAGTGCTTTTATGACCGGGATGACGTGCTCTTCGTGAGCCTTCACAACGACCACTGGTCGTGGGATCCGAATGCACATCCACAGACTGGCGATGTCGATGAATATGGGGTCGGCACGGGACAGGGATATAATCTCAATATACCGCTACCGCCCGGTACCGGCAATTCCGGCTACGAAGCGGCATTCGATCGGATCGTCGAACCGGTTTTCGAGGCGTATGATCCCGACGTGCTGTTGATCAGCGCCGGTCAGGACCCGGGTGTCGTCGATCCACTCGGTCGAAACGTAGTGACCAAGAGGGGATTTGAGTCGTTCGGTCGGCGTGCTCGGAGGATGGCAGAGAAGTATAGTGACGGTCGATTCGCGATCGTCCAAGAAGGTGGCTATCAAGTCAGCCATCTCGCCTATGCTACCTTGGGCGTTCTCGAAGGCTCGCTCGGTGTGGAGACGGGGATCGAAGATCCGTTTGCTTGGCTCGATGAGGACCTTCAGTCCGCGCGGGCGGCAGTGACTCGAATCGCGGACCGATTCACGAACGATTGGCCGGTTGTCGCCTGATTCGTGAGAAATTTTTTCGATACAGAATACCTTTAAACACAGATTATGGACTATGTTTATGGATGAAAAGGATATTCAAATCCTAAAAGCGATAGGAACACTCAAGTCGGGAAGTCCGGACAAGATCAGCAATGAAACTGGCATTCCTAAATCGACCGTCCATTATCGGCTGGAGAAACTCCAGGAACGGGGGATACTCAACGATGTATTTGAGTTCGATCTCGAAAATTCCGGCTTCAAACTCACGCTTATCACCGAGGTGTGGGCCGACTATAGTCCGGAATATCATCAGATAGTCGGCGATAAATTGGCAGCTATTTCGGGAGTTAACGAGGTGTACTTTACCCTCGGTGATACCGATTTCGTACTCATCTCGCATCTAACATCTCGAGAAATGGTTGAAAAATTGATAAGCAAATTCGAGGAAGTAGAAGAAGTCGAACGAACGAGCTCGAAGTTCGTGATCACGACGATCAAGAAAGGGACGAATCCCTTCGATGACTACACATATGATGAACTCGTGAGCTCATTAGTCGCCGATAATCAAGAATGAACTCCACTATCGATTCGTAGCGGACGAGTGTACCATATTTGGTGGGGTATTTAATATAAGATTGCCAGTGCCCACATGTGTCGGAGAACTCTGTTCTAATATCATAAAATATCTTGAATTGTGTTTATTAATTATTGGAATTTTGAACAATGGACGGTATATGGTAGATATGTTGTCTCCAGACGGGTCGCTCCTCACCATCGACGTCGGAAAGCGGACAGCCGAAGCGGAGGTTATCGAAGCGATTCGTTCATCATATATCCACGGTTGGAGTGCCGGGGGACGACAACGCGAACGTGGAGTCCGAAGGCCCCGAATTCGAAACGGTGATGGCATTCGGATCGAACCAGGACATCGACGACATCGTGGAGGTAATGCGTGCAAACGATCTCTGCGACGAGTTGGGAATGGGTACGATCTCCTGTTGATGTTGTGGCGGCTTTTGAAGACGCAGTGAGTGAGTATTACCATCTCCGTGGGTGGAACGACGATGGAACGGTACCGGTACAAGCACTTCCAGAGGACGTACAAGCAGTAGGATCGAATTGACCGGGTTCGTCACCCATCAGACGGCATCACAAATCGTTGCGAAATTGGACAGTACCTCCGTCGCAGTGATGTCTTCAAACGTGTGTTCGCCCGACGACCAGTCGTCAGGACGATCAACGACTCGTTCGGTGAATTCGGGATGGAACTGAACGGACCAAATCGGCGCGGATTCGTGACGTGTGCAGAAATTCTCGCTGTACTCAGTTCGGGCGGTCGCAATCATTCCGTCGCCTCGTTCGGCGACGATGTCGGCATGTAACACCGGGACGTGATCCGCTACTCCCTCTAGAATCGGATCCGTTGCGACCTGATTCATCTCGACGAACGTGGCTCGACGACGGTCGGATGTGACGCGTCCGCCCAACGCACGATTGATCAACTGGTGTCCGAAACAGATTCCAAGCAACGGAACCTCCTCTCTCAGACAGCGACGGACCAGTTCTACTTGTGGGTCGACCCAGTCGGCTTCTGCATCGTCGTACACACTGGCTGTCGAACCACTAATGACGATGCCTTCGTACTCATCGAGATCGGGTTCGAACGGGTCCTCGACGTAGATTTCGTATTCAGCATCGGGGAGAAGGCGCTCTATCTCCGGTGCGAGATAGCGATATTCTGGTTGTACTTCGTCGTCCAAGACTAATATCATTGTTCCAATTATCATACTTTGTCCTAATAAGGCCTTCTACGTCTAGATTCAATCCACAGATCACCACAAGAGTAGGATGCTGTCTATGATTTTTATATTCCTGTCAATAGATGTCTGGTTTTCACTACTGTGGATGAGAAACATCTGCTCGGATTCGTTCGATCGAAATCGGCTCGCGGTTATGTGATCGGCAAAACGTGATTCTGTTCCGCATACTTGTCGTTGCTCACCGTTTTAATTCGAGAAAGTGGGTGGGAATTTCGAATCACGGAGGCCTCCGGAGTCGATCCCACTGAAACTACAAAAACTGCTCTTATGTATCACGATGACGAATGCTCGGAATTGTATGAACGGTTGAGATTGTTCATCAGCCACACTTGTATTCTGTCTTACGTTGGCGGACTTCTCTGTCTGGGGTTCATAAAATCCTCCGATTATAGGTTTTAGTTCGAAACCGGGCAAGCTTCAAATAGCTAGTCGTTCTTGGTTTGTTAAACATGGACACCAACGGAGACGATCAATCATCAGGGGCGAAGATGGAATCAGTGGTGCAAGACGGTGGCATTGATCATATCTTCCTCGAGTTTGCTGATATAAATGGAATATCCCGCTCGAAACAGCTGCGTGCCGACTACTTTCTTGATTCGTGGCGTGATGGGTTTGCGATGAATGCGCTGTTGCTCGTTCAAACGCCACGAAGTGACATTCCCACCAATTCCGGACTCGGTGCCGAAATCGATTACGGCGACGCGACGATACACCCTGACCCGGAGACGTTCCGACGCCTCCCATGGTTTCCGAATGCGGCACGAGTACTGTGTTCATTCAAATTGAACGGTGAACCGATTGCTGCCGAGCCTCGTCGGTTACTTCGTCAAGTAATCGCCGAACAAGCCGATTCGATGGATCTCGAATTCACCGTTGGCAGCGAACTGGAGTTTTATCTTCTGGAGACGGCTGAGAACACAGACGGGACTCGGTATGAACCTACGACCGATCACAAGCACGAATGTGTGACGTGGGCAACTGAAGAAGTGTCGTCGTTTTACCAGCACGTTACGGAATGGGCACCCGAATACGGTATCGACATACACTCCATTCAACACGAACACGGTGCTGGGCAGTTGGAAGTGCTTTTTGACTACGGGACGGCACTCTCACAAGCCGATACGACGTTCGATTTCAAACGACTCGTCAAACGAGCGGCGCGCGAGGATAGTAGCCGTGCCACGTTCATGGCAAAACCCTTCGGTGATCGGGCTGGAAGCGGATATCATCTCCACGTCGGTGCCTTCGAAAACGGCGAAAACGCATTTGCCGACGACTCTGACGGCGGTAGACTTTCAGACCGAGGTCGTTACTTTGTCGGCGGCCTATTGGAGCATGCTGACGGATTGGCGGCGATTGGAACTCCGACAATCAACGGTTTCAAACGATATGAATCCGGGTCGTTCGCTCCGTATACGGCGTCCTGGGGTTATGATAACCGCATGACCGCCCTCCGTGTTCCACCAGGTGTTACACGAATCGAAAACCGCATCGCCAGTGCAGACGCTAATCCATATCTCCTCATCGCTGCGACACTGGCCGCAGGTATCGATGGCATCAAGCGGCAGTTAGAACCAACGTCTCCGGTCGAAGGCGATCCAGCAGGGCGACGGTCACGACTCCCACACGCACCCGAACTCGCACTCCAGGGACTCGAAAACGATGACACGTTAGTCGGGGCTCTCGGAGAGGATTTCGTTCGAGCATACACTGCGACGAAGCGTCAAGAATTGGCTGCCTTTCGAGATGTCGTCACTGATTGGGAACGAGAGCAGTACGTCGAAACGCTATAGCCATCCGGGGATACTCCTCTTTTGAGGACGAGTCTCCTCCTTTCCAGAAGGCACCCCACAGCCATGATATTCACCCATTGTTTGTCTCGGCCAGCACTGTACGAACGGAATGAGAAATAAAACGATCGAATAGTACGAGGGGCGGATGCAATTCACGTCTCCTGTTCGTTGGCCAACCGAGGGGCGACGGCTTTGAACGCCTCGAGATGCTCGTCGATGTCCGCTTGACTGTGTTGAACGCTGATCGTCCACTGCTGGGATGCATCGTGTGGATGCGGGAGAACACCCTGATTTAGCATCGCGAACCAGTAGTTTTCGTGGAATCCGACGTCGACATTCGCGACGTAGTCTCGGTAATCGGTGATCGTCTCTTCGGAGAAGGAAACGGTGCCCTGGGAGTTGACGTTCTCGACGTGTCCCGTGATCCCCGTATCCTCCATTATATCTTGGTACCCCTCGGCAAGCGATTCGCCGAGGTCGTTGACGTGTTCGTAGGCATCATCGGTAAGTATCTCCTGCAAGACGGTCACCATCGCGCACAAAACGAGTGGACTTCCGTTATAGGTCCCGAAGTGGGCGGCACCATTTTCGATCTCACGCATGACCTCTTCGCGGCCACCGAAGGCACCGACTGGGAAGTTACCACCGATACTTTTAGCCATCGTTACGAGGTCCGGCTCGATTCCATAGTACTCAGCCGCCCCACCTGGAGCAATCTTTACCCCGGTTTTGACTTCATCGAAGATATAGACGATATTGTGCTCATCACAGAGGTCTCGCAATCCCTGGAGGAAGTCACCGTACGGCTGAGTCATTCCAACGTTCATCACGATCGGTTCGACGATGAGTGCCCCGATCTCGTTGACGTGATCTTTCAAAATGGCTTCGACGGCATCCAAGTCATTCCACGGTGCGACTTCGACCGTCTCCGCAGTTTTCTTGGGCACTCCTTCGCTTTCGATCACCTTAGCAGGACGTTCGGGATGACCCAGTTTTCCTTCGGGTGTGGATTTACTGATCAGGACGTAGTCGTGGACGCCATGATACGAGCCTTCGATTTTTAGCAATTTGTCGCGTCCGGAGTAGGCACGTGCAGTGCGGATCGCGTGCATCGTACTCTCGGTACCGCTGTTCGTAAACCGGACAAGATCGACTGGTTCCCATCGTTTTTTCAATTCTTTAGCGGCCTTGGCGAGTAAGTTGTGTGGATGAGTGAATAGGGTCCCATCGTGCAGTTGCTCGGTTATCGCTTCGGTTACTTTGGGGTGTGCGTGGCCGACCATTCCCGCACCGTTGTTCATGTCGAAGTCCAAGTACGAATTCCCATCTACATCGTGCAGGGTCACACCCGCTGCTCGCTCGACAATGAACGGGTACGGATCCCACGCACGGTACGTACTCGCGACACCGGCCGGTACGTGCCGATAGATTTCCTCGTAATCGTCTTTGCTTGTCGGTGTTCGCTCACGATACTCCGATTCTATATCGGTCCAGAGTTCCATAGTACAATCAATATTCGCTATGTTTTAAATATTATCCCTAGTTTTATATTTTGACCATATACTAGATCAAATTCAGGGAATAACGGTGAATTTGGCTTCTATTCAGATAGACAAATATCGCGCACAAATTCGATGTTATCCAGTTCCTCTTTGAGGGTCATCGACGATACCGGCTACTATCGTTTTCCTGATTGTATTGATTTCTCACACCACCACAAAGCATTTACCGAAGTCCACGAAGACACAAATGTGGCGCGGTCGCCTCTGACACCCCTGAATCAACCTCCCCGTGTAGGTCTGGCGCCATCACTCTAGACCCACTTCAACCGTACCCCGCCACATCCTCCTTTCCTGTTCGAACATGTGCCATAGTGTCCTCGAAACAGTATTACTCCGTTTCTGTACGAATCCAAGATCGCAATCAGTTCTGCCTAATAGCACCGCCGTCGCAGCGAGAGAATCGCCGTCTCACTCGAGTACAGCAGTAGATGGATTCAAGCCAAATTTATAATTTTGATTATACATCCTGGCGTACTTTCGTAAGCCTTGGTACCTATTATCAATTTTCATTTCTGGATAAAAGATTTCATAATATCTTAATGAATGGTTTTAGTTGCATGGTTGCACGAAAAACAACCCCCCTGATGCTGGTCATCCTTACACTTGTCGTCGCCGCTTCCGTAAGCGGTTACGCAAGCGTTGGAGACTCAGCCCTCGCACAAGACGCCACCAAACCCGCTGAATCGACGATCGAACAACACGCTCTCGGAAACAATACTACTGTCGATAGCGTTACCGGAACGATGACGATTCGGATGGAACGACCGGGTGAAACCCAGACAATGGAAGCGAAGACCTGGCAACGGCCACCGGATCACGTCCGGTATGAATATACTGATGGACCTGCAGCGGGCGACGTCATGGTCTCTAACGGCTCGAGCTTCTGGATGTACAACGAAACGACAAACACGGCCCGTCATCTGCGTCTCACGGGCGAAAATGCGGAGCAGATCCAAAACCTGACGAAGGTTTTCCAGCAGCTTTCCGATGAGTTTACCGCGGAATATCAAGGCGAAGCAACGGTCTCCGGGCAAGAAACGTACAAAGTGAGACTTCAGCCGAAAAACGAATCCCTGCAGCAAATGATGAGGAATCAGACGGTTTGGCTCGACCAAGACAACTGGTTCCCCGTGAAAACACAGGTGACGACCGCCATCGGCAACGACACAGCTACGACCACGATGACGTACTCGAACTTGACGTACAATGCGTCGATTCCGGATGATCGATTCACCTTCACGCCGCCGGCGGACGCGAAAGTAATCGATGTTGGTCTACCGGAGACCACGACGTACTCATCGATCGAAACGGCGCAGAAGTCGGTGGACTTCACGATTCGAGAGCCAACGTCAATTCCGGGTGATTATTCGCTCAAGGAGGTCTCGGTGACGACCTCGAACGGCAATGCATCGGTTTCACTAATGTACTCGAACGGGTCCGAATCGATGATCGTCTCTCAATCACCTACATCGCGCACTATCGCGGGTGGCCAGGATGTTTCGATCGCTGGTAATTCTGGGACCTACACGACTATTGGCGAGCAGAAAACCGTTCAGTGGTCGGATGATGAGTATTCCTATTCGGTGAGTGGCCCGCTCTCGAAAGCATCGCTCATCGAAACCGCGGAATCGATCTACTGCTAAGACACGCCCGGTCTGTCTAAAGATCAGAAACGGATTGCGGGTTCTTTTTTAACTTTACGGATCGAAACTCCGGAGTAGAAGAACGGTTTTGGTGCCCTACTCAGGGGCTTCATCGTCTTCCGGTGGGCGACGCGCGAGGCGGTCGAACTGTCGTTGGGCGGCTTCCGCTCGCTCCTCCGTTTCGGTCGGCTCGTACACTATTTCCACTATCGTTTCCTCATCGAGAGTGACAGTGAAAATCGCGTCTTGATGGCGTCCGGATTCGGGGAGGTCATCGTGATGAATGACGTGTTCATCGACCGTCACTCCGTCGGATTCGAGCAGTAAGACTGCCTGCTCATCTTCGAAACGATCGAGCACGGCAGTGAGTGTTCGCGTGGGTTCAGCACTTTCATCGGTCATTCGTAGGTCTCCCGAACTACAGTCGTCCCCTCGGTATCCACGATAATCACAGTATCGCCACCGTTGTTCCAGATCGGTTGCTCCGAGTTCCAGTAGTAGTCGGTGTTGGTATTCTCATCGCTGCCTGAGTGGAGAGTAATTCGCTGACTGGGTTCGAGGATGGTCCCCCGAGGAACTGTATAGCTGTGATTCGCTGTATCACGGATCTTCCATCCGGAGAGGTCGTGCGGCGTTGTTCCCGTATTTTCGAGGACGATGTACTCATCGTTGAGATTTTCGGCGTCACTGCCGGCAGCGTCGGCGTGTACTTCAGCGAGTTGGATGGTGCTAGCTGGTCGCGACGTTGTCGCTGCTGGCGTTGCCGTCGTGGTCGGAGTGTCGTCGGAAGAATCACCTGTGCTTCCGGTGTCGATGGTCGTCCGCGTCGTTATGACCTCGGTTGTGCCGGGATCGATAGGCGGTGCAGTTCGAAGGGACTGGGGATCGGTTGGCGCCTTTGCTTGCGTTTTGACCGTTATCCGTTCACCCGTGCTGGAAAGCACGATATTTCCGTGAACAGCAGTCCAGTAGGTCGGAACACCACGAGCGGCGAGTCGGGTCAGGGTCTCTTCGTGTGGATGGCCGTACTGCGAGTCGTAGGCGCTCGAAATCACCGCGATCTGTGGTGTCACCAAGTCGAGAAACGCGTCGTTAGTGCTTGATCGACTACCGTGATGAGCGGTGAAGAGTACCGTTGAATTTAGCCTCGATCCATACTGGTCGACTAAATACTGCTCTTCTTGTTGACCCGCATCTCCGGGCAGGAGAAAGCTTGTCTTCCCATATACGACTTTGAGGATGATACTGTTCTCGTTTCTCTCCCTGTTTGCAATAAAGGGATTCGGTGGCCCGAGAACCGTCACAGCGGCACCATCGAATCGAAGGGGGTCGCCCGCTTGAATTTGATACAATGGTACGTTGTAGCGTTCGACGGCGTTCAGGTATCGCTGGTATGTCCCAGAACTAGACGCAATACCGGGATCGTACACAGCTCCGATGCCACTCGCCTGTGTTTCGTAGTATTCGATTACCGCTGCATTGCCACCGATATGATCGGCGTCCGAATGTGAGGTGACGAGATGATCGATCCGTTCGATATCGTGCCGACGGAGATACTGGAGGACGTACTCACCGTCGTTGCGCCAATCGCCAGTATCGATGAGCATCGTTTCTCCGGTTGGAGAGACGACGAGCGTACTGGACGATTGTCCGACGTTGATAAAGTGAACCTCCAACGGACTCGTCGGTGCGGTAGCGGTTGTCGAGTCAGTTTGCGCTCCGAGTGGCCCGCTGCTCGTACACCCCGCAAATACGACGAGAGCTGCAAGAACAAGCGCACAGAGGGCGTGCTGAGCTCGCATACACTACTCACGACTGGATTTCCTAAATAGATTAGTACATAAATATGGTCGTGTGAGCAGTGAATAGTAGTACTGTTCGTGAGCCGACTCGGCTCCGTTCTCCTGAGGTTTTCGAAGACGCCGTCTAGTGAAATAGTTTGTACGAAAGATGGTGACCGCGGAATGCGACTCACAGGCAGCCGGTCATGCGATTGATGTTTACGTGATGGCGTCAGATCGTGTCTCTGTGGAGTGCTGCGTGAGTGCATCTACACCAATGGTCGGGAGTATAAAATGCGTATCGTAAGCACAAAATTTGATTGTAGTATCCGATCCAGTCCGTCCGCATTTCATTGATTGTCTTACAATTCATCTACCGACATTGTGAATTTCGTTCCACTTTCTCCGTTGTCATCGTTCGGGTCCGTATCGTCGAGTTACGCTCTTTTTCGTTCAACGCGATCTTTGGACGGCATGTTTGCCATCGGAGACAAATTCGGTATTCGAAGGGAGAATGAGCACGCAGCGTGGGCGGATGAATCGAAAGCGGCACAGGATTTACACCGCCTGCTAGAAATGACTGCGGTCGTCACTCGATTCGCTATCGATAAAGCCCTACGCCGACCGGAGTAAAAGCTAAACTACCGACGAGCGTACACGGACGAACGATTCGTCGCCCATCGGATTGGAGTGAAAATCGACCGTTGTGGGCACCCGACATATGCAGCCCCAATTGTTAGGCCGCCGGTGGAGAAAACGTAGATTCCATGAGCGATATCAGCCACTCCGACCCCGAGATCGAAGAGCAGTACAGCGGCCATGATGACGTTCTGGTTTCACCGGATTGGCTACACGACCACCTCGACGCGTTCCAGTCGGACGATCCCGACTATCGACTCGTCGAAGCTGATATCGAATATGAAAAATCCTATGCGGAAGCGCACATCCCTGGAGCCGTCGGATTTCGCTGGGGAACTCATCTGCAGGATTCCATCGAGCGCGATATTCTGAAACGAGCGGAGTTCGAGGAGATCGTACAGGATGCAGGAATCACGAGAGATACGACGGTCGTCCTCTACGGCGACGAGTCCAACCAGTGGGCTGCCTACGCGTACTGGCAGTTCAAATACTACGGACACGAAGATGTTCGCCTTCTCGATGGTGGTCGTCCATACTGGTTTGACAACGAGTATCCGACGACTGACGCGGTTCCCAACTTCACCTCGCGAGAGTACGAATCGGGAGGCCCCAACGAGGATCTCAGAGCATATCTCGACCGCGTTAAGGAAGTCGCCGCTATCGAAGGTGAGTCTTCGGCCGAGGGCCGGGCCGAGGTCGGTGATGATCCCGAAATACCGATGGTCGATGTTCGCTCTGAAGCGGAGTATCGTGGTGAAAAGATCGCTCCCGAGGGGAGCGAAGAAACGGCACGTCGGGCTGGACATATTCCCGGTGCGACAAATATTACATGGAAAGAAAACCTCGACGACGAGGGGCGCTTCAAGGAAGGTGATGACTTGCAGTCGGTGTACGCCGAACGGGATATCAACGGCGACAGCGAGATAATATCGTACTGCCGAATCGGTGAGCGCTCCTCTATTACGTGGTTCGCGCTGCATGAGCTCCTTGGTTGGGATGTTACGAACTACGATGGATCATGGACCGAGTGGGGAAACCTCGTCCGACAACCGGTCGCGGTTGACGTGGACGAACCGGCGTCGGCAGATACGAAAAAATAACCATTCGATACAACTCTGTTCCCCGAGTGTGCCGTTCGGTAACCGTTATTTCCAGGGATTCGATTTGGTTCGTATTTTGGTTTTTTATCCTGCGATCGTGATTATGCCGTCCAGAAGTTCGCTTCGGAACACACAAAAGGTTCATACGCAGTCAGATATGGAAATCGGTGAGATTAGATAACACCTTGAGCGGAGAGCATGATCTGGGAGATGATTGCCGATCCGAAGAACGTTCCAAAGAAGACGACGACAGCGACGATTACGAGTTTCCAACTCACTTCTTTCATTCGTGTTACTTGCAGAGCGATCGATAGGCCAGCATATGCGAGAATTGGCGTCGTTGTCGCGAGAAACGATACGGGTTCGGTCAACGAAAGTACTGTTTCTTGCACTGGTGAATAGGGGAGCGAGAGCAAGAACGCGATTACCATCGCGTATGCAAACGACGGCAGTTCGAGTGAAAGATGTCGCCCGAGGAAGAGCGACACGAGACCGATTGCAACGATGAGTAGCATACCAGGGGCAGCTGCCATCGGTGAAATCCCATATCCGATGGTGTTGCCGACGAGAGTGAGGATTCCGACGACGAGCAGCATCTTGAGCGAATCGAATCCGAACTCACGCTCGGAGAGCGTCGTCATTGCTCCCTCCCGAGAAGGGGTGCAAGATACGCATAGAGTTTGTTGATGAGTGGCAGGCCGACAAACAGAACGATATAGAGGCCGGTAATGCCCGTGAGAAGGTTACTCGTTGCTGCGAACGAGAGGATTTTCTCGTCAGTGGCAACGCTTGCCGGGACTGCTTTTGCGAGTGATGCCGAGCAGGCCGTCATCATACTTGCACTCCCCATCCCACACGCCATCGAAAGTGCGAGCGGGTGAAGTCCAGTGACTGTTGCATATCCTCCGAGGAGTCCGAAAAAGACGGTCCCTAAAACTGTTCCAGTGAGGTACGTTCCAAGGACCCCGCGTCCCTCCGGTGATTCGATTCCGTACTTATCGGTGATAACGCCAAGTGTGGGCTCTCGTGCGATACTGACGGCACTTCCAATCGCTTCCCGCTTCAATCCCAAGAGGAGCGCAAGTGGAAGTGCGAGAAAAATCGTCCCCAGGTTCCCTAACTCCTGGAAGACGAACGCGAACCCAGCATCGATGAGTTGCTGAAACGATGGGCCGACCAGTGTTCCGTATTTGACGCCAAGTGGCATCAGGGAGATGATGAGCAGCGGCGAACTCAGGCGGCTAACGTCTTTCGAGACGAACTGCTGCAGCGGGGGTATGTGCTTTCCAAGAACGCTGTAGCTGACGAGGAGACCGAAGCCAACTGCAAACAGCATCGGCAGAAGGACGAGCTTTCCGGGTCCGAGTGGAAACGAAATCGTCCCGATCGATTCCGCAATAACCACGATTGCAAGGACAGTCAAATGTGTTTTCGCGTGGATTTTCCATCGACCGTTCGTTTGAATTGGGCCCCAGCGACTCGTGTCAGAACTTGATGACATATGGTATCACGGTTAATTCGGTGTACTGTAGTTGGAAGGGGTGTATATATGTGTGGAATGCGGCGAACAAACGATAAATTCGAAATAATCCCAAACTATTTACAATCCCGACTATTACACGGACGGATTTGAATCAGGAAACGAAAAGCTGAGAGCTGAGAATCTTTTGAGTTCGTTCACACCCGGATCAATTCCGCCCGATCAGATGAATGGAGCGGTATATCAGACACATGTTTTACAGGTACTAGAAACTAGTTTCACCGACAATTTTGGATATTGTTCAAACGAGCGTTTATAATATTGGAGAAAAATCATAGCATATGTCCCGACAACACCCCGTCGGAGAGGCGGACGCATCGATCCACCACTGGTACAATCCGGATACGAACCCTGTAAATATAGCTGAAGGTGACGGTATCTCGGTTTGGGATACCGATGGAAACGAATATCTCGACTTCTGTTCACAGCTGTACTGCACGAATCTCGGTCACAGCAACGAAGCGGTGATCGAGGCGATGGACGAACAAGCGCGCAACATCCCGTACGTTTCGTCCGCAAAACGTACCCCGTCCCGGGATACGCTCGCGAACCAACTCGCTCAAATCGCGCCATCCAACCTCTCGCATACCTTCTTTTCCATTTCCGGAAGCGAGGCCAACGAGATTGCCGTTCAGCTCGCTCGTGAACATCAAGATGCCCCGACGGTTCTCACCCGATGGCGTTCCTATCACGGTGGTACGTACGGAGCAGGTGCCCTAACTGGAGACCCCGAGACACGAGCAACGATCGAACGTCATGCGGCGACTTCGGGGGCGGCGAAGTTCCTCCCACCAATTCCGAAAGCGTTCGATACTGATGACCCGGAAGAACTAGCCCGAAAAGCGGCCGACCACCTCGAATTCGTGATTCGAAATGAAGATCCGGATTCTATCGCGGCGATACTGATGGAGCCGGTCGCCGGAACGAGCGGTGCGTTCCCCGCCCCACCGGGATATTTCGACCGCGTCAGGGATCTCTGCGACGAATACGATATTCTGCTCATCGCTGATGAAGTCATTACCGGCTTCGGTCGATGTGGGGATTGGTTCGGCATTCAGACCGAAGACGTGGACCCCGACATGATCACGTTTGCAAAGGGGGTCACGAGCGCATACGCCCCATTGGCCGGGGTTATCGTCACTCCCGAATTAGCCTCGTTTGTCAGGTCGAACGGATTCGACATCGGACAAACCTTCGGTGGACATCCCGTTGGCTGTGCGGCAGGGTCCGCCGCGATCGACGAATATTCTGACGGTGTCATCGAGAACGTTTCCGAACTGGAAGCGACTCTTCGATCGGGGCTACAGGAGTTGGCGACGAATCACGAAGTCGTGACCGACGTTCGTGGCCGAGGCTTCCTCTGGGGAGTCGAATTCGCGGACCCATCGACGGGTGAGGCCTTCCACGATCCGCGCGTGGATGACGGTGAGAATCCAGTTTCGGACGTGATTCGCGAATCACGGGATCGAGGCGTGTTGTTCGGCGGTGGCCGTCCGGGATTCCAGATCATCATCTCGCCACCGCTCATCGCGAACGAAGCTGAACTCGAACAGGCAGTAACTACCCTCGACGAATCGATAGCAACCGTGTTCGAAGACCGATAACGCCATTAGACGAGTGACGTATCGTCCAGCCTTGATCCGAGCCGAATCCGCTGCTCCCATTTTAGGTACACCATTTTTCGCTCATTGCGAAACTCGACTGGTACTAGAGGGTGATTGGGTATGAACCCTCTTGGATCGTGTTCTGGATCTGGCGAGCGTTCGGTGTACATCGATTTGTCCGCGTCGATGTGGATCAAATCTCCCTGTCCGTGGAGTGACCGAAAAAGAGTCCTCCCAGCCTCCGGCGTGGAAAAGCGCCATGCGAGCGGCAGTCCCGTGTTACTTCCATGATTGCCAGCTTCGACCCTGTTGCGAAATTAAAAGGACCGATGGCATCACCGGCAAACAAGCAAGACGCCACTGTTTTCAGCGCGAACGAGATACGACGAGCCCTTATGGAAACGACGCGTCGCTGACCGTATTTATCAACGTTCCGACGCCATCGTATGTGATTTCGACTGTCTCACCCGACTCGACGAGTCCTGGATTTTTCGGGCTGCCGAACGCGATACAGTCGCCCGGTCGAAGGGTGAACCGTTTGGAAAGATGAGAGATTACTTCGTATGGGTTGAACAGCATCAGCTCGGTGTTCGATTCTTGTCGCTTCTCTCCGCCAACGTACGTTTCCATGGTTAAATTGGTGGGTTCAACGTCCGTCTCGATCCATGGGCCGAGCGGGGCGGAACCGTCGAAGGCTTTCCGTGCGGTACGGCCAACTTGGTCGAGGGCGTCCACATCATTCATAATAGTGTACCCGCGAACCACGTCCGGCGCTTCATCGGGTGTGAGATTTCGGCACCGTTCGTCGATAACGGCAACCAGTTCCCCTGCATAGGTGAGTTCATCAGTCCACGTGGGGTATGGAATCGGCTGGTCGTGCGCGATGAGGCTCGCTGTCGGTTTGATGAAGAAATCCGGTTCCTCCGGCTGCTCGTACTCCATTTGTTCGAGCGTCGTCGCGTAGTTGCGCCCGACGCAGTAGAGGGCACTTGGTTCGCAGGGTGGGAGCAGGCGTCCATCGACACCGACCTCGTAGACGCCGTCGTCGGCGTATAGAGTTCCATCCTTGTAGCTACCGGCAACGGGGCCGTTCGAAGTGAGAAGTCGTGCGATTCGCATGGGTATAGTTGTCGTGGTCGACTGCAAAAAGCCGGTGATTGTCCTCGGCCCTCACTCTTGGACACAGCCACGAGCGGAGCGAACGAAATTCAGTGGCTGTCGATAATGTCCCGTCGGGAGTAACCGATAGAAAGACCAGTTCCGCACGCGGTTCGATTGATAGACAGTCCTTCAGTTTAATAACTACCTTAATATGAAACCAAAGAATTTAGTTGGGTATAGAATGATACTAAATTGGCCGAGACTGGTGACTAGAAGGTTATGGCTCGGCCCCCTATCCCCGCTAAAACGGCAACCAACAGCGTCAGCTTTTGCTTTTCAATCCCTAACCGTATCAGTCTTCGACAGCCAGTCGCTTCTGATGGAAATCTCCTCGAGAATACGATCCGTTTTGTAACCTCGTTTCAGTCGGGGCGTCACAGCGTCGCATTGGCAAACACATCCGTACCAGCGATGGCATCGTCTAACGGTGTCAACTCGCGCTCCATGGTTCTTGACTGTCGGTATTGGCATGAGATGTCCGCACTCAACATATCACATTTCTTACCAAAATTTGTATAATAAATGGATGGCAACACATTGCCACGCATGCATCTGATATTCGAATTCACGAATCGAACCATTGAGACCAAAGCAGGTAACCGCCAATGAACGACTCCGAACGGATGTCGGCTTCGGAGTTTCGTGCATTGCACGAGGGTGCAAACGTCGAGATGGCGTATGCTGGCGCGAATGCGTTTCTCAAAGGTGACCAACGTGACGTCGATGACCTCGAAGATTTCGACGTCGGTGTTCTCGGTGTGCCGTACGACGGTGCACTCACGAATCGCCCGGGGGCTCGGTATGGTCCTGAAGCGATACGGCGTGCGAGTGCCTGGTGGGCCTATCTGTCGAACTACAAAGGCGGGCTGACGAACATGAATACGGGTGCTCAGGTCGACTTTTCCGATTTTCGTGTCGCCGACTGTGGCGATGTCCCGTTGTTCCCGATGAACCGCGAACGAACCGCAGAAAGTATTCGGTCACACGTCGGAACGGTCGCCGAGCAAGCATTCCCGCTCACGCTGGGCGGGGATCACTACTGTACGTATCCGGCGTTTTGTGGCTTTGCCGAAGGAGCGGACGCGGACTCCGTCGGATTGGTTCAGATCGATGCTCACACTGATACATCCGTCGAGAGTGCGACGTTCGGAAAACACTACCACGGATCGAGCACACGACTCATCGCCGAGTCACAGTACAGCGATTTTGACAAAATCAGCCAGATCGGTATTCGAGGATACGAGAGCCCAGGATTTTTCGAATTCGCCGATGAGTCGGGACTTAATCTCTACACGATGCGCGACGTTCACGACCGCGGTATCGCCGATGTGGTCGTGGACGCCGTCGAAGCCGCAGCAACGGATACGGATGCCGTCTACGTGACGTTTGATATCGACGGTGTTGATCCGGGCGTTGCACCAGGGACTGGAACTCCAGAACCGGACGGATTGAGCGCGCACCAAGCGTTGCAGATAATGGAAATTCTGGGAACCCACGACGATATCGGCGCGGCCGACTTAATGGAGGTTTCACCGAAGTATGACCCGACGGAATCAACCCAGACACTCGGAGCATATCTCGCCGTCACACTCCTCGAACGTTTGTTCGCCGAGTAGCGTCAGTAGTTTTCGGCAGCAAGGGCAGATGCAACTGGTTCGAAGGCGGACCGCCTTTTCAATCCATGGAGCGATATCCAGAAATCACTATACCCCTCTTCGGCAAGGAGGGAAATGGCGAGCTCGCCGACCGCTCCAAACGTTACGGAGGCGAAATCCCATCCGGGCTGTCCGCGCGGAAACGGCCCTTCTTCCCGGGGCTTTCGGAAATCGATAACACCTCCAAGTTGAGCCCGGACCGCAGCAGCGATGTCGAGCGCCTCCTCATACCGTATCAGGGGTAGTTCACGGTTATCTACAACCACTAAACCAGCGTCATCCCCATCGAGGAGCGGACGGATAGACGATCTCCCGGCCTCAATGAGTAAATCCGCGACATCCACTGTCGATCCCTCCCCACTGATAGCATCGGTGTAACGGAGAATGGCACCTCCGTGTTCGGTCGAGAGTGTCCCTTCATGTGCGAACTGCTCGGGCGCTGAATCCGGGTTCGGATGGTATTCCACGATTCCCGCGACCTGTAACTGGGTGGTGATTCCCTGTGAAAGTAATACCCCATCGAGAGTGATACTCGATGGGAAGAAAAGCCGAGTGATATCATCGCTCTGGGCGCTGGATGGTGGATTTTCGATCGCTACCGGGATGGGGGCGACCGGTAGGTCTGCTAACGCGTTCAATGTGTTTAGCGCGTTTTCGACCATCGAAGAGGGAATATCGATGGCGGAGCTGACGATTTCACCGCTATCCTCGAACGGATTGTACGTGACTTGGCCAGTCAGGACCGCAATCCGCTCTCGGACCTGTTCGAGTCGACCACCGACGTGCCCGAATCGTAATTCCGATCGGCCTTTCTTCGTCAGACAGCGACCTTTCCCCGGTATCTTTTCGGTGTACCCATCCGCGTCCAATTCAGAGAGGAGGAGTCGGACGGTTCGTCCCTTGATCGAGTAGCCCCGTCGTTGGAGTTGCTCCACGAGACGGATACTTCCGATGGGACCATGCACTTCGATCAGTCGGAGCAGGTCGTACTCTCGATTATCGAGACGGTCGGACATACTCACACAGCGAATTACTGACCGATAAACGTACGCATTGAGCTAACAGGAAGGGGTGGTTATAGCAACCTATTTGTATCGGGGGTGGCAACATCATGCCATGGTTGTGTCACTCATTGACACTGGATTACTCGTTCTCTACATGCTGGGGATGATTGGCATCGGCTACTGGGGATATCAGAAATCCGAATCGCTCGACGATTATCTCGTAGCCGGTCGAAACATCCCACTTTGGATGTATGTCCCGGTTATGTCCGCCGTCATTCTCGGTGGTGCGTCCACTGTCGGTGGCGGTGGCCTGGGGTACAAACACGGTATTTCGGGTGCTTGGTTGGTTATCTCACTTGGTATCGGAACGATTGCCCTCGGATTTCTCGTTTCAACGAACCTCGCTAACCTGAAAGCGTACTCGCTCGGAGAGGTGCTTGAACGACGGTTCGACAAGTATTCCGGGACGATCGGTGCCGTAATCGCTGGCGTTTACGCACTCACCATCGCGATCACACAGACGATCGCCGTTGGAAAAGTTCTGAGCGTTCTCTTCGACGTTGACCAGGGCACGATGATTCTGCTCGCAGGTATCATCATCGTCGTCTACACCTCACTCGGTGGAATGCTCACGGTGACGATGACCGATTTCGTGCAATGGTGTATCATGACTGTCGGCATCTTCTGTATCGCCCTTCCGCTCGGTCTCAACTCGGTTGGTGGCGTCTCAGGGCTCATGGCAGAACTCGACCCCTCGTACTTCGATGTTACGTCGATCGGCTTGGACGCTATCGCTAGTTATTTTCTACTGTACGTCCTCGGCATCATGATCGGCCAAGATATCTGGCAGCGTGTGTTCACGGCGGAAAACGCAGATACGGCTCGAAAGGGGAGTATTGCAGCGGGGGTGTATGCGATCGTTTACGGTATTGTCACCGCGATTCTCGGGATGATCGCGCTGGTTCTTCTCCCGTCGTTACCCGATTCGGAGCTTGCCCTCCCACAACTTATCCTCGAAATAGTTCCGGTTGGATTCTCGGGAATCATCCTCGCCGGATTCGTTTCGGCGATGATGTCCACAGCAGACTCCGCACTTCTCGCATCGAGCACTTTGTTCACCCGAGACGTTTACAAGCGATTCATCGATTCCGATGCATCGGACGAGACGTATTCGAACGTCTCCCGACTGGTTATCGTCATCTTGGGCGCGTTCATGACGTATGCAGCGATCGAAATCGGGAATGTCATCCTCGCTCTTACCCTCGCGTATGATCTGCTCACCGGTTGTATCTTCGTCCCGATCTTCGGCGCGTTTTTCTGGAAGCGAGCGACGTGGCAGGGTGCACTCTCTTCGATCTGTGTGAGCGCGATCGTGGTCGTCGGGACGATCTATGTTTACGGCTTCTCCTCGGATTTACCCATTATATTTGGTCTGATCACCGGCATCCTGTGCTTCGTCCCGGTCAGTTACCTCTCGGCACCACCCGCCCGAGAAAAAATCGAGCAGTGGGTTCGCACGCTCGATTCGTCGGCCGCTGTCGAGTAGCGAAATTTCACGTCCGCTTGCTCATATTATATTGAAAAGTTATACAGATTCTATATTTATACTTTCTAGATAATAATTTGATATACTTCCTCTCAAAGAGTACTGTATGGCGGACACCGACAAGCAACTGCTGCAGTTACGGGGAAGTCGAACGGAGAGCGTAAACGAATCGGTAATTCGGGAGATGACAAGGGAAGCACTCGCGGCGGGTGCGATCAACCTCTCACAGGGTATTCCAGACGAGGACGAGACGCCGAATGCAGTCAAGGAAGCGGCTCGGGAAGCGATCACGGCGAACAGTCAGTACACAATTACATGGGGGCTTCCGAAGCTTCGTCAACAAATCAGCGAAAAATATCGTGAATGGAAGGGTGTCGAATACGATTCGGAAACGGAAGTGACGGTCACATGTGGTACCAGTGAAGCGGTAATGTCGGCATTGTTGGCTTTCTGTGGGAAGGGGGACAAGGTGCTTTATTTTGAACCAACGTACGAAAGCTACATTCCCGCGATCAATTTTGCGGGTGCAGAGGGTGTCCCACTCGACATAACGGAGGACTTGACGCTCGACGTAGACGAACTACAGACTGCTGCCCGAGATGCATCCCTTCTCATTTTGAACACGCCGCAAAACCCGACTGGAAAGGTCTTCAGTCGAGCCGAATTAGAAATCATCGCCGACGTCGCAGCGGACGAGAATCTGATCGTCGTCACTGACGAGATATACGAGCACATCGTCTTTGACGATGAGTACGTAAGTCCGGTTGAGGTAGGCAATCTCGCCGACCGGACGATAATCTGTACCGGACTTTCGAAAACGTATAGCGTTACGGGTTGGCGAGTTGGTATCGCACTCGCGCCGGAGCCGCTGTCCCGGGAACTGCGGAAGATCCACGATTACACGAGCATCTGTGCCCCGACGCCGTTTCAAGTCGCTGGCGTCGAGGCGTACTCGCTTCCCCCGGAGTACTACTCCGGACTCAGAGACTCGTATCGTGAGCGCCGAGAACTGCTGTACGATGGTCTTCGCGATGTCGGATTGAATCCCGTGAAACCGGACGGTGCGTATTATATGATGGTGCGATACGATACCGATGAGGACGATATCGCATTCGCAAAAAAGCTCGTCCGACGAGCGGGTGTAGCGACCGTCCCGGGAAGTAGCTTCTATACCGATGGGTCAGCAGATTGGATTCGGTTTACCTTCTCACGGAACGAGGAAACGTTGACGCAAGCGTTGAATCAACTCGCAGAACATAGGTGGTGGTGAACTAGCGGTAGGGTCCGAGCACGTCTGACGAATTTTCCAAGTCCTTTCTGTATGTGTTACAAAAATGATTGGCGTATTTACCCTTACCGGACAGTATAAGTGGATACTCTCTGACGATGTGTATATGATAACTAATCCCAAGATGGGGAGGCGAACGTTTATAAAGGCGGCTGGTGCTGGATCTGCGGCAAGTTTATCCACGCTTGCAGGCTGCCTTGGGGGCGGAAACGGTGGCTCGGAAAAATCACCCATGGACCTCGAATCCTGGCCGCCACAGGAGATAGGGGACAAACTCGTCATGTGGAACTGGTATGACGACTGGGCAACCTACGCGAAAAATGCCTTCAGCAAAGAGTTCGACGTCAACGTCACGAACAGTGGTTTCTCCAGTCCGGAACAGTGGTACTCACAACTCCAGGGTGGAAACTCCGAAATAGATAACATCTCGGCGACGGCGAATTGGGTCGAACGCTCCATCGAAAACGATTTGCTCTATCCACTGCCGGTCGATAAGATGCCGTCCTGGAAGAACATCACCAAGCGAGTGAAAGACGTCGGAACATACCAAAAAGGCGGGAAAACGTACGGCGTTCCGGAAAGTATCGTCCTCTATCCCCTGACGTACAACACGAATCACTTCAACAAAGCCCCGACATCGTGGGACGTTCTATGGGATGAGTCGAACAAGGGTAAAATCACGATGTGGGACAACAGCACCGTCTCCTGCCAAATCGCCGCACTCTACACGGGTCAAAATCCAATTGACCCCGACGATTTCAAGGAAATCGAAGAAGTGCTCAAGCAGCAAAAGCCGCTTCTGAAAACCTACTGGGGTGATTATCAACAGGGAATGAGTATGTTCGTCAACGAGGACGTTGTCGCCGGTCCACTTACCATGGGGCGCACGTACTCCGCAAAATTCCACGAAAACGCACCGGTAAATTACACCGCGCCGAAGGAGGGTGCATTGTTCACTAGCGACCTGTTCGTAATACCGAAAGGGGCACCCAACCCGATGACGAGTCTCCAATTCACCAATTGGGCATCCCAGAAAAAACATGCAGCGAAGCTGTTTACCGAGATGGGCTACATGCCCGCCGTGAACATCGATAGCGAATTATCCAAAGAGCAGCGCGAGTTCACGAATTGGCCGGACAGTTGGAACCTCGTGTTCCAGAAGCAACTGAGCCAGAACGTGCGAGATAAGTACAGCGAAATCTGGACGGCAGTGAAATCGGCCTGATGACAATGCCATTACTTACAGTTGACAATCTGACCAAGGAGTTCGGTGACGTCACCGCAGTCCAGGACGTTTCGTTTGACGTTTCGGACGGTGAATTCGTATCGATCCTCGGTCCGAGCGGGTCGGGAAAATCAACCATACTGCGGATGATTGCTGGGTTCGAAACGCCGACCGACGGGTCAATTCGGCTCAGTGAGACCGAACTCGTCGGCGTGCCACCGTTCGAACGGGACATCAATATGGTGTTTCAGAACCTCGCCCTCTTTCCTCATCTGACCGTCGCAGAAAACATCGAATACGGACTCAAGCAGGCCGGAGTGAAGAAAGCCGAACGTGCGGAGCGGACGAAAAAGATGCTTCGGATGGTTCATCTGGACGGATACGGCTCTCGCTCCCCTGATGAACTGAGCGGCGGCGAACAACAACGCGTCGCTCTCGCTCGAGCGCTCGTCAATGAACCGGAATTGGTGTTGTTCGATGAACCCCTCTCGTCGCTCGACCGGAAACTCCGACAACACATGCAGACGGAACTCCAGCGGATCCAGTCCGAGACGGGAACGACCTTCCTCTACGTGACGCATGATCAGGAGGTGGCACTGTCCGTCTCGGACCGACTCGTCGTGCTAAACGATGGCGAAATCGAACAGATAGGATCGGCCGAAAATCTGTACGAATCGCCAAATTCGGCCTTCGTCGCGGATTTCATCGGCGATGTCAATCAGGTACCGGCCGTCGTGACGGGGGCAACGGAAACCGAACTTACGATCGAAGTTGAGTCAAAACCCGTCTCGTTCGCCCACGACGGAACGATGCCCGTTTCGTCCGGTGAAGAGGTCCGCGTCTGTGTCCGGCCGCACAAAGTGTCGGTCTCAGACTCCGATACCGACGGTCACCTTTTCGAAACGAGGGGGACGGTTCGGGAGCGAAGTTACCAAGGTAGCGACGTCATCTACGTAATCGAAACCCCGTTGGGGCGGCTGACCGCGAACGTCCGCGGCCGGAAGTTCGCGGTTGATGACGACGTTATCGTCGGTTGGAATGCCGACGACATGCACGTCTTTCCGGCCGAGCAATCACCGCTACAGGAGGCTGTGTGATGGCCGGTGCTACCCGCTCGGAAGAGCCATCGGAGGCGAAATCTTCTATACAGAGCCTTCTGCAGGGTCTTCGAGAGCGTCCGCGACTCCATAAAGGACTCATCATTGGCCCACCACTCACCGTTCTCACGTTGTTTTTCGCACTGCCGCTGCTGTCGATGCTTATCATTTCATTTCGGCAGGGACAGATCGACGGTCCCCTGACGCTCCAGAACTACACTCAATTCCTGACGTCGGACACCTACCTGACCGTCGTGTGGCGAAGCCTGGTTATCTCGGCCGAGGTGACGGCACTCGTTACGGTCATCGGATACACGCTCGCGTACAGTATCGTTCGATTTACGCGGTATACGACGGTTCTGCTCTTACTCGTGATTCTTCCGTTCTGGACGAGTTACATCATTCGAATGTACGCGTGGATCAATATCCTCCAAAACGGTGGCGTATTGGACTCGGTTCTCCTGCTGACGAACATCATCGATCAGCCGATCGGGTTACTGTACAGTCAGGAGGCCGTGTTGATCGGATTCGCGTACGTCTGGCTCCCACTCGCCGTCTTGCCGTTTTATGCGTCGCTGACGAACATGGACCCCGCACTTATCGATGCGGCGAAAGACCTCGGAGCTGGGCCACTCAAGGCGTTTTTTACGGTGACGCTTCCGACGACCGCGAATGGGGTTATCACCGGTATTCTCCTCGTTTTCATTCCAACGTTTGGCTCGTTCATCACTCCGCGTTTGCTCGGCGGCACCAGCAACGTAATGATCGGAATGGTGATCGAAGAGCAGTTCAAATCGGCGTTCAACTGGCCGTTCGGCGCGGCAATCGGGATGATCGTCACGGTTCTGGTCGTCGCCTTACTCGTCCTCGGCGCACGTGCCGGTGGCAACCTTTTCGCACGGGGGGATGACGCGCAATGAACCAGCTGAATCGCGTCCTTCGGCCCGTCGAACGGATCGTCCACCAATACGGCTCACACCTAGGACGCCTCGCGATGATCATCGTCTTTCTGTTCCTCTGGCTCCCTATCGGCGTTCTCGTGTTCATGTCCTTCGCAAAGGGTGGCGTTTTGGCGTTCCCTCCGAAGGAACTCACCGTCCAGTGGTACGTCACTTTCTTGAATAATCAGACGGCGATGAACGCCATCGTCACGACGCTGAAGATAAGCATTGTCGCATCGCTCATCAGCGTCGTTCTCTCGACGTTGATTGCGTATGCCATCGACCGGTTCGTTTTCCCCGGAAAGGACGTTCTCCAGTTGCTTGCGACGCTCCCGATCGTCGTTCCACTCGTCGTCACTGGAATCGCGATGGTGTTGTTCTTCGGTGCGATCGACTTCCAGCAAGGATACTGGTCCGTCGTCATCGCGCACGTTATCAGAACGATTCCGTTCGCGACGCTGGTCATCCTTCCGACGTTCCTGACCTTCGACCGCCAATTAGAGGAAGCGTCGAAAGACCTCGGAGCGAACGAACTCGAAACGTTCCGACAAGTAACTCTCCCGAGTGTCCTCCCTGGCATTATCGCGGGTGGGTTGCTTGCGTTTACGCTCTCGTTCAACGAGTTCGTTTACACCTACTTCGTCAGAGACTCGTCCACGACGACGCTGCCGATTTACATCTGGAATCAGATCCGTTATAATGTGACACCCGAAGTAAACGTCATCAGCGTCGTGTTTCTCTTGCTGGCCGTCACACTCGTTCTCATCGCCGTTTCGCTCACTCGAGTTGAGCTACTCACTCGGCGGTGAGCCCCCATTCTTTGCAAAGCGACTCCGTTACCGATGCGAATCACTCTCGTCACCAGTGGATACGGAAAACGAATCGAGAAGCTATGGCGCGGTGGCTTCACCGCCGGGTGGCGTGTTTGCTCACGATTCTATCACACCCGTTGATAGATACAGATACTCAGCGACAGCGTCCGTGAGCACTTCTGTCGCCGTTAAAACGTCCGGCCATTCTACGGTTTCGTTCGGAAAATGGGCTTGTTTGATAGATCCCGCTCCGAAAAGGACGGTCGGGATGCCGGCGGCAATATAATGACGTGAATCGGCCCCATACGTCGCCCCGCGCGGTTCTATATCGCTCAGCCCCTGGTTTCTCATCGCTGTTTGTAGCGCAGTGATAATTGGCTCATCCACGCTGATTTCTGCGGGTTCGAACTGTATCGCTCTGCGCTCGAACGTCGGTGGATGCTGCGAAAGCCAATCGCTCTTGGCCGTGACCGCGTCGAGTTTGTCCCGGAACTCCGATTCGACTGCATCGTTTGTCTCACCGGGTGCGACTCCGATTCGAATCTCGCTCGATAGGTGAGCGGGGACACTCGATGCCCACGACCCCGCATCGACGGCCCCGAAATTCACCGGCCACGAGATTGGGAATGACTCGTACAGTGGGTGAGTGACGCGTTCGTTGCGATCCGCTTCGAGTTCGCGAAACGCCGTTCGTATTTGCTCAAAATGAGGGAGTACCGACTCACCCTCCCAGCGAGTGGCTGCATGAGCGGACCGCCCTTCGATTTCGAGGTTCATCATCACACTTCCTTCTACGGCCGTCACAACGTCCAATTCCGTCGGCTCCGTGATGATTGCGGCGTCTCGATCAAACGGATATGGGTTCGAGAGCGCCGCTGCGACAGCGCCAATACCCCCTTCTTCCTCGCCGACGACACTCTCGACGACGACGCGACCATCGAGATTGTTTTCCATCTCGTGTGCGTATTTTGCGGCGAAAATACATGCTGCGAGATTGCTTTTCATGTCCACTGCCCCACGGGCTGTAAGCGAATCCCCATCCCAAGTGGGCTCGAACGGATCCGTCTCCCACGATGATTCCTCGACAGGGACGACATCGATGTGGCCGTTCAAGATGATAGTCGGACCTGCGTCGGGATCTCCGAATTCGAGTACACCTGCAACGCTCGGGCGTTCGTCAACATCTATCTCGTCCGCGCTCGGAAACGTCGTGCTTTTGGCCAACTCGTCCGCATTTGCCGTCCACGTGTAGACATCGAATCCGAGATCCGTTAATCGGTCCGAGAGCCACTCCTGTGCCTCTTTTTCGTTCCCACTGGTTGTTTCGAATGTCAACAACCGTTCGGTGAAATTTCGAAGATCTTCGTCGTATTTTTTGCTAATATCCATCAGTAGATGGAGTTTGGAATCGACCGTGATATTTGTTACTCCGCAACTCGACCGAACTCGTCGAGTACGATTGGATTCACAGGATTATCGGACATAAACCTGGAACTGTGTTGAGGTCTCTCCGTAAATTCCGGTCGTAACGAGTAGAAATCACCTATCGTGCCCTTCTACACTGGGTTTCACGTGGGAAGTGGTATCCCCTGAAATGACGTACATACATGCGCCGAGGAGTGTCCAAAAGAGGATGATTCCCCATTCGAACGGCCACGAAAGCGCCGACGGTGCTCCCGGAAGGTAGAGTCCGACGAAAAACACCGTCAGTATGAGCGCGAGTGTGCCAAAGACACGGCCATACGGGAGCTTGAACGGCCGATCCATATCGGGTTCGCGTCGCCGTAGAACGAAAAACGAGACGACGACGAGGACCCACGCGAGAACGAGTCCGAGCCCACTGGCATTGACAATCCAAACGAGCATCTGTTCTCCAAACAACGGTGAAAACACCGACAGCCCACCGATAAGGAGAAGAGCGTTCTTGGGGGTATTGTGCTTGGGATGGATCTCGCTCAGCGATTCAGGTAACATCCCGGATTCGGCGAGCGCATATACTGCGCGGCTGGCACCGAGCAGGAACGAGTTCCAGCTTGTGAGAATCCCTGCAATACCAGCTAACGCCATGATGCGACCGATCAGTAGGCTATCGAATAGACTTTCCATCGCGGCGGCAGCGGGAAGCGAACTCTCGACGAGCTGTGAACCGGACATTGACTGGCCGGACGCCCAGATGACTGCGATATAAAACAGTGCTGCGACTCCGACTGCAATCGGGATGATGATTCCAAGTGTACGTGGCTCGACGTCAGCCTCACCGGCGGCTTGTGGAATCACGTCGAACCCGACGAACATGAACGGCGTCATGATGGCGACGGTGAACACACCGGCAATCCCGACACCACCGAGTGGCGGCGCGGACGGCGACGACCCGTTCGTGACCGCACCGATTGTCAGTGTGATACCCGCCAGCCCGATGATGACCGCGAGAAGCGTCTGAAACTGTGCCGCGGGTCGAACGCCGCGGTAATTCAGCAGCGTCATGACGATGGCACCAACGCCACCGACGAGTATCCACGTCGCGTAGACCGGTTCGCCGGCGACCGTCCAGAGTTGAATCGCGTTGAAGCCGGGCACGATATACGCAAGTGCCGACGGAAGTGCGACGACTTCGAAGACGACGACGCCAACGTACCCCAACACGAGTGCCCAGGTACAGACGAACGACCCGAACGGTCCGAGTGCTCGAAGGCTATAGACGTGTTCACCACCGACGTATGGCATCGCAGAGGCGAGCTCGCCGTAGATGAGCCCGACGACGGAAACCATCAGTCCACCGAGGACGAATGCGAGTATCGATCCATCGACCCCGCCCTCGTTTATCCAGTAACCGGATTGGATAATCCAGCCCCAGCCGACCATCGCTCCGACCGCCAAAACGAAGAGGTCGCGCCGTGACAGTACTCGTTCGAACTTGTCATGTGTTGGCTTATCATTCATGCGATTCGTACTCAGTTGCCGATCTACATAACATATTTCCTAATAATATTAATAAATTTAAGATCGTTCGAATATCATCCGCGAGTTCATCGATAGTGCTGTACCAAACGTGGGAGACAATAATTACCGATGATAAATCCCTTCTGGCGTGAATTTGAATCGTCGTCCCCCGTATCGACCCACCGACCGCTTCACGAAGCAATGAGACTTTTAGTTCGAGGACCCTATTTCGGATATGACTCGGATGTGGTGTGTTCCACCGGGAATACTCTGTCGTCAGCATCTCCTCGGGGAACACAAAGAGCTCCACCAGCTTGTGGGCCATATTCATGCTGAACACACGAATGCAGTCCGCGGACACGCGGCGAAGGGACAAATCGACACCTCACGGATAGCCGAACGCCACGATGAGCTCGTGGACGAGTTACAACGACGGGGATATAATCACGCCTCACCGTTGGAGTACGAAGATACGCTTGACCTCGGTGAGATAGACGAATCCGACAATATCGAGGATTTGACCGAGCGATGTGCGACGTGCCGTGAGCGATCATTAGATATGGACGACTGAGACCGTCGATCACTTCATCGCATAAGCTCGCCGCCGTTGACGTTCAGCGTCTCCCCGGTGACAAACCCGGCATCACGGAGATACGCCACAGCGTCGGCGATGTCTTCCGGCTGACCAAACCTGCCGAGTGGAATCTGTTGGCGCTCCCGGTTCGCTTCAGCAGGGGTTCGGTCGGCAGTCATGTCCGTTTCAATATGGCCAGGAGCGACCGCGTTGACGCGAATCGTGGGAGCAAAGTCCCTCGCGTGGCTCTTCGTCAATCCGAGAAGGCCGGCTTTCGAGGCGGCGTAATGACACTCTATCGGTGCGCCGGTGTACGCTAGTATCGAAGAGATGTTCGTTATCGATGGTCCTTCCGGAACCGCGGATTCACGGAGATATGACAGCGCGGCCTTCGTCACATTGAACGCACCGTTAACATTTACGTCCAGTATTCGATCGAAGTCTGTCGGAGGTAGCTGTTCCGTGTAAACGTGTTGGTCGATGCCCGCATTGTTAACGAGATGGTCGATACTCCCGAGTTCCTCGACGCTCGTTGTGATGAGGGCTTCGGCGTCTCCCGGATCACTGACATCCGCTTTGACGACGCGTGCTTCGCGACTAGTCTCCCGATCGATCGTCTCCGCCACCGATGTGGCCATTTCGGCGTTGTTGCGATAATTGATGATGACGTCGTAGCCATCGTCCGCGAATCGCCGTGCGACAGCACGGCCGATTCCTCGCGACGATCCGGTGATGATTGCTCCGGCCATGGGTGGCAGTATGTGGGGCGTGACCGTCAAGATTCGGTTCGCGGTGGATGAAACGAAAGGGGACGGCTGAACACGAATCACTGGAATTCACCGCGTACGAGCCGTTTGCAAGCCCTGATGTCCAAGGGGAGGCCCAATCTCGATTCTGGCTTCCGACGGTCGAACCCCGATCGGTCAGAAAGTATCAATTACCGAAATCGATCACAAAAAGCATCCGAACCGTACGATATCGGTCGGTAACGATTTTGGGAGAAGTTATCGTTTTTCGGGCTTTGGCCGGAACCGACGAGCAGTGAGCAGCCCAAGGGCGACGCCGAAGCCGAAGACGACGAATCGAGGTGGTCCGCGCTGTGCGGATCCATCGTAGTCAGCGTTCGCTTGCGTTCGAGCACAGTCTGTTCCTCGGTGTTTCGATCTGATCGGACATGACTTCAATGTCATCAACTGTGTAGACGGGCCGATGTCTCCTCAAGATTCGTTCGAACATGTTCCGTCTCTCCAGGCGAGCCCCTTGGTCCATTCTACGTCCCCTTGTCGGAGCCGCTCCGCTGGCGATGTTCGGATTCGGGTTCGTCGATTGGCACGGCAAAGAATTCTTTGACGATCGTTTCTTCAGCACGATGGAGAACGACGCTCGTCGTGGATTTGCTGACGCTCAGTGCGGAGGCGAGATCGGTGAGCGAACACTGCCGTGGCGTGTCGTAGTAGCCTTGTTCGAGCGCTTCGCTCATAAACTCCCGCTGGCGGTCGGTCAAGAGTTCGGTCGGAGTTACGGACTGGATAACACGTTCGACCTCGAATGCGAACCCAGCCTCTGCCAACATCTCACCGAATCGGGACAACCGTTCGTGGGAGGTGGTAAATTCACAGACGATCCAACCGTCTTCGATACTGTATGGGAGTTGTGGCAGAGTTCCCGAAGCAAAGAACGCTCGAAAGGGCGCAGGGACGAAGGGAAGCTGGAACTGCAGCAATACCGTATGCTCGTCCACGTGGAGGACGTCGTAGGAAGGTACCCTCGTTTCTGGCGCATCCTCGAACAGGTCAAGAACAATCGTCGGTTCAGCCATGGTTGCTTCCAATACGACGAGTAATCCTTTGTCGGTTGGATACGCACTCAGGAGCCGGAATTCGTCGTTGGGGTGCTCGCTCGATAACCGAAAGGGACCTTCGAGGGAACCACCCGGTGGTCTGAATCGAACTCGTGCTTTGGGCATATACTGTACTGTCGGTGGACGACGTTAGCCGTATCGCCGCAAATACATCAACACACAAACCGACCTCGTTCCCCCGTTCGTGATCGGTGGAGGCTCAGCGGAAGAACATGTTCGGGCACATGCTCACCGTCACGAGACTCATACAAACCACCATGGCGCCGTCTGAAACCGATCTGACGGAAAACCAGCGAACGGTACGGGTATTGCTCGCGGTGGAAGCTACGTCTTTCTTCCTCGCTGCCCTTGTCCACGCGGGACTACTCACTCAGGGATTTGAACATCATGAGGCGATGATAGCCGAGGGAACAATCGGTATCGTCTTGCTTCTCGGATTAGCGATTACGTGGATTCAACCACGGTCGATGTTTTCGTTCGCTGTTGCTGTTCAAGCATTTGCACTATTGGGGACGTTCGTCGGAATCTTTACGATTGCCGTTGGGATCGGTCCTCGCACCGTTCCGGACATCGTGTATCATGTTGCGATAGCGATCGTATTGACATCCGGTCTCGTATTGGCAGTCCGGTCACGCGCGGTCGAATCGACCAGTCAGGGCGAATGACCGAGATATGATTCGTGAACCCCGGCCGATACATGATGGCATCCATCTCGACCCGATTTTCGAGTACTTCAGTCGATTATCGGTGAACGATGAGTTCTAACTCTTAATCAAAGCATGCAACCCATCACGTCGTCCCATCCTACGGTGATATCCTCGATTCGACTGAGCCAGATCAGTAATACTAGTCAGAAACACTAAGCAATAATACTGGACAACATTTCCAGTCAGTATATCCTTCACTCACAAGCACGTTCCTCCGACTGAACGTTTTCTCCGTTGCTCACGGAGTCGTAGATCACATATCTGTTCCTTCGAGGTCGTCCGAACAAGGAGAGTCAAATTCGCAGCAAGAACCGCCCGCTAGCCAAACCGTTATTTTTCGGAATCCCCGAGAGGGGTTGTGAATCTCTCCATTGTCGATCTCTCGCCGGTTCCCAACGGTGGAACCGCGACCGAAGCCTACGCGAATACTGTCGAAACGGCGCGACAGGCCGAACGGCTCGGCTACTCGCGATTCTGGGTGGCGGAACACCACGGGATGGCGAACACACTCGCCGGAACAACCCCCGAGGTTCTCCTCGGACATCTCGCCGCCGAAACCGACTCAATTCGACTCGGTTCGGGAGCGGTGCTCCTTAACCACTACAGCCCGTTCAAGGTTGCAGAAGAGTTCGGCGCGCTGGACGCGCTCGCGCCCGGGCGCATCGACGCGGGACTCGGTCGGGCAAACGGCTCTCCGGCCGCCGACCGAGCCCTCGGAACGGAACGACACGTCCAAAATCCCGACGAAGACCATGCCGAAAAGATCGAAGCCGTCGTTAATCATCTTTATGACGACTATCCTGACGAGCACGCCTACAGTAACCTGGAGATTCCCCGCTCAGGTGCGGATACACCTGTTCCGTGGGTACTCGGGTCAAGTCCGTCGAGTGCGGCTATCGCGGGCACACTCGGGTTGCCCTACTGCTTTGCGGCGTTCATTCGACCGCAGTTCGCCGTCCACTCATTCGAAGAATACCGCGAGCACTTCCAACCGTCCCATCTGGCCGGTAGTAGCGACAAGCCAGCAGGAATGGTCGCAGTGAATGCGGTTTGTGCTGAAACCGACGAAGCGGCGGCACGACTCCGAGCGGTAGCTGAGGCGTCCTACAAGCGGATGCGGCGCGGTGTCGTCGGTACGACGCCATCCGTTGAGGAGGCTATTGACGAACTTGGCGGTGTTCCCGAGCCAACACCAGCCACACTCGATTCCGGCGAGTGGCCACGGGCCGTTTCTGGGAGTCCGGAAACACTCATCGAGATATTAGAGCAACTTGCTGACCGCGTAAACGTCGACGAAGTTATGATTCAACATGTTGTCGGCGACCACGATGATGCGTTGCGCTCGCACGAATTATTGGCCGACGGTGTCGGACTCACCCCCCACTGACAAGTGTCCACCACTGATAATCTACCTCTATCCTCCTCTCACGATGCAGATACACATCGAACTTGTCGCATTTGTATGTGGTAAAAACTAATCGTCCCCTGAATCTGTCATCGTTGAACCATTGTGCAATCAATTTCGAGACGGAACTAGTTGAAAAACGAATATCATGGCCATAAGTACTAAAATTGTTCGCTGAGGGGGTTATTTTGATGGCTCCAGATCGACAAATCGAAACCAAAACGAATCGTCGTTCATACCTCAAGCTCGCCGGCATTGCCGCGGGCTCTACAGCAATGGTCGGCAAGAGCGTTGCTGCGCCGTCGGACCTCGAAGACAAGTACGAAACGGTAATCGATGTCACCGACGAAGGTGCGGACCCGACCGGCAATGAATCGATCACACCAATTATCGAGGAATTAGCGGGAAGCGATACGCTGCTGAAATTCCCGAGCGGCGATTATTACATCGACAAACGGATTCGCGTTACCGGCTGTAACAACTTCGGAATGGTAGGGAATGACGCGACGCTCATTCCTGCACCATTCGACGAGTTCGACGATAGCGGCGATTGGAACTACAAATTGTTCAGACTCGGTGTTGATTACGACCCCGTTACGGATCTTCGCGTTGAGAACTTCACGGTCGATATGAGTCGTGACAACACCGGTGTACGGGTTATCGATGCGGCCGCGGACGATGGGATGATCGTTCGCGACATCGAGGTTGTCGGACGCCACGACACCGGCGCGTGGGGTCCCGGCCGGTTCGTTATCACTTCCGCAGAGGGCACCGGTCTCGTCGAGCGATTCTCGGCACCTGACGGCGCAGCCGCCACGGAGAATGCGCCGGGTGACAAACTGGAATGGGGACCGACCGGAATCCTATGTAATACTAACGAAGGAACGATTACGTTCCGGGACTGCGTCCTCGGGTCGTTCCCAGACCACGGTCTGTACGCATCAAACGGTGCCGGATCTGTTCACATCGAAGGCGGTCGATATCAAAACAGCCTCGGCGCAAACGTTCGGATCGGTGGCATTGACAGTTACATCGAGGACACCACCATTGTCGTCGACCAACAGGACGGATTCGGCCGTTCGCAGCAGGGACTTCGGTTCGAAAACGGTGAAAAAGTTGTTGCAACGAACGTTGATATCCAATCGAATGTTTCCGACAGTCCCCCCGTTTGGATTGATGACAGTGCCAGCCAGAGTCGCCTCGAGGATAGCACCGTCACGGTTCGAACCGATGGGACAACCCCTGCCGTGACCGTCCGCTCAGGGACAGGTACGACTGTCCTCCAGCGATGTGATATTACACATGAGACGGGCGGCGGTTCGGCAGTGAAGATCAAAGAAGGCGGCGGCCGAGTCAAGCTTCTGGACACCAGCATCACGGGTGAAGCTGCGGCGAACGGAACGTACAGTGCAATCTACAACGACCGAGATGACAGCCTTTTCGCCGGCCTGACCGTCGACCACGGTGGTGACTCGGGGCGCCATGCGCTGACCAACACTGCTGCGGGGTGCACGATTCAGGGCGGTACGTATGTCTCCGAGAGTCACGCAGTCGTGGAGGGTGGCAACGGGACGCTAATCGAAGGTATCACTGCCCGTTCACGGAGCGGAAAACCGGGTCTACAAATCCTCGAATCCACAGAAAACCTCACTATGAGGAATAACGATATCGAAGGCGGAGTCGAGGACGAACGGTAAGCTACTACAGACGGCTCACTTTTCGTTCGTCATTTTTTACGAAGTCAGCGTCTCTGTGATGATACTAGTGACAAGGCAGCGGACGTAGTAATCGCGATGAGGTATCGGACCGTTCCTTCGTGTGCAGCCGATTCGATTAGTGAACCAATATCCTCATTCAAATGCCTGCACAACCCTCAATCGATGCATCGACGAACGTTCCTCCAGTCCGGCACGGCGCTCACAGGGGGAGTTATTTCGACTGGTTGTCTCGAATCGCTTGGATTCCGAACGGAATCCGCATGGCGCGACCCACCGATCGTCGAAAACCGCCCGAATGCCGTCTACTACCCCGCCTACATCGAAGGGATGGAGATGTATGGGATGGGAAACGACGGGGACCTTCACTTTGCGATGATGTACTCGTACCCGCATCGATTCTGGAACGTTACCGGCCAATCGAGTAACAAAGTCGTCGTCCAGTCGGATGATTCCCTCCACCTCATGATATCGCTCTGGGATGCGAAGACGAACGCCGTCATTCCAGCCGACATGCAAGTGACAATTACGAAAGGCGACACAACGGTCGATGACCGAGCACCGTGGCCGATGCTTTCGCAGACCATGGGTTTTCACTACGGAGATAACATTACGCTCGACGGTAACGGTTCGTACACTGCAGAGGTCGAGGTCGGTTCGATCGGCGCGGACAGAACGGGGGAGCTTGCATCTCGATTGCCGAATGGCGCATCTGTGGCTATCGACTTTGAATTCGATACCGAACAGATTTACGACGTCAAGTATCGGGAGGTGGGTGAGAAACGGGGAAGCCGCGACGCGATCGAACCGATGATGAAAAAGATACCTGCGGGTCGGGCACCGGATCCACGCTCGCTGCCCGGTATGGTCGTCGGAACGAAATCGTCCGGCGACGCCGATTTCGTTATCACCGTTGTCAAAGAATCGAATCGGTTTACCGACGAAGAGCAGTCATATCTCGCAGTGTCACCGCGTACGCCGTACAATCGGATCGTGCTCCCGCGGATGTCTCTCTCCATGGAACTCGTTCGAAACGGAACGACGGTTTCGAAGGGGTCGCTCGCTCCCGCTCTCGATCCAAAACTCGATAATCACTACGGAACTGCGGTCGAGGATGTACGGTCGGGCGATACCCTTCGGCTCACAGTCGATTCGCCACCACAACTCGCTCGACACGATGGCTACGAGACGGCGTTCATGCGGATGCCACCGATGGAGTTCACCATCTGACGGTCACGATCTTGCGATCGCTTCGATTACGACACGAATGCTGGGGTGGCTGTCTGTAGCGAGATGAGCCATAAACTGATGATGGTGTATGCAATCATCACGAGAACGAACGGATACTGGCTTCGAATCGCCTGCAATCGGCTCGGGAACGCCGCATACGCTTCTGCATGCGCGAGCCAGACGGCGAGTATGTGTCCCACCAAAATGAACGCGATAGTGAGTCCGCCGAACCACCCCGGAAGAGTCAATACGAGCGGGTTCGCCGGCGGCGAGAATGGCGTGACGACCGACGTAACGAACGATGGAAGCAGGGAGACGAAGAACCCAAAGTAGTGCGCGAGGTGGTATCCCGCGGCGATCGCGAGCAACGGTGGTGCGAAACGAACGGCGAGCGTCCGCGGCGTGAGGTAGGTTTCGCCGGTTTTTCGGGCGAACCGCGCCGCTAGCCAGAACGCGCCGAGGAAGAGGGCGTATCCACCGACGAACAGCAGACCGTATACGACGAGTGGTGGGACCCCCGTCCCGACGGCCGCCTTGACGAATTCGACGCCGGTTGTCGTCGTGACGAACCCACTGAACGTGAGTTCCCAAATCAGCGCGACGATGAACGCGATATCGGCTGCCCTGGACACTAACCCCGATTTCGGAAGGTCGAACCCGTGCGGTCGAAGGGTGATACCGCCGTCGATCCACCGAAACGGTCCAACGGCCCCGTAAAATCGAAACGTGACCGACAACGGGTCGGCGTTCGAAAACCACGACTCCGGTGTGTAGATGAGCGCGCCGATGAGTGTTAGTACTGAATACGCACAGATCGCAGTCGCAAGCAGAGCCGGCTCCTTGTTGACAGGGGTGACGGTTTCGAGCCACACGAGCGCAAGCAATCCGGCCACCGCGGGCCAGCGTCCGAGGCGGGTGGGATACGGTCGACCAAGGTTTGGGAGCACCTCGGCTATCGTCCGCCATGGGTTCAGGGCAGGCCAAACGTTCCCGACCAGGTAAACGACCATCGTCAACCCTGCGCGGACGCCCGCGAAGACGAGAATAACGGCGGCGTTCGCGGTCGGAACCTGCGGACCGACGAACCCTCGATAGATGACGATAGCGAGTCCGGCAACGCCGATAAATCGAGCGAGATAGATGGCTCCCTGCCGGAGCGGCAACTCCATCGAGAACGGTTTCCGCCACTCGTGAACTGAACGGATGAAATTTCTGTCGGTGACGACACTGGCAAGGAGGGCCGAAGCGCCGATTACTGCGCCGCCCGTCGCTAAATACAGCCATTGTGGAACCACGAGCGTCTCGCTAGAAGCGTCCGAAAGCCCCACTGCCGCATTGCTTGCAACTGCGATATCGATAAGTGTGAGGGTGGAGAGACAGCCGACGACGGCGATTCCAAGCAACTGAGCGGTCTCACGCTGATCGGATCCGTTGGAGGGCATCGAATATGGATAGTTCGGAGGCACCGCTGTTGTAGCTGTCGAAGGGGCTCGCATCGCAACGGGTACCTGAGGGGAAACGATGGTGGCTCCTCATGGTCCTGCACTGTAGTATCCTCCGCTCGAGGTCGGCTGGTCGAATTGAATCGGGTAATACTGGGCAGAATTACTAAGCAGTAATTTCAGTCAGTATGACTATCATTGTCACAACGATCTTACTCATATGATTCGTACGGCTCCGCGATGTTGGCGAGCGCTTCTCCGGTTATTATCGTTGCTTCCTGTGTGAGTGCGTACAGGAGGCCATCCCGATCCGCTCGAATCGTTTGGAGCGGTTCGTACGTTGTCGGATCGTACAACGTTCCGAGCAACGTTCCGCTTTCGACGAACGAGCCGACCGTTATGTTCGGGTCCGAGTGAAAGAGACCGGACTCGGATGCAACGATTCGACCCAAGTGATTGCGAGCAACCGTTTGTGGTCCCGTATCGACCGGCGTTCCTTCCAGTATATCGAGGTGGCGGAGCACGTTCAAAATGCCCGTGACACCGATTTCGACGGCGTCTTCGATGATCTGCTTGCTGTAGGCTAACTCCGGGGTAATGCTTGGAATCCCTTCTTCGACCGCCGCTACCCGAAGTTTTCCGCCGAAACTACGCCGATGCCACTCTTCACCCGCTGCGGCGTGTGCTTGCTCCGTCAATAGGAGTCGCGTACCGAAGACACGGCCGAGCGTGATGGAGTCTGCGTGCCCTTCCAGTGCGACCACGTGGGGAAACATGTCCGGACTTCCCGTGTGGAGGTCGATGATCGCATCCGCTTGATGGGCGTACTCCCACAACCGCGCGGCCATCCGCTCGTGAATGCTTCCGTTTTTATCACCCGGCCAAACCCGGTTCATGTTCGGATGAACCGGATCCAGTTGTTCGGGCGTGACATACGACACATGGTCGAACGTTAGCGGGTTTGCGACGGGAACTGCGATCACACGTCCGGTGATGTCGGTATCGGCGATTTGATTGTGAAGTCGGCGAAGGACTTCCGCCCCGTTCACTTCCCGACCGTGTTGTGCGGCTTGTAAATAAACGGTCGCCCCGTCCGTCGAACCGGTGTAGGTGTGAACCATCGTCTCTATTTTCGTACCCGATGGCAACCGTGCGAGTGTTTCCCGTGTTGCCGTGTGTGACCCTTCCCCCATACTGTATCTTACGTCGCTTACGAAGAACCCCTTTCCGACTGGATTCAGTTCTCTTTTAATAAGAACGGACCGGACGTCCTGCTACGCGTGCGTTTCGATGGCGTCCATAACGATGTCCATCCCGGTTTCGACCTGTTCTTCCGTGATGACGAGCGGTGGGATTATCCGGAGAACGTTTCCATCCCGTCCAGCAGTCCAGACCAAGACGCCTCGTTCGTAGCAATGTTGCTGTATCGATTTCACGATGGGTTCGTTTGGCATCCCGTTTCCGTCGATGAATTCGACTCCGACGAATAGTCCTCTCCCGCGAACGTCCCCGATACTGGGCGTTTCATCCGCGATATCGTGGAATCGCTTCCGGATGGACGTCCCCATTTCGCGGGCGTGAGCAAGCAGATCATGGTCACGGATGTACTCGATTGCTCGGACTCCCGCCCGCATCGCTGGTACGTTGCCGCGGTAGGTTCCGACGTGTCCGCCAGCCTCCCACGTGTCGAGGTCCTCATGGTACATGGTCGCGGAAAGCGGGAGACCGATACCGCCGATAGCCTTCGCCATCGGCATGATGTCGGGAGTCACGTCTTCCCAATCGCTCGCAAACCACTGGCCAGTTCGTCCAAATCCAGTCTGAATTTCGTCGACGATGAGTGGAATATCGTTCTCCGTCGTAATTTCTTTCAACCCGCGAAGGAATCCTTTCGGGGGCGTCACGACGCCCCCTTCTCCCTGAATCGGCTCTACCCAAATCCCGGCAGGGTCGGCGATACCGCTGTAGGGGTCCTCGATGAGTTCACGAACGTCCGATAACACCCGTTCACGTGCTTCGTCATCTGAAATTCCCTGTCGGAACGAATACGGATATGGAACGTGAGACACGTCCGGAAGCAATGGTTCATACGGCCGCTTGTACTTTCGCCCCCCGCCGAGACTGAGCGCACCGGACGTCGCACCGTGGTACGCGCCACGGAAGGCGATGAGGCCCGTGTTTCCCGTGTTATACTTCGCTATCTTGAGCGTTGCTTCGATAGCGTCGCTTCCGGTCGGCCCGCCGAACACGACCCGATTGTGGTCCGGAAGCGCCCCGGGTGCGATTTCGTTCAGCGCTTCTATAAGGTCGAGTCTCGCCTCAGTTGGGAAATCTATCGTGTGGATTACCCGCTCGGTCTGCTCCTGTACTGCTTCGAGGACGTACGGATTCGAGTGTCCAACGTTCAGAACGCCGATACCGGCGAAAAAATCGAGATACGTGTTTCCATCCACGTCCCGTATCGTTGCCCCTTTCGCTGCATCGATCGCGATCGGGACGCTTTTCGGATATGCGACAGCACTGCTGTCGATTTGTCGTTGTTTTTCGAGGAGTTCCTGCGAGCGCGGTCCCGGGACGCGATCGACGTCGGGCGCATCGGCAAAATGGAGATCCTGAATCGGTGGACTGCTACCCATACTCATACGGTGGGGAGACACGGGCAAATACGTTGCCTGCAAACCGCCTTCGTTCCGATCGACATCCACGGCTAGCCGAAGCTATTTCTCTTTCTCGAACCACTGTATTCACCATGGTAACAATCGACATCAACTGCGACATGGGGGAGAGCTTCGGGAACTGGAAAATGGGACGAGACGCCGAAGTGATGCCGTACATTACCTCGGCCAACATTGCAGGAGGGTATCACGCTGGAGACCCCCACGTGATGGACGATACGGTTTCGCTGGCCGCCGAGCACGGCGTTGGAATCGGTGTTCACCCCGGGCTGCCTGATAAAATGGGGTTCGGGCGACGGAAGATAGACGCGAGTCCCGAGGAGGTTCGTGACTACGTCACCTATCAGTTGGGAGCACTCCAAGCGTTTGCCGACCGATACGGAATGACGGTTCGACACGTCAAACCGCATGGTGCAATGTACTCGATGCTTTCGGAGAGCGCTGACCACGCTCGGGCGGTGATGGAGGGGATTCTCGACGTTGACGACGACCTCATCTATCTCGCGACGGATATGAACATTTACGAGGTTACTCAGGAGTTCGACGACCTTCGCGCCGTCTTCGAGGGGTACGTTGATTTGACGTACCGACCGGATAGAAGCCTCATCGTCGAGCAACAGATGGAACCGAAAGCGACGGATCTCGTCGCACAGCGGTTCATCGATATCGCACTCGACGGTGAAGTAGAAGCCGAAAACGGGGACGTGATCGACGTTCCGGCACGGAGCATCTGTATCCACGGGGATGGCCCGAACGCCGTCGAACTGCTCGAAACCATTCACGAGCAGGTAGACGAGCACGACATTCGACTCGCACCATTGGACGAAATCGCGTAGCGCAATTGGACGAAATCGCGTAGCGCAATTCGACGATTCGACTACCCGATTACCGTCCCGTCGCGCTACTTTTCGGTTTCAGAGGGCATTTCGAACTCGGTATCCACGTACTTCGTCGAGTAATCACCACTGCGAAAGCTATCGTCGTCCAGCATCGCCAGATGGAACGGGATTGTCGAGGGGACGCCGTCAATTTCCGCTTCCCGAAGCACTCGCTTTCCTCGTCGGAGCAGTTTGGTTCGGTCCTCCGCGGAAACGATGAATTTGGCGATGAGGGAATCGTAGTACGGACTGATTTTGTCGCCCTGGTCGATGCCGTCGTCCACCCGAGTACCGATTCCGCGAGGGGGACAGTAGCGCTCGATGGTCCCCGGCATCGGAGCGAAATCGTCGGTCGGGTCCTCGGCGTTGATTCGGAACTCCATCGCGGTGCCGTGCATTTGAACATCGCTTTGGTCGAAGGTAATCGGTTCCCCCGCGGCTATTTTGAGCTGCCACTGGACGAGGTCAAGACCGGTGACGATCTCCGAAATCGGGTGCTCGACTTGGATTCGTGCGTTCACCTCCAGGAAGTAGAACTCTCCGTCCTCGTAGAGGAACTCCACTGTCCCGGCGTTCACGTAGTCTGCCTCCTCAGCACCGAGGCGCGCAGCGCGTCGAATCTCCTCCCGTTCAGCTTCGGTCAGTGCCGGACTCGGCGTTTCTTCGATGAGTTTCTGCTGCCGACGTTGGATGCTGCAATCACGTTCCCCGAGGTCACGAACAGTACCATGTTCGTCACACAGAATTTGTACTTCGATGTGGCGCGGTTGTTCCAGAAAACGCTCTACGTACACGTTTGAGTTGCCGAAGTACGCTTCCCCCTCCCGCTGGGCGTTCGTGAACTGCGATTCGATCTCTTCGGCTTCGCTGACGACCCGTAACCCACGACCGCCACCGCCGCCGTCGGCTTTTATCGCTATCGGATAACCGTGTTCGTCGGCGAATTGTCGTATCTCGTCGGTATCGGAGACCGGTTCCGTGGTGCCAGGGACGATGGGAACGCCCGCTCGTTGCAATATCTTCCGAGCCTCTGTCTTTTCGCCGAATCGTTTCATCACGTCACTCGGCGGGCCGACCCAGGCGAAGTCGCTGGCTTCGACCGCCGCGGCGAACGACGTACTCTCGGCGAGGAACCCATATCCCGGATGGACCGCATCGACGGCCGCGTCCCGCGCAGCGTCGAGGAGGGGCTCCTGATTCAGATAACTCTCGCGAGCGACCGACGGCCCGATGTGGCGCGCCTCATCGGCGAGCCGAACATGCCGAGCGTGTTCGTCCGCATCGCTGTAGACTGCCACTGATTCAACGCCAAGTTCGTCGCAGGCCTGGATGATGCGAACGGCGATTTCGCCCCGATTTGCGACCAGTACACGGTCAAACATCGTATGTAATCGAATGGTGTTCATGGCATATAATACCGAAGTGCATACCTCCGCTTCGTGTTGACCGCGTTTCGTTCGGTCCACCTCCTTTCCGGTCGAAGCCAAGCAGGGTGTTACCACGCTGAAGATGTGGATTGCCCCACGAAATCATGGACGACTCGCGACTCGTCGATAAGTATAGGTCGGAATATGTGGTGTGTTCTGTCGTAGCATGCCTGCCAAACGGATTCAACGGACGGAGTTGCCGTCGCCACGATACGAACACGGTGGCGATGATTACGTCTTCGTCGAGTTAGACCAGGAGATGAGTTTCGATGCCAATTTCAAGGCGATGGCGATCACCCAACGAATTCAGGACATGGATTTGCCGGGGCTGATCGAAGTCTGCCCGGCGAACGCATCGTACCTCATCCATTTCAGTCCGGAGGAGATAGAACCCGACACGCTCATCAACGAGTTGAAAGAACTCGACCGGGAGATTCACCTCTCAGAATACGAATGGGACACACGCATTATCGACTTTCCCGTCCTCTACGACGACCCCTGGACACACGAAACGCTGATGCGCTTTCGTGATAACCACCAAGATCCTAATTCGACGGATTTGGAGTACTCAGCACGGATTAACGACTTCGAGAACGTAGACGCATTCATCGACGCTCACGCGGGTGCACCGCATATGGTGACGATGATCGGATTCGTTCCCGGACTCCCGTGGACGTTCCAGATGGTTCCACGGGACGAGCAGATCGAAGTGCCGAAATACGTCCAACCAAGGACCGATACGCCGAGTCGGGCCGTCGGCTACGGTGGAGCGTTTACCGCGATCTATCCGGTACAAGGGGCGGGAGGATACCAACTGTTCGGCCGAACGCCGGTCGAAGTGCTCGACGTGGAACAGAACCTCCCCGATTTCGAGGATTCGATGGTTTTCCCACAGCCCGGAGATATCATGAACTTCAGGAAGATCGACCGCGGCGAATATGACGATATCCGTGCGGATATCGAGGACGGAACGTTCCAGTATCAGTACGAAGAGATAACGTTCTCACCGGAGGAGTTCTTCGAAGATCCGGAATCGTACAACCGGAAGCTCATGGAGGTGCTGGACGAATGATCAAAGTGTTAGAACCCGGAATTTCGACGACGGTACAAGATCTCGGACGATACGGCCACTATCATATCGGGATGCCGCCGTCGGGTGCAATGGACCAGTTCTCTCACAAGGTCGCGAACTATCTCGTGGGCAACGATGAAGACCGCGCGACGTTAGAAATCACGTATCAGGGACCGGACCTCAAATTCGAGGAGGACGCTGTTGTGGCGATCGCCGGGGCGGACATGAACGCGACCATCGACGACGAACCGATATCCAACTGGACATCCCATCGAGTAGACGCAGGCGACATCCTTTCGTTCGATTTCGCGACCGAGGGTGCTCGGAGCTATCTCGCCATCGCCGGGGGAATAGACGTACCGCTCACGATGGATAGCCGATCGACGTACACACTTATCGGAATCGGTGGATACGATGGGAGACAACTCCAAGAGGGAGACTCGCTCTCGGTCGAGGACGACGGCGATCACTCGGCGCACATTGACAGCCAGGTATCGGACGAACACCGACCGACGTACGGCGATATGGGGCCGATTCGCGTGGTAATGGGACTGTGTGACTACCGTCTCACCGACGAGAGCAAGGCGGAGTTCCTGGAAACAGAATGGACCGTGACCCCCGAGGCCGACCGCGTCGGCTACCGTCTCGATGGGATCGACCTCGAGTTCATCGAGCGAGAACAGCCATTCGGCGCGGGGACGGATCCGTCAAACGTCGTTGATCTCGGATATCCCGTCGGGTCGATTCAGGTCCCGGAACAGCCCATTGTCTTGATGCGCGATGCGGTGACGGGCGGCGGATATGCGACGATCGGTACGGTCATCAGTCCGGACCGAAATCGCCTCGCACAGCATCAAACCCATCAGTCGTTCTCCTTCGAGTCAGTGACAGTCGACGAGGCGCTCGACGCCCGTAGACACCTCACCGAACGGCTGGAAGCGATACGTTCCTCGATCAATGAGTAGATTGTCTGAAAATGAATCGACGCAACCTCCCGAACGGACGAAGCATATACAAGCGATTCCGGAGTATCGATACTGACGCTCCAACGGAAAACAGATCATGACTGAAAAAACAACTATCAAATCCCCGATGCCCGGCGTTTTCTATCGTCGGCCGGACCCCGGTGAAGACCTGTTCGCGGACGTAGGAGACACTGTCGAGACCGGTGACGTCGTCGGTCTCGTCGGAGTGATGAAGAACTTTCACGATGTTACGGTCGAACGGCCGGGTACCATCACCGAATTTTTCGTCGAGAACGAGGCGGAAGTCACAGCAGGTCAGGAGTTAGTCGAGATCGAAGTGGACAACTAACCTACTGAGGACGGAGGATTCTGGTTAGTCCTCGTATGGATGATCGACTGCTCGAAGCGCTTCTTCGGCGACTTCGAGTGCGTGGTCGATCTCCTCATCGGTATGCGAGTCCGTCGTAAAGAACCGTTCACCTTGGCTCGGGGTGCCGAAAACGACCCCACGACCGGCGGCTTCGAGCCACCAGTCCGCGAACTGTGTTTCGTTCGAATGCCAGGTATCACGGTAGTAGCGGATGTCGTGGTCGGTCATGTAGATCTGTCCCATCGAGCCGATGTGCTGGACGTTGGCTGCCACGCCAACATCGTCTGCAACCTCCTGTAAACCGGTGAAGAGTCGATCGCCGAGTCGTTCGATATGAGTATATACATTGCCTGATTCAAGGATTTCGAGGGCTTTGAGACCTGCTGCAGCGGATACCGGATGTCCGTTGTACGTCCCGCCGTGGAACACCGAGGAGTCCCATGTTCGTTCTTCGTCGCTTTCTGGTGGAATGATTTCGTCCATAATTTCGCGGCGGCCACCAAAGCCAGCCATCTGATAACCGCCGCCCGCAACTTTGGCGAAGGTAGTCATGTCCGGAATTACACCGAACCGACCCTGTGCACTCCCTGGTCCGAGACGGAATCCGGTCATCACTTCGTCCCAAATAAGAACGACTCCCAGTTCGTCGGTCAACTCACGTAGAAACTCGTGATATCCCTGTTGTGGCATCAGACAGCCACAGGAGAACATCACGGGTTCGAGTAGTACTGCCGCAAGATCGTCGGCCTGCTCACGAAGGATCTCCTCGGTTGCTTCCTCATCATTGAACGGGAATGCGACGACGGTGTCGCTCACGGCGTCCGGAATACCCGTTCCGTATGATACTGTGTTGGGATGGTTTGCTGGGCCGAGTGCTTCTTCACTCGCGAATACACTCTGGAGGGCGTAGTCATGCGCACCGGCGTATCCACCCTCCGGCTTGGCGATGATGTTTTTTCCTGTGTATGAGCGGGCGACGCGAATCGCATGCATTGTCGCCTCAGTACCGCTGTTGGCAAGCCGGACGGTTTCGATGCTCGGCGTCATCTCTGCGACTTTCTCCATGAACACGATGGAGATGGGCTGTGGCGTTGCCGTTACGTCGGCGGTATCGACTTGTTCTTTGACTGCCGCCCGAATTTCGGGGTGACCGTGACCGAGGATGATCGGTCCAAGTGCGAGCAGCAAATCGAGATACTCGTTGCCATCGATATCATAGACATACGACCCGTTGGCTCGTTCGACGTAAAACGGATACGGAGCGAACGAACGGACATTCGATTCGACCCCCAAGGGTGTAATGGAGGCAGCGTGCTTGTTAAATTCCCGACTGTTCTGTGTCCGCTCGCGAAACAGCGTTTCGTGGGGATTTTCGTGTGTCTTGTTACCGATGCTCATTGTACTACCTAGACCGATTCCGGCAATAAGACTTCTGTCGGTGAGGGAATCGCAACAACCAACCGTAGTCGACATTACGAACGCAGTGATACCGATGTGGTCCATGCGTAATACTAACAATCGGCGAGGCGCAGCTGAGAGACAGATTTCTGATGAGTAAGTGATGATGGCTGGAACAAGACTGCCAGAAAACAAGTTAGAAAGTAAGTTCTTCCCCCATGTCAAGCATACACACTACCGAACCAAACGAAATACGCGATGGCAGTTCGGTAATCAGAGGGGTGTCGAATCGCGTTGGAAACACCCTTTGACCGATTCGCCGAATGCCTGCTCACCGAATGGGAGGGTAACCGAGCGACGACAGAACGGGGATACGAATGGCAGACACGACATTTACGGGAACACTCGAACAAAATCACGTGCAGGCAATTGAACAAGCCACAGACGGACTGACCATCGATGCGAAGTTAGATGGCCAATCCGTTTCGGCACAGAGCGGCGAACGTTTCGAAACATCCGACCCGGCACTCAAAGAACCGATAACCTCTATCGCGCGATGTAAAGAACCTGATATTGACGGAGCAGTGACGTCCGCACGTGCAGCCTTTGAACGGGAATGGCGAACCACCACGCCGCAGGATCGCGCGGCGATAATTTACAAATGGACGGCAACGTTGCGTAACCACCTCGACGAACTCGCCTTGCTCGAAAGTCTCGATACGTGTCGCCGCGGCAATCGTCGTAAAGGGAGATGCACTGGTGACGGGCGTGAAACCACCCGAAAAAGCGTTCGATCCGGCGACATGCATGAATTTGTTGGAGGAGCAGGTATTCGAATCGATGAGATGCGGATAGCGTGAGGCATGGGAGCGTCGAACGGATGAAAAGTAACGTTTCGGAGACAGCTGACGGCTGCATGTGTCGATGATTTGACCCCCGAAATCGGCATATTCCACCGTGACGTATGGTAACAGCTGAGAAGTATGATTTTACATGGGGGAAACGATCAGTTGTGGGAGCTGTACTTTTCGAGCAATGAAAACGGTTCGAGGCGACGGACACTGAACCTACGGTGGGTGGGCAACTGTCTTACTGGTCGATGGTGGCGCGGTGAGCAAGTGGAGGAAGACGCATGAACGAACGAGGTGATGTTTCCATCGAACAGACCGGGCTTCGGACACCGGAAATCGGAAGCAAGGGTCTCAAGGGAGGAGCATTGGGGTTCCTTTCCAACGTAGTAATCGGAGTTGCATCGACTGCACCGGGGTACAGTCTTGCAGCGACACTGGGTTTCGTCGCCGCGGTCGTCGGCGTGCAGTCGCCCGCGATTCTCTGGCTTGCGTTTCTTCCGATGTTATTTATCGCGGCGTCCTACTACTACATGAACAAAGCTGACCCTGACTGTGGGACGACGTTTACGTGGGTTACGAAAGCGATGGGACCGCGACTCGGTTGGCTCGGTGGGTGGGCCATCGTTGTCGCCGACGTTATCGTGATGGCGAATCTGGCACAGATCGCAGGACTCTATACCTTCCTGCTTCTCGGGTGGCAGAGTGCGGCGAATTCGGTATTCGCAGTGACGCTCGTCGGAGTTATCTGGATCGCAGTTCTCACCACCATCTGCGTCATCGGAATCGAACTCTCAGCGCGGACGCAGTTCCTCCTGCTAGGTATGGAGATCGTCACGCTTGCCGTGTTCGCAGTCGTCGCACTTTTCGAGGTGTATACCGGTTTTGGTGGCTCTGGTGCAATCACGCCGTCGTTATCGTGGATCAATCCGTTCGCTATCCAGGATTGGAGCGCGCTGAACTCAGGATTGATCCTCGCTATTTTCATTTACTGGGGCTGGGACACCACCGTCACGGTCAACGAAGAGAGCGAGAACAGCGACCGAACGCCGGGAGTGGCCGCACTGGTTAGCACGGTCGTGTTGCTCGCCATCTACGTTGTCGTCGCTATCGCGGCTCAAGCCTACGGCGGCGTTCCGTTCCTCATTGCCAATCAGGAAGACGTGCTGAGTTCGCTGGGAACGCAGGTTTTAGGGTCGCCGTTCGACAAAATCCTCATCCTTTCGGTCCTCACGTCCGCAGCCGCCTCGACGCAAACCACTATTCTCCCGACGGCGCGAACGACGCTTTCGATGGCCCGCTACGAGGCTATTCCCGACGGCTTTGGGAAGGTTCATCCCCGATTTCTCACGCCCCATGTCTCGACGATATGGATGGGTGTGCTCTCCATTGTGTGGTATGTCGGTCTCACGCTCATCAGCCAAAACATCCTCTTTGACTCCCTCTCGGCCCTCGGGCTCATGATAGCGTTCTACTACGGTTTGACGGGGTTCGCTTGTGCGATTTACTACCGTAACGAACTCACGAAGAGCGTCAAAAACTTCGTACTAGTCGGAGTCACCCCGGTTGTGGGGGGACTCATCCTCACGTGGGCTCTCATTCAACAAGTCATCACCCTCTCGAATCCCGCGGAGGCCTACACGGGGTCACTCTTTGGCATCGGGGCACCGTTGGTAATCGCCATTGCGTCGCTGCTTCTCGGCATCCTGTTGATGCTGTGGATGCAGTACGTGAGTCCAGCGTTCTTCCGCCGGCACACCCAGACATCGGAACCGGATATCCTTAGTAAAGCCACTCATCACCGAAACCGATAGGTGACACGTCAGGGGCGACTGCGCCAAATAGCTCGTTTCGTGTTCAGCAACCATGAGGGAAATATTGAAAAGTCCTGCAGGGCCTTCGGGGATACTATGTTGACTTCAAAATTATAGTGAAATCATACAAAAATAGCGAATTTTTACAATCATTGTAGAACGTATGTATCGACGCTCGATTTCCAGCTAACTACCTCAGGTAGAACCACATGAAATGAATTTTCCTGACACGGTCGTCACAGCTACGCTATCGCCAGATACGAATAATCAAGAGGAAACGAAGAGGCTCGGTCGCTATGCGAACGACTGAAGCGAGAAATCATCGTAGTCCGAGATACTGTTCGATACGTGCACGTCGCCAGCCGAGAGGTGAAAGGACGCTTCAGCGGCTTAGTGCACCGTGGGCATCCGCAAGCGACCCGTTTCCGTGTGCCGAGATGTAAACGGTCGGGGTGTAGGATTTGCCAATCCGGTACTCGACACCCGAGTCGGTCTGCGACCACAGATGCACACCATAATCGAAATAGTCGATCTTGAAGATCATCGACTTACTCCGCGTCGTTCAAATCCTGTTCGAGATGATCGAGGCGATCTTCGAGATCGTCAATCTGTTTCTGTTGTTCGAGGATCATCGAAATGAGCGCGGGAATCTCCACGTATTGGTGGTTTTGAAGCCCACCAGCGTCGGCGTGCGCGCGTGCATACTCGAACAGGCGGTCGAAGACTGCTTGGTCTGCCCGACGGAGTCCACGCCGGTAGTCGCTCCATCGGTCTTCTATCGCCCGAAGCAGGTCACGAAACGTCGCGTTAGTACGCCCCATTGACGCTCACCTCCGTTCGAGTATCGACACCAGTAATGGCCGGATGGCGTGTCGTCAGCACACGTTTCCAGAACGCAAATGTTGTCTGTACCGTGCCATCACCAAGCGGGTAGACCAACGTCTCATAGTCGTCGCCTGCAAATCGTGGTCCGAACTTCGTTTGTTCACAGCGAACGACCTCGGTTGTGATTTCTCGAATTGGGGCAGTTAGTGAGTCAGTTTGTTGTTGTGTCACTAGAATCGGCGCGTCAAGCGTATCCGCGATTTCAGTGAGAAAATCAACACCTGCTGATAGCATCCGTTCGCCATCTTTGTCCGAGAGATCGTCCGATCGGTAGAACCAGTCGAAAGACGGGAGTACAACGAGCGTCGTTTCGTCCGTTATCTCCGCAGGGAGGGCACACAGGAGGCTTTGGTGCTGCCACGGTGTGAATGCCCGAGCGATACGAATACGCTCCAGAAGGTGCATTGATGGTGCGATTCGCATCAGTGGTTGTGTTGTTCCGTGCCCGTGAGCATCAATCCAGATGGCGGAACCATCTTCCAGTAGGAGATGGTCGAGGACGAGCGAGTGAAGTGCGCCGGTCGCTCGTTTGTCCGTGTTGAGGATGGTGACGCCATCGTCGAGTGTCGGGAGTGTTGGTGTCTGCTGATCCATCATCACGAGTAAACATATCCCCCGACAGGCACATAGGCAAGACCGGGTCGTTTCCGGAGTTTCCGAAAGCAGAAATTAGCGGAGCCGGTAGGTACGTGCTCGGTTCTTCCCCTCCGCGACAACGAGTCGATAATGTTCCATTTTCGAGAGATGATTTCTGACGGTTCGATTCGTCTTTGGCTCGTCGACCTGCTCCCGGTACAACTCGTACAGTTCGCCGGGATTGAGTTCACCTTGTTCTTCCAAAATATCGTAGAGGGCGCGCTGATGTGCGTTAAGTTGATCGAGCGTTTTCTGGCGCACCTCCTGGTGACCATCCGGAACAGCTTCGTGGACGATATCCGTCGTAATCGTTTCACTACCCGATTGGTCGGCACGACGTGCCGCGTTTCTGAGAATACCGATCGCGATCCGCGCATCCCCGGCGGCAGCATCGGCAATCAGCTCCAACTGTTCGTTTCCGATTGCGTTTTCCGAAAGTCCCCATCGAGTGCGAGCGTCGAGAATAGCGACGAGTTCGTCGAGGTGATACTTCTCGAATGGAATGCGAACACATGTCTGCAATCGACTGGTCAAGCGCCCATCGAGCTGGCTGAACAGCTCTTCTTCGCGATTTGCGATGAGGATCATCGAGATGTTGCGCATCCGATAAAGGTCATAGAGAACGCTCTTGTCTTCGAGTTGATCAGCCTCGTCGAGGATGACGACGAATTGCGGGCCGTTGTACCCCTGAAGTCGGTCAAGGAGTTCGTCCTTCGGCGTCGACCGACGATGAATATCAACCGTTTTTCCGATACCTTCGAGGATTCGGTAGAGCACCTGAAAGCGCGTGTGGTCCTGCCAGCAGTTGACGTACTGAGTGTTGATGTCAAGAACGTTCTCGCGGAGACGTTCGACGGTGTAGTTCGCGATACACGTCTTTCCCACGCCGGATGGTCCCAGTAAGAGCGATGTTTCTCCGGTCTGGCCGTCCATGATGGGTTTGAGCGTGTTCGAAAGTGCGTTGACTTCCGGGTTGCGATGCTCGACTTCGTCGGGGATGAATTGGGGTTGTAAGACGCGAGCATCGTGTATCATGCTGGTAAATGCCACTATTCCGTCCGACATAATAAACGGAAGTGGGCGATTTCCAATTTTTCCGATTCTCGCGCTCTGCCGACCGTTCAAGATGGAGACCAATCGCAATCGTAGCCAGTGAGGAGAATTACCGGCCTAGAAGACTATAGTTGTGCCGTCCCATGGGTTTTTCCATGAGTTCTCCCGAGGATGGATTCGACGAGGCATACACCGGCACGCCACCGTGGGATATCGGTCGGCCGCAGTCAGCAGTTCGCTCGGTATTCGAATCACAGTCGTTCGAGGGGCCGTTTCTCGACATCGGTTGCGGAACGGGTGAGAACGCGCTCTACCTCGCCGACCGGGGATACTCAGTGCTCGGAGTTGATGCGTCCTCCCGAGCAATCGAAAAAGCACGGGCGAAGTCGAAAGCGCACGATGGGGCGGAACACGTGCGTTTCGAGGTCCAAGACGCGTTGTCGCTCGACGACCTCAACGAGCAGTTCGGTACTGCCCTCGACTGTGGCTTGTTTCACGTTTTCGATGACGAGGACCGACGTAGCTACGTCGCATCGTTGAGCACCGCTGTGGCGCCAAACGGGCATGTCGTCGTCCTCTGTTTCAGCGACCGAGAGCCGGGGGACTGGGGACCACGGCGAATCAGCGAACACGAACTCCGAGCGGCGTTTGCCGACGGATGGATGGTAGAGACGATCGAACCGACTCAGTTCGAAGTCAACGCCGACCAGGAGGGGATCTCCCCTTCGAACGACGATAGCGTCGAAGCATGGCTCGCCGTCGTTAGACGATCCGATGAATGAGTGGACAAGCCATGGGTGACTGATACACCCTCTACGCACCAAATAACAATAATAATACTAGAGAATAATACTATTCGGTAAAACTATTCAGTGTGTCCAATCCACGCGTTTTCCCGATGGCTACCGACAGAACTGTCCGTTTTTTTCGTGCTGGATACTGCCCTCAACACTGATATCGTGATGTTTAGGCATATACGGAAACAGAACGGATGAAATTATCAGTATGGTACAGTCTGAATCGCTTCTAAGCGGACAATATAAGTGTTCGAGAACTATAAGCCGAGCCTTGATCGTTGATACTTTAGCAGGTTTCATATGGCATGCTACCAAATGCCAAGTAGGGGATGTTGATACAACAATCCAACCAGGAGGAGTGGGAGGACTCACTCGTCCGTTCAAGAACGGATCGCATCGCTGAATTCATCTCCGGTAAAATAATAAAGACGTTTGCATGGTTCGTAATCGGTATTATACTGTCGAGCATGGCAACAGTCCACTTGATAACTCAATTCGGAGTGCCGCTCGACCTCCTACTGTTGTTGTTTCTCGGACAATGGCTCTGTGTTCTCGCCGTTCATTACATGAAGCAGGTACGTTGGCCAACCAGGCGTCGTATTCTATATAGTTCAAAAGAATGATGAAAAAGTAAATCACAAAGAGCACACGAGTGTTTGCGGGAAGTGGAACTAGCCAACCGTTGGTGTCATGACGCAAGTATGTGCCATACCGTGTTGAGGAATCTGATAAAGGGAAGATGGTTCATTTCACAGTAACGGAGAGAAATAAATATCGGAATACAATTTCAAAGTCGTAAAATAAATGCTTTTTATTATCTTATCTAAGCCATGGATCCTAGTCTAAAGCCGGTCAAAATAGGTATCGAAGAAGTGGCCACCGACGTCTTCCTAGTCCGCTACTCGATCGACGATATCGTTGTGGCCTTTGAAATCCAAGACGGTGTAGCCTCCATCGAATACATAAAGGGTACGTTTCGTCCCTGGTTTCATCTGAAGGGGATTCTCGCTGCTGAACGAGAGACCGGTAATCTGTTTGCAGTCAAAAAGGTCGAAACCATTCGACTGCAGTATAACCAACCTGTGGATGACGAATGATTTCGACCCAGTATGAGATACGAGTCGAACGCCCGACGGCAGCGTACCGTGAGTCGAATTTCTACCACTATCACGTAAGATGACGGACATAGAGTTTGCGAAATCACGACTCGTCCGTCAGTGGTTTGAACGACTACGAACGTGATACTCAGTAGCTGGACGGCGCTAGCTCTTCGATGGTTCGCTTGGTCATCTCCTCATCAGCGGTGCTCGGAATAGTCACCATCGGCCGGGTGACACAGTCGATGTCGGCGATAGCCTGGAACTGTTTGCGGGCTTCTTCCGGTGTGCCCGCAACCCCAAGCGCTTCGACCATTTCGTCGGTGACGGTCTCAGCGGCCGTCCTACGGTCACCATCCCGCCACGCCGTGGCGACTGCTGGAGCAATATGCGGAAACTGCTGGGCTACCGCTCGTTCGTACCCCCGACCGTTGCCGACGTAGTAGGCAATATGGCCTCGGATCGCATCTTTGGCTGTTTCGACATCGTCGCTAACAGCCGCAGGGACGTAGGGTGCGACATCAATAGTGGTGTTGCGTTCCGCTTGATCAACGATGTACGCGAAGTTTTCCTCGAGTTTCGGGAATGGGATGTTGTGGGGAATCCAGCCATCACAGAGCCGGGCGACGACACGCCTATTTGCCTTTCCAAGCGCAGCATGGTAGATGGGAACATCGGTGTCCAACGAAGGAAAATCGTGGACAGTGAAGATATCCCCATCGTAATTGACGGGGCTCTCATCGCTGAGGAATGCCGAAATAAGCTCGATAGTCTCGTGAGCCCGTCGAACTGGATTGGGGTCGTCCCAGTCCATACCGTGGAGATCCTCGATAGCCTTCTTCGTCGATGTCCCGACGCCAAGTCGGAATCTGCCATCGGAGACTTGATTGAGCGTAGCAGCTGTCATCGCCAATACGGCGGGAGTCCGTGAGAAGACATTGACGATTGCAGTACCAAGTTCGATGGAGTCGGTGTGTACTGCAATATCCGTGAGCTGAACGACGGAACTCGTGCCCCACAGTTCCCCGAGCCAAAGGCCATCGTAGCCGAGTACCTCAGCGCGGATACCGAGATCAGTATGGTCGAGATTTGTAACGTGTGGTAACAGCAGGTCGGTTGGCATGGGCAATCCCACGTACCGAGGCGAGAAAAATCGGGTGGGCAGCGACGGGTGAAAACGATCGCCGAACGCAACGAAGGCACACGCAGGAGTTCGACATCATTCCGAGACGGCCGTTTGTCCGATGTAGCAGGCAGCTTTAGCGTTCTATCTTCGGACGGAGATGCTGAAGGTCATTCGGCCTACTCTCGAAGTAACAGGAGTAGAGATGCCATAAGACCGATTGCAAACAGATACCCGAACGCAAATACGATCCCTCGTACGATAGCCCAGTACAACCAAAATCCGATGACGGCGAATATCCCGGGGATTATATACGTAAATGAACCGTCCGGAAGATATCTATAATATTGGCGTTGTCTGCGCAATGACATCGAGCAATTTTCACGCTTTTACTTCTTTTAGTTTTTTATAGAAATATGAATAATTGTGTTTTAATATATAATTATTGTTGATATTATATGGGGGCTGATGAACATAGCGGTCTTTCGGACGAGTCGGACGTCAAGCTCGATATGCTGGTGAATGTTGCCTATCGAATCCGGTTTTCGATGAGCTGACTATCCGTTTGTATCGTCTGTTGAAGCTCCCTTCCTCCGATGGTGACGGTGTTCTTCCGTCCGATTTGGGTCTTTTCGATCAACCCTTCTTCTTCCATCATCGAAAGTACACGGCTCACTTTTGACTTCGACCAACCGGTCGCGTCGATGATCTCTCCCTGACCCATTTTTTGTCATTTGCGACGAGAAGTTGGAGGATTCGGACGTCATCGGTGATGAGTTCAGAAATCTGTTGTCGGTCATCATAGTCTTGTTGAAGGTCCTCTTGTTCCAGTGTAGAATCCTCTTTCCCTCCGTTCTCGTCTAGTGTAGGAGAGAAAATCGACATCAAACCGATGTCTTCCGTTCTATTCCGCGCGAGTAACACCGTCCCAACAATCAATCCAATAACTGGAAAGGACCATTTGTATTCGAAGACCTGTGTTCCGATAGTGTTCACAAGTTCGAAAAGCGGGGTAGGGCGGGCTACAAGAGTGCTAACGGGGATCAATTCGTGGCTAACTGGCATTTTTATTCTCTGTATGTTATCCGTTATAAAGATCGTATCTTCGCCCTGATAAATGCTTTTCTATTTGAATTAGTACAATAAATTGTATTGATTTATTAATTCTATATATGACTGTATCGGCACTGGCTACGATCATTTAGCCATATCTATTACCTATTATTTGTCTATCGATTACGTACTTGGACGGTGACACCACCGATTCGAGTGGGTGGGTGCGATATATCTCCATTCGTCGGAAGAAGGATCGAAGTCGGTTTGCGGTACACCGTTACTCTACCATTTCCCGGAACCGGCACGTTCGCTATGCCTGTCCCCCCAACCGTCACGACTGTATCACCTTGGACAAGAGCGATGTCACCAGCTCCTTCGGTTCTGTAGGGTCAATCGGTGAATCAGCAACAAGTGACCCAAGCCAAATACCATCCAGAAAAACCACTAGCAACACTAGTATCGTCATCAAACTCCCATCTAAGTAGTTGGCTAGCATACAGTTCAATTCCTATGCCTCGTGAGCAAGCCATCGAATTCACGATCGATTACGTCCAGGTAGTAGCCCCGGATGGCGTAGTGGACGCTGACCTCGAGCCCGATATCCCAACGGAACGCCTCCTCGAGATGTACCGTGCAATGAAATTCTCTCGGCGTCTCGACGAGCGCGCTATCGCATTACAACGTAGGGGTGAACTTGGCACCTATGCTCCAGCGATCGGACAAGAGGCCGCACAGGTTGGAAGCGCGGCAGCACTAACCGAAGCGGATTGGATGGTGCCATCGTTTCGGGAGCAGCCTGCATATCTCACACGGGACACACCACCACACATGTTGCTCTGGTATGCGATGGGGATGGAAGAGGGTGCAGCGGTTCCGCGAGCGAACCATACAATGGCCCCGTCTGTTCCTGTCGGCTCACAGGCACTGCATGCAGCGGGACTCGGGTGGGCACAGGAAATAGCGGGAGAGGATGCCGCGACACTCGCTTACTTCGGTGACGGAGCAACGTCCGAAGGCGATGTCTACGAAGCGTGCAATCTCGGCGGCGTATTTCGGTCGCATACCGTCTTTCTGTGCCAGAACAACCAGTACGCAATCTCCGTGCCTCGAGCGAACCAAACGCGGGCCCAAACATTGGCGCAAAAGGCGATTGCGGCCGGTATCGAGGGCGTACAAGTGGACGGAAACGATGTCCTTGGAACATACTCCGTCGTTCAAGACGCACTAAAGAGCGCTCGTGATGGAAACCCCGTCTTCATCGAAGCGATAACCTACCGGCGATCCGTTCACACCACCGCCGACGACCCGTCTGTCTACCGAAAAGAGACGGAAGAAGAAGAGTGGGCAACACGGGACCCGATTGCCCGATTCGAGACGTACCTCCGCGAGCGTGAGATACTGGACGACGACCGCATTGTCGAAATTGAGGAAACTATCGAAACCGACCTCGCCGGGGAGATAGAGCAGGCGAATGAAGGACTCGAAACGATCGACCCAGAAGACATGTTCGAGTACACTTTTGCGACACTGACACCCGAACTCGAACGACAGCGTGCTGCATTTCGAGGTGAAGCCGATGACCACTAAACAACGACTGGTGGAAGCCATCCGAACCACGCTCTTCGACGAGATGGCACGAGACGATTCCATCGTGGTTTATGGGGAGGACGTCGGTGTCGATGGTGGTGTGTTCCGTGCAACGGACGGGTTGATCGACGAGTATCCGAATCGTGTATACGACACTCCTGTTGCCGAAGCAGGCATCATTGGACTCGGTGTCGGTCTCGGTGCGTACGGATTTACGCCCGTTCCGGAAATCGAGTTCTCAGGATTCATGGCGCAGGCGTTTCATCAAATCCAACAGCACGTCTCCCGACTCCGCAGTCGAACCCGTGGGGAATATAACTGTCCGATGACGATCCGTGCGCCGTATGGTGGCGGCATCCGAGCACTCGAACATCACTCCGAGAGCTTCGAGGCAGGCTATGCACAAATACCCGGCCTGAAGATCGTTGTACCCTCGACTCCCGCCGATGCGAAAGGGTTACTCACAGCATCCCTCCGTGACTCCGACCCGGTTGTTTTCTTCGAACCGACCCGCCTGTACCGAGCAATTCGAAGGGATGTTCCTGAAGGCGAGTATATTGTTCCACTTGGTGAAGCAGATATAGTCAGGGAGGGCACTGACGTAACTGTCGTGGCGTGGGGGGCAATGCGTCATCAAGTGGTCGATGTTGCCGATGAGATTGACGCGAGTATGGAGATAATCGACCCACGGAGTATCGTCCCGTTCGACACTGCGGCGGTTCTGAACTCCGTCCGGAAGACCGGTCGCTGTGTTGTCGTCCATGAGGCCCCTCAGACCGCAGGAATGGCTGCTGAAATCGTCGCTCGTATCAACGAACAAGCCCTCTATTACCTTGAAGCACCCGTTCAGCGAGTTACTGGCTACGATGTACCGTATCCGCTGTTCGCTCGCGAAGATGACTATCTACCGGACGCGACCCGGATTCGGAGTGGTATCGAACGTGCGCTCTCAGAATGACTGAAGCGACGGGAATAGCATCGCACTACTCCGTGTCACTGTTTCGTTCCATATACTCGAACGCCACCGAGAGTGCTTGATCGAGTTCCACGGGCCCGTCCGTTAATTGCACTTGTGTCGGTGCTCCAAGTTCGCTGCGTGGCTGCGAGTACGTCACCCACGTATCGTTTCCTTCGCGGGAACAGAGAAGCCGCTCTGCGGGACCGACCCACGAATGAATGTCATCGCTTTTCGCTTCGGTCGTCCACCCTGGCGGTGTATCATCGACATGGTTGGGGGAAGAGGGGGACATCGTATGGAGTTTGACGAGGGCAACTGGCATAGCTGTTCGCTGATTTGAGATAGCTGGTCGCAACGCTTCATCAGCCACGCTACTGGTACATGTTTGGCATCGGTGACTGTGCTGTATCCTGTTGCTCCTGTACGATCTGTTGATAATGATCTGCGATTTGCTCTAGCTCATCCTCGATAGCGTCTGCCTGCTGTTCCAGTTCGGTCGTTTCGATATCGAAGTCAACCATCGGCTCGATAGCGTTTTCAATCAGGGATTGTGCAGCCGTCGGATCTGGGAAAAAGGGATTCGTTTTCACAATGAGAACCGCTGTTGGGATCCCTCCCTCGTAAAATCCTTTTGCGAGCGCTCCGGTCACTCCACCAACAAGCCCCGACCCATCAGCAAGCGGGATATTCGCACCACGCAGTTCCGCTTGAAGACCATCTGTCGACGCCATTCCCTGTATTTGCCCGATTTCGTCCTCTGATTCTGCTGGTGCTCCAACGATGAAGAGCCCACGGTCCACTTCAGTGGCCAACTCCGTTTGCAAGCAGTTCCCGAGTTCGAGAAAGTTTGACGGTGGCAGAATCATGTCACTTTGTAGTGTGATCACTGGTGGCTCGGAACCACTATGTAGTCGAATAGGATCGTGAATGCGACCGTCTTTGAACGATGTCACTCGAGGGAATTGGTCTGATTGAAGCGACCCGAAGTGAGTGAGATTCAGCTGTCGGACCATTTGATCGACTGTAATTGCAGCAACTAAGCCGTTGCCTGGCAGTCCTTCGATGAACGTCGCGGACTCCGTTTTCGCTTCAGAAACTCGTTTGAGTTTAACCGATTCGCTTTCCTCACTCATGGGATTCCTGAAGCGCTGTTTGCTCTTGTCTCTTGTTGCCCGATGGATTCGGCGAATCGTAGCTTCGGATGATTCACTTAAAGCGTCAGCGGCGGGCATCGACGGTGCTGACGAGATCGAATGCTTCCGTTTGGTTGGTGGACTGGAGTAAACCCACGGCGAATACCGTCACGACTGTTCCGCCGGTGAGCGAGACCGAAAACGTTCCGACGGGATTCGACTGTCCGGTGGGAGTTACTGTGAATTGATATGATCCCGCCTGAACGCTCCGATACTCACTAGCTTCACCGAACGTAAGATCCCTGACGAGCGACTGTTCGCCAGTCGTGATGTTTACTGGTGGGGCATCCGGTGAAAGATGCACGACGCGAAGCCGAACCCGGTCGTTTGATGGAGTCGTATTGTCATCAGTGAAAACCTCAGCTGTTGGGTTCTGTAGAGTCCCGGCAACTGCAACGGTATAGTCCGTATTCGGTTTGAGAGCAGTTCGTCGTTGAAATCCGCCCGAATCTTGATCTTGCCCGACTGGCACCACTCGAACAGTGTGTCGCCCCGCAGCAAAGTCGAAGTATGGGCTTACCTGTTTATACGCGATGTTTTCGATGACCTGCGTCTCATCGACGAAGACGTCCACGTTCGGCCCTCCCGGAATCGCATAGATACCCCGGACGCGGGCTGTATTCCCTGTTTGGGCGACAGCGACGCCGCTGAGAACTGAACCCCCGCCAAGCCCGAGGGCTTTGAGAACGCTCCGTCGTGTCTGTTGCATTGTTATTCCCCCTGGCCATCCTACGACCGCTGAGTGCTAAATGATGTTGGCAATCAGTTATCGAGAATATGAACGATCATTCACGGGGATAACAGATCCATGAAAGTTGCAAAATCCGAAATGGTGTTCACTCTTCATACGGATGATTCTCCGCTCGAAGGCCCCTTCAGCGGCTTTGAGTGCGTGGTCAATCTATTCATCCGTGTACGAATCAGTGGTGGAGAACCGCTCACCCTGGATGTTCCGAAGACGACGCCGCGACCGGCGGCCTCAAGCCACCAATCGACGAACTAGTCTTCGTTCGCGTGCCATGTATCCCGATAGGAGTGAATGTCGCGGTCGGTCATGTAGATCTGGCCTATCGAACCGATCTGTTAGACGTTCGCCGCTACACAGACGTCGTCTGCGATGCCTTATAATCCAGTAAAGAGTTTATCACCCTATCGTATCGTGTTGGTGCTGTGGATGTAGTATGTGAATTCAGCGTTTTTTGCCGCCACACGCAGACTTCCAGAGCCGGGATTCCTCGGCGAACAGAGCCAGCCTCGGAAACGTTGACGATGCATGCCACCCCCTATCGTTCTCTATGCTAAGTGTCTAATATATTCAAAATATAGTTAATTATAATAGAAATAGGATTGATAGTTGCCTATGGAGTACGGTAAAGATTGTCACAACGAAGCTACTCGGCTGGTTTCCCGACGAGGCGTACTGAAGACACTGGGTGTCGCCGGAACCATCGGTAGCATACCTGTCGCTAGTGCTAGCAATGAGGCTGAAAAAGAGGAGTTTATCCACGTCGATCGGTGGACTTCGCCGCGCGATTTTGGCATGGGTCGATTTGAGGGTACGCGTCCTGCAGACCGGGCTAGATCCCTTACGATCGCATATCCAATCGGACATCGGGAGTATACTGATCCATACGGTCATGGTACCAAAAGATGGGAATACAGCCGCTGGACATCACCAACACGTTCGGTGAATTTCGGGGCAAAACAGTTGATTGCGTCGTGGACTGCGGACATTCCACAAGGGACGTGGATGGAAGTGGAGATGCGGGGCACGACCACCAGCGGCGAGCGTACTGGCTGGTATGTTATGGGGCGCTGGGCGACGACTGACGAAGACATCCACCGAACGTCCGTGTTCAACCAGGGAGACGAATACGGCAGAATTGCCGTCGATACGTTCAAAGCCGCAGACGGCACTGCACTGCGCTCATATCAACTTCGGACGACGTTGTATCGACTACCTGAGAGGGACCACGCACCAGTATTGCGCTCGTTAAGTGCGATGACGTCCCGTCTGCCCGACCAGGACCAAGTTAGTGCGAGCCCTCTCGGTGGTGCGGCGGGAATTACGCTCGATGTACCCGAATATTCACAATCGATCCATCTCGGGGAATACCCACAGTGGGACGGCGGCGGCGAGGCTTGGTGTAGCCCCACGTCCACTGCCATGGTCATCTCCTATTGGGGACGCGGGCCGACCGAAGAGCAGATGAGTTGGGTCGATCCTGCGTATCAGGACCCACAGGTCGATTTTGCCGCCCGTGGTACCTTCGACTACGGATACGACGGTGCCGGAAATTGGCCGTTCAACATCGCATATGCCGGACGGTTTGGACTCGAAGGCTATGTGACTCGGCTCCACTCCCTGAACGAGTTAGAGCAGTATATCAAAGCCGGTATTCCCGTAATTACCTCGCAGTCGTTCGAGGAGGAAGAACTGCCTGGTGCAGGGTATGGAACAAATGGGCATCTCATGGTGATCGTTGGCTTCACTGAAAACGGGGATGTCGTCGCGAACGATCCGGTCGCACCGACGAACGAGGACGTTCGACTCGTCTATCCGCGAGACGCGTTCGAAAACGTCTGGCAGCGCACGTCAGGAACGGGCGGAATCGCGTATATTATTCATCCACCAGGACACGACCTCCCGGATGGTGCACCGACCGGTCAGCGTGACCGGGGCGGTTCGTGGAAGAACGGTCGGCGGTAGTCGCCCAGTTGCGGACGCAACCGAAGGACGACCGGTTCCATCCTTTGCTCGTACCTCTATACGTATTCAGGGGATTTCGCTTACAGCAGCGAGACAGTTCCAGCTGTCAGATCAATAGATTTAGAACGTTGTTTCGAGTAGTATTTTACGTCCCGAGAGGGACTGTGTCGTCGTTAACAGCAGCAGCGGTGTGGGTACCCGAATCGTAGCTCTCCACACCACCCACCGCTCATTTGCTCACACAACGAACCAGGACTGTTCAGTTTCCTCCGTACTCGTAGAGATCGACGCGCTGCAACCCGCTTTTCGGTGTCAAGTCTCCCTGGTGAAGAACGACGACTGCAACGTACAGTGGAGTCTGGTTGATTGAGCTCTGTTTCGTCAGTAGTTGAGGATGTAAGTCTACTCGACGATAATATGCCCCATTGAGGGACACAACGACGGAGGCATCAGTCTTATTCAGCTTTGAGACGTACGATAGACGGATGGACTACGCGCTGCTCGTGGACACGTACCAACATATCGAGGAGACGTCGTCAACGCTCGAAAAGACGGGGATCATCGCCCGCCTTTTTGCCGATGCTGACGATGATTTGCTAGCAATCCTTGTGAAGTTGGTTCGTGGCCACGTGTTTGCCGAGTGGCGCCCCGACGAGCTAGGGATGTCGTCACAACTCACGCGAGAAGCGATATCGAAGGCGACAGGCGTCTCCGAAACCGAAATTGAAGACTGGTGGCGAGAATCCGGTGACCTCGGCGATGCTGCCGCCATCGCGGTCGAAAACCAGCGACAACGGACGCTCTTTTCGACGACCCTCGACGTTCGGACGGTCCACGACGACCTGCGGGAAATTGCCGCGTACGAGGGAACGGGAAGCCGACAGCGGAAGGTCGATACCGTCGCACGACTCGTCTCGAACGCCAGTCCTGACGAAGCACGGTACCTCGTCCGGACAGTTGTCGGGGCAATGCGTATCGGCGTCGGGGATGGAACGATCCGAGATGCTATTGTCGACGCATTTCTCAATGACACGGATACCGGACGCGATGCCGTCGAGCGTGCCTACCAACTAACGAACGATTACCGGATCGTCGCCGATACGGCTCGGGATTCGGGACTGGCCGGGCTTTCGGATATCGATATCGAACTGTTCCGCCCGATTCGAGTGATGCTCGCAACGAAGGCAGAGACGATAGCAGACGGACTCGCGGACGTGGCATCCGATCCGAACGACGTGTACGCGGAGTACAAATATGACGGAATGCGCGTCCAGATACACGTTCGAGGCGACGACGTAGGGGTGTTCACCCGCCGTCTTGAAGATGTAACTACTCAGTTTCCCGACGTCGTTTCGGCCGTCTCCGAGCACGTCGATATCGATCACGGGCTCGTCGAAGGCGAAATCGTCGCCTACGAGCCGAAAACACATGATTTGGTCCCTTTTCAGCAGCTCTCTCAACGTATCAAACGAAAAAACGACATTGAGCAAATCTCGCGAGAGATTCCGGTCGTCGTCTACCTCTTCGACCTCCTTTTCTTGGAGGGAGAATCGTTGCTCGAAGAACCGCTTCGATATCGACTTCGAGAACTCGAACAACGAATCGCACCGAAAAAATGGACGCTCGAACGTGCGGAAGGCCGCAGCAATCTCGACGAAAACGGCATTCGGTCGTTCTATCGGGAAGCATTGGACGCTGGACACGAGGGACTCATGCTAAAGAACCTTGCAGTACCATATCAACCCGGTTCACGTGTCGGCCACATGATGAAACTCAAACCGACGATGGAGCCTCTGGACCTCGTCGTCACACGGGCCAAATACAGCGAGGGTCGCCGGAGTAACGAACTCGGGCGGTTGTTTCTCGCCTGTCGGGACGAAGACACGGAGTCGTTTCGGGAAGTCGGACGGTTGGCTACCGGGTATACAGATGCAGAGCTGGCAGAACTCACGGAGCGGCTCGAACCCAATATCACGGCCACCGACGGTCGTGCAGTCGAGTTGGTACCGGAGGTTGTCATCGAAGTCGAGTACGAAGAGATTCAGCGGTCGCCGACCTACGACTCGAACATGGCCCTCCGTTTCCCGAGGTTCGTTCGATTCCGGGACGACTTAAGCCCCGAGGAAGCCGATTCCCTCGAACGGGTTCACTCGCTATTTGACGACCAGCGCTGAATCGGGTCCGGTGACGACACTCCTCGCCGTCGTGATTTTCACGGTGATGGACAGAAACCTCCATATTGACGATATCGGGAGGGTATCTGAGACACGGAACGAAATCGTGCCGGAGGGTTGACCTGCTATCGGCACCACTGCAGTACCGTGAAGCTTCCTGGGTCGGTTCGACTTCGAGACGGGATCGAAATAGAACTATCAAGCGGCGAAACTGTCGTCGCTGACGCTCGATCCCCCGACGGCGATATCAACGTTCTCAGCCACGCCCACGGAGACCACCTCTATCAGTCGCTTCCGGACGAGGTGATATGCTCGGAACTCACGGCACAGTTAGCCGAACTCCGTCGCCCCGACAAAGGAACGGTCCCGCGTACGTCATCCCCTCGAATCACACAAGTTCCCGCCGGACATATCCCGGGTTCTCGGGCGACGCTTGTTTATGGGAACGATGTGACATACCTCTATACCGGCGATATTTCGACGCGTAGCCGGTTCTATCTCTCCGGGTTCGATCCATCGAGTCTCGACGCCGATATCGACGTGCTCATCGTCGAAACGACGTACGGAGAACCCGAATACAGGTTCCCACCCCAGGATGTTCTCGAACGGTCGATAATCGACTGGCTGAACGACACGACTCGTCCCGCTCTGTTGTTCGGATACACGCTCGGGCGTGCACAGGAGCTCCAGCATCTCGTTGGGAAATCAAATCGAGACCGATTGTTCGTCACCGAGGCGATCGAAAGGATAAACGCACCCATCGAGGATTCGCTTGGAACGAGTTTTGGGGCACGACTCTACGGGAACGATGTCGAACTCGGAGCGGACGACACCCTTGTGCTACCGACACAAACCACGAAGCTCTCGTTCGTAGACCATCTCGTCGAGAACCGGAACGCTGTCAAAGCGGGGTTTTCGGGATGGGCGACCGATTCGGGCTTCAAATACCGAGGAGAGTACGACGAGACATTCGTTCTGTCCGATCACTGTGACTTCACCGAACTCGTTGACCTCGTTACCGCGGTCGATCCGGGGAAGGTTTATACCACGCATGGATCGACGGACGAGTTCGCATCGTATCTCACAGCTGAACTCGGGTACGACGCCCGATCACTCAAACGTAATCAAACGTCGCTTGGCGACTTCTGAAGCGGAGCGATACCGATCATGGACTGAGGCGACGCTTGTACGGGGTACAAGCCAGGAAACGTCAACACCGTCGAAATAAGCGGCGTGTCGGATTACCACGGAAACGTAACGAACTGTCCTCTGTACGCTACATCGCTTCGACCGTACACGCGTGCCTCGTTTCGTTGATGTGCGATTCCGCACGTGATTCAGCACCGACTCGTGACGGATGGAAACCGATTCGCCCGCAATTATCGCACTCGATCTTGTACATGGAGTTCGATCTCAGCAACGTTACTATCACTATTAATCATTTCCATCACGGCATCATCTGCGCTTCGATCCCTCCGTAGAAATATCTCTCAAAGTACTCTCATGGTTAGCCCCCATGTGCGAAAGAAAGACAGCCGTCACGCCGACGAGAAGGGCTCGACCGACGCCCCCTCATGCGTTAATATGATATCGTCGAGGACGTCCGTTCATGAGCAGTGGTCGAGCCATACGGTGACGATTCGGTCGAGTGGACATCGCGGCTTGGCGACGCACTCAGTCGCCGATGCGTCCCTACGTCATTCTCCGACCTTCATCGCACGTTCGACGACTTCCTCGCCGTACAGCTCGGCCAAATCGTCGTGCTGGTCCGGACGATTCTCGTACACGTCCTGGAACAGGCTGATCGGCGTCATCGCCGCTTGGTAGGTGGCTTCGTCCCACATCCTATCCTTCTCGATTTCGATCTCGAGACTGTCGATAACGATAGTCGCCGTCTGCGTCATCGAGATTGCGCCTTTGCCCGACTCCTTGGCCGCTTCGAACTCCTCCATCGAATCGACGATGTCGTCCATGCTCGGGACGTACTCCGTCATGTTCAGCAGTTCCTCGCGAAGTTCGTCTTCGTCGAGTTCGCGCTTGTCGCTACCGATATGGAGGACGTATCCATTGTCGGTCGATTCCAGTTCGATTCGGTCGCCCTCGTAGAACTGGGTGCTGCCCTCCGAGTCGAGTTCGACGTCTTCCCCGGCAGCATTGATGAGCCAACTACCGGTCACTGGTGGGAGCGGTGCAGTGTTCGCCTCGACGACCTGACCCGGGGTCAACGACCAAATGCCAATCATTCCTTTGGCTCGGTTGTCAGTCATGCGTTCGTTGTATCCCTCCGTATCCCGAATATCGTCGTACGGGCCATCGATTGCGATGAGGCCAGCGGCGCTCGCACCGCGAGAGGTGTTGTGACGTAGTTCCTCCCACGGCGGCAACCCGCCCGTAGGTGTGATCGCGCGCATATCCTTGGTGTAATCGACCTCACCATCGACAAGCAGGAACAGGCGTTCGAGGTTGTTGTCGGGTTTCCCCATCTCCTCACGGAGGTCACCCATCGCCAGCTCCGCGGCCGCACTCTCGATGATCACCGACATGGCGATACTTCCTTCCTCGAGACCATGCTCGTTTTCGACGATGGTGATGAACTCGTCGGCCTTCTTCCAATCGTCGATGCCGCCGACTTCCGGAACGACGAATCCGTCGATGTGCTCGATGGCCCCCTTCTCGGGGTCCGAGATTTCCAGGATGTGTTGGAATCCACGATATCGAGTGCCAGGGGAGTCCCGGTGCCAGACGATTCGAGGATGAATCTCACCGGGGAATGCCGCTCCGTGTTCGGCGACCACTTCGACGATGTTCTCCGCTCCTTCGTCGCGCATCGACGGGGCCGTCGCATCCTCGTTGTCCGGTACCCAAACGTCCGGAGCTCGCATTCCGCGTAACTGGGCTGCACTCCGGATCATTTTGGCGGAATCGTTTTCCCCTTTCACTGCCGTCGGTGATGTGAAAAACGTTCGCACGAATGAACGGTCGTGCTCCCGCTGCGTGCTCATCTCAATCGTCCCCCTGTTCGGACGTGATGGGGTTGGCCTCGTCTTCCGAGTAGCCCTCGGACTCGGCGATGCGTTCTCGGGCTTCCGGGTCGAACTGCGTCTCGATGTCCTGATATCGGCTCACGAAGGAGAGTTCGTGGTGTGACTCGGTCGGGTGCTCGAGGTACCGCTCCTCAAGGTCGAACTGCCCTTCTTCGTCGCTCTGAGCCAATTTCTCGAAGTCCTCGTAGACGCTGTGAGCGCCGGAGTGCAGGGCGAACAGCGTGATGAATATGTACTTGTAACCGAGGTCGCCCAGTTCCTGGAACGTGAGCGGGTCTTCCTCCTCGGACCAGGCGAACGACGAGGAGTAGTTGAACGCGAGTTTCAGGTCGGGATGCGTCTCATGGATCGTCTCTGCGTACTCGATAGCGTCCTCCCGACTCGGGTCGGGCATCTCAGGCCAGACGATATCGACACCCGCATCAGCGTAGATACGCCCCCGTTCTAAGTGCTCCTCCCAGTCCCCATTGGACGACCCGTACGCGTCGGTACGGGCGATAATGACGGTGTCCTCGGACTGTTTGGCATCGACCGCAGCTTCGAATCGCGCGCGAGCCTTCTCGCGCGACACGATCTGTTTACCGGCTATATGGCCACAACGCTTCGGCGTCGTCTGATCCTCGATGTGAATGGCGGCGACGCCGCTCTTCTCGTATTCACGAACGGCACGCCGCACGTTGTGGATTCCGCCGTATCCTGTATCACAGTCCGCGACGACTGGTAGGTTGGTGGCTTCGACGATACGTTTCGCGTTTTCGACCATTTCGGTCATCGTCACCATCTCGAGATCAGGGAACCCGAACTGGCCGAGCACCGTCGAGTAACCACTCATGTAGGCGGCATCGAGGCCAGCCATCTCGGCGAGACGGGCGTCCAGTGCATGGTACAGGCCGGGTGCGAACACGTAATCCTGCGTTTCGAGCTTATCCCGAAACTCTTTCGCGGCGCGGTTCTCGATGTCTGTCGTCGTGACGTCCTGGTTCGGAATCATTGTTGAGTACTTCGGCGGGTGAAGAGTGTGATTTCGATACGGCCGAGTCGCGTCCGAAGCGAAACGGCTTCGCGGCTACTGTCGCGTGAGTCCTGTTCGTTCGGCCGACGGTCGGATGGGTGGGTGACTATCGGAACGATGGGCGCTTCCTCTTCGATCGGGTCGTATCGGCGTCGGTTTGTCATATGAGTCGTATCCGGGGCGGTGATGGTCGGTTGGTAGTTCGATAGCGCTGCGGTCCGCGTGCTGCATGTACGAGTTTTCGGGTCATTGCATCCGAGACAACCGGAGATGGATAAATAAATGTTATGATTTATAATGATAATATTCATTAATGCGCTATTACGAGTTGACATCGATTAAGGTGTATAAGTGATTGTCATTCACAATCACGGTCGGCCGGAGACACCGAAAAGTATAGCCATCGATGTACGTCGTGGCGTTCTTCGCTCACCTGCGTCTGCGACCGATGACTCCCCTCAGAGGAAACGGGGAAAACATCCGGACTAGTTTAAACCACCTTCTATCCGACGGAGTAGACTCTTGCTCATCCATTCGACGATACGACTGTCTAATGGGGTTGCTGGAATCTCATGACGAACAGGCAAGTGTGATCCACGATGACGAACGATGAATTACTCCGGCAGGTCGAAGCAATGACGAAAAAATCCGACGAGGAGCTCGAAGGCGAACTATCGAAGTGAAAAACCAGCTCTACGACGGTATCACAGTCAACTTCTTCGAGCGTACGATCAGCAGGTGCCCGTCATTCGATTTTGCGCTGATAGTATCACAGTCGTGGATCGTGATGGAGAACCAATCTTCGAGGAAAGGTTACCATTGTCAACTGGATACGACCACAAGTGTGGAACGGTACCTCTACGCTCCTTGTGGAGATGTATAATGGCGAGTTGCAACCAGCAAATATCTTCTAATCAGCAGTCGTCGAGGACCTGAATTCATATGAACGTTGAACTCTCTCGACAAACACTGAGCGAAACGAGCGAGGAAGGAGAATGCGGTGTCTACGATTCGGGCGGAGAGCCCTACTGTGTGATTTTTCGGCTTGTGGCGTGAAGTGACTCATATCGGTCGGCTCTGATTCGTTTCACCCCGCTATTCGAGGAGATGCTCACAGTGTGGACAGATGTTGTGTCGGGCATGGACCGGTTGCTTACACATCGGGCACTTCGTCTCGTATTCATTTTCGAGTGAAGCAGTATCGTCGGACATCTGATTGAAATCTCAGTCGGTACCGAGTTACGGACGTTGGTTTCAGATGCAAGTGATTCATTTAAAGTGGCAGTAAGAATACAACAATTTGACAGAATTTCGCAGACGGAGAGAAACAAGAATTCCTATTCTACCGTGGAATTTCCGGAGGAAAAAGGGAAATTCCAGCAGACGACACCCACGTCATCCCGGTTGCGTACTCATCCGCCCTATCCGGTGTATATTCGACACGTACGTCCGGCATTATAGCGGTATGCGACTGCTACTCCTTCTCCGACTACCGTTATGTCCGTCCTGAATTCCACATTTGGGTCGGGATACGTTTCGTCCATCACCAAAGGGAAGGATGGTATTGGCACGATCGGCCCGGTAACCACTCAATTCTGGTCGTAGAAATAACCGCACAAATTCAATACCGAAAGGCATCAATACAGTTACCTTCTCAGTAGACGAGTTCCAAGTTAAGGGGTTCAATCCGTTATTTTCGGGCCCACACACCGATTAGTAATGCAAGTAGAACAAAGAAATGGTTTCCCGTCTACGATTGTATGTCGGCAGAAACGAATGCTCTCGACGAAGAATTCGGCGATACGATCAATTCACTTTTCGAAGACGCGGACTCGGTGCTCTTCGTGAATCCAGCACCGGACGTCTTTCGGACGGTAATGACGTCCGCGGCGGCGTTCGATAACGAACTACCCACCCTTCGCGTACTCGCGACCCCCGATGTGCTAAAATCGTCCGTCGATGATTTCATCCTCGCAAGTCGGATTTCGGATCTGGTAGACCGGGGGCGACTGGAACTTCGGACGACTACCGATATCGCACGAAGCTCCCTCCTCATCAGTGACGATCAGATCATCTCGGTCATAACACTGGACGACAAACTGACGGGCCTTCGCTCGACAGACGACGACTTGGTCGAAAACGTTCGATCGACGTTCGACGACGACTGGGAGAGCGGTGAGGAGTTCAACTTGCGAACGCCACCACTCACACGGGTACAGGAGACGCTCCGCGAGGAACTCGGGAACGAGGTCGAGGAGGACTTCATGATGGTTTTCGAATCGGTCGACAGGATTCCGGGAGAGGACGACGAACTCGACGAGGTCGCGATCTCCTTATTGGTTGGGGCGAACAACGAAGTGCTCCTCTATGATATCAGCAAATGGGGTGAGGATACCGGTGTCGCGAGCAAAGCCACGTTCTCTCGAACGAAGACGCGGCTCGAGGATCGTGGTTTGATTGAGACCGAGAAGGTACCGATCGATGTTGGTCGTCCTCGACTTCGGTTGGTCTTGGTACCGGACGATCTGGAGGATATCGACAGTCTCGCCGACCAAGTTACCGCATAGACCGGTGAAGAAGACGGAAATCACGGCCAATAAGCGGGACCGAAACGCTGGTTTGACCGCTCGGTAGCTGACGACTCAGACACGTGGCCGTCCTCGAGTCTTCGCTCCGTAGGATGAGGGGTTCGCGCGGTATACACCCCTTGTGAGCGTCATTGTGGACGGTTTTTGGGTGTATTCGGACAGCGCCATACTGATGGTCCGTCGTGGGTCGGAATCGCGAAAATGAACCGTTGTCGTCGGCTACCGGTTAGCACGTCGCTGCCGCTCGTACGGCCGGTCGAGATTGAATCCGAGGATAGCACGTGTGTCCTTCGCATGAGCACGCGACGATACGTTACAGTGGTCGGTGAAACCGATACCGTCCAACCCGGTTCGTTCGGCCGCCCGAACCATCGGAGAAAGGAACTTCCCATCCGAGTAGTTCGAATGGGCGTGAAGGTCATGTGTTGAGTAGTCGCTCTCCCCATATCGACTTATTAATACCTCCCACGTGAATCACCTCCTCGCCGCGGTCACGTGGTTCGATACGACGACTCATTCATCCGGACCATCGGTAGTGTGCACGGTCCGTGGGTAACTCCCCACGTCATCTGGAGGTATAGATTGCACCGATTTGGGGACCGTTCGACCGCATAGCACTATCACAGGAGATGTTTCGGGCGAGCGGCGAATCAGTCGATGGCGAGTAGTCGTTGCCCGGCGATTCCGACGATGAGGACGCCGACGAAAATCGAATAGAGCGCCCAACTTCGTTCGAATGAAGGGTGAATGAGATATCCATAGAGGGGAACCGACACCAGTAGTTCACCACGGATCTGATGCCGTTCGACAACGAACGAATCTCGATTCATCCGTGCGTCACCCTTCGTTCGATACCCCGTAGGCGTTTTCTCGACGATTCGGTGGGTTATCAACTCGTTGCCCTGCGCAAACGTAACGATGTCCCCTTCCGTGTACCGACCGCTGTCGTACGTATACACGATGTCTCCCTGTTGGATGGTAGGTTGCATACTGCCGCTCAGAATGGCGAAGCTCCCCATACCGGGGAGGACAACGAAGACGATCTGAACGACTATCGGCAGCAGGAGTAGTCCGAACAGTAGCCAGGGCAAACGGTGACGAACGTGGGCTGTCATATATATTTCTATTGTTGAACTAGTAAAATAAAAATTTGGGAGGTCGAAGCGGGATTACTGGCTGGCGTCTTGGTTGAGGGTGAACGTGACGGCGATATCGACGCCGTCGGCCATGATGTCCTCATCGAGGCCGGTGAGGTTCCCCGCCGTGTTTCCGTTCCGGGTAAAGTACGCAGCGTCATCGTTTGCGACCTCTAGGGTCATCGAGAGGGTCGCAGTGTCGCTCGCATTTGCGGCAGGTGGTTGTAATCCTTCGATCGGGTTCGAACCGGCCTGGATGTCCTCGAGGTCCACGTAGCCGTTTCCGTTTGTGTCCGACGCAGCGGCGACCAGATCGACCGACGTTCCGTCAGGGTTCGTGTAGGTGAGTGATTGGACGCGAATCAGACTCGCCGTTTCGTTTGCATTCAGCTCGTTGGCAAGTCCCGAGTCGGCCGGTTCGGAGCGAAGGTCGTTCTCGGCGACCGCGAACGAAACCGTTAGCTCCTCGGCTTCGGTCGTTCCAATATTTTGAAGGCTGTAGCTCTGTGCAACCGTGTCGCTCGGTTGTGCATTGACGAGGTTGAAATCGTCCGTCGTTCCGTTCGCGCTACCGTTTATCGCGAGATCCATCGTCCCTGCTTCGACGGTGTTGTCCGTGCTTGTATCCGTGTCCTGCCAGAATGCCCATGTTCCGATTCCCGCGATGACACCTCCGACGACGATCGTCGCAGCGAGTATCACCTTCATTTGTCGGCCACTCAGATTCAAATTCATTCCAATATACATTTCCACCACTATGTTATTAAAACTTACTCTGAATAATATTATATATTTATATCATGAAATAATAAACTGCTATCGGATCGGTCAAAATCGCCCCCGATGAACACATTAGCGAGATGAAGACCGCCTCCTCGGCGGATGGTCCCTCCTTCACTTTGGTCAAGAACCGGTCCATCGGTTTTCGGAACGGATCACCAAACCGACTTGGTCAGTTAATTTATTCGGACAGCTCATTAGTAATGGCCCCTTTCTGCAGTATCTCGGTGCCTATCCCCGTTTCGTTGCTTTCTTTCCGGTCAGCCTCATGAATAGCCGCCATGACCGTGATTTCTCCCCGTTCATCGACGTTCTTCCAATATTCAATATAATTTCACTGATTATAAACTAAGTATATGTATAAAGGGTCAAAATAGATGCAAAGAAGCGAAGAGATGAGGGACGTTTCACGACGCCATATGTTAGCTGCACTCTCGACGGTCGGCGTTAGCAGCCAATGGTCCATCGGTTCGTGGGCCGCGTTTCGTGATTCCGAGCCCGAACAGGGAGTGGTCGAAGCCGGGTCGTTGGACATGAAGCTTCTCAATACGGACCAGTATCGCATCCCTACGACGGGCGATTTCGTTCTCGCCCCCGGCGGTGCTGACGAACGGCGGATCACGCTGACGAACGCCGGAAGCACGGAGGGGCGCTCGTTGAGCCTCTCACTCGCTACACAAACGAGCGAGGAGGGACAAACCGGGACCGGGGAAACGAACACGAGTACCGCGGATGGGGGCGAACTAGACGACGAACTCCAAATACGCGTCTTCCTCGAGAACAACGGCACCGTCATTGGCTATTTTTATGGAAGCACGACCGCGTATACACCGTATCTCACCGCCGTCGGTCAGGGAACGAAGACAATATCGCTTCCGTCGTCGATCGGTGGAAGCGATTCCCTCGATCTCGTCGTTCAATATCGCTATCCAAGCGGTTCTTCGGCCGCGCTGGGTGACCGCTTGGTATTTACGATGAACCTTGCACTCGGTTCTGAGACGGGTGCGAGGGGTTGGCGGGATGTCGATCCGACAACGGTGGCGCTGCAGGCAGGTGTCGGGCAAGCTACCGAGTTCGAAGTCACATCGCTGTCCGACACGCAATATTTGACGATCGTGATGAACGAGCAGTTCGGGGCACAAGGACGGATTGGAAGACAAGGGGCCGGTGGACCAATCGGTTCCGGAACGAGGGAACACTGGATTGGTGATACCGCGACGATACCAGCCTCCCGTTCGAACAGTGATTGGGTGAACGGGCAGGCCTATTCGTTCACGTTCTCGTATGACCCCGGTCCGAATCGAACCAATTACACCGTCGAGCCGGGGAACGTCAATCTCACTCACTCGCCGACCGTGTCCATCTCCCTTACCGACCTCCTTATCTACGCGGTCGGTGCACAGAATGGAACCCTGACGATCGACCAGTTGACGCTCAACGGACAATCCATCACGCAGAGCCTGTCCGTCTCGAACGCACGTCGGGCGTTACGAATATCGAACGTCCAACTACAACAGGGGTTCACGCTCACCGGCCGGGTGGTCATGTCGTGGACCGGAAACCAACGACCCGCCTTCGATTCGCAGTACTATCTACTGCGCGTTGGACGCGTCCTAAGCGGACCAATAACCCTAGAAGAGCTGACTGGACCGCCACTCGATAGCCCGTATCTCGTCCAGTGAGGTAGAATACTGCCCCTGTTCAGTATCTGACAGCGTTGTTCGTGTCCAAATAGCCGGAGCCGTAGTACGCTTTGTCCCCGACGTCGCGAGCGGTCCGTTCGAGTATCGTACGAATCCCATTTGGGCCAGCAGCCGGGTTCGCGCTCTTGACGAGCGCGGCGGCGGCCGTCACCTGTGGTGCCACCATGCTCGTTCCGAGTACCCACCCATATGGACAAGGATGCTCAGCCGAGGCCCTGTACGAGGTCACTGGTGCGGCTCCAAACGGCTAATCTCGATGTAGAATCGTACCCGAATCGTGAAAAAACACTATCCCTCTTCGATTGCAACCACCGATACGAACCGTCCGAGAGATATGTCGAATGCAACCCTCCAAATCGTCGTCGATCATCCAGTAACGCTCCTGCCGTTGTTGTTTACGGCTTGGATCGTCTACAAGCTGGTACAACGATATCGGACGAAAGTGCTCACCGGTTTCGCCGCCGCCACGACCATCATGCTCGCCCCTGTTCTCCTGTTCACGTTTCTCGCGGAGTTCACCGAAAACCAACTCTTTCGGGCGTTATCCAATCACGTTCTCGACATCGAATCGGCGATCATCGATGCTCTGTTCCGGTTTCTCGATGTGGCGATCGCTACGGAACTACGGGTCGTGGTACTGATCGTGGATGGCACCTGGAATATGCTGCAGGGGTCAGTCACGTCGGTAATACCGATGCTTGAACCCGTCATACTCCTTCTTATGATGTTCGCCATCGAATTCGTTGCAGGTGCAGGCCTGATCTATGCACTCTACGTCTCTTCCTATAATTCGAACCTTGATTTTATGTTGAAGGGCGTCGGAGTTGTTCTGTTGATTTCGGGGGCATTCGTAACATTCATCCAACTCGACATATGGCAAACTAGTGAGTCCCTGCTGGTGTCAGCGTTTATCGCGGCGATGTTAGGGTTCACGTTCGGCGTGGCGTCCGTGATATCGTTCCTCCGACCTAATTTCGGTGAGAAGTCCGTGAACTCGACGCGCCACGAATCAGTGGTGCGACCCTCCGACGAAGACGAGGATTCACTCCGAACAAGGGTCATGGGTGCGGTATCACGGTTTAACTCGTCGTGGTTGAAGCGAAAGGAGTGAGTAGCTCGGACGGAGGTGAAAGGCTCAGCACGCCGCAGTCTTCGATAGTACGACATCATATGCTGACAAACCCGGTTTCACGCGTATACTACTGGGATCTGTTGAGGTGCAACTAAACTTTAAGACAAACCATGATGATCATTGTAGTGATATGGGACCACATACCAAATCACTACGATGGCAAGTCGGGAGTGACCGACTGATGAATGGAAGGAGGACGATACCGTGATACCGACACTTTGGCTCATGGGATTCCCGTCACCCGTTCTCGAATTTTTCGTTCTCGGAGTCTGTCTCTTTTTAGTCGGTGCAGTAACGCTCGGAAGGAACATCGAAGACGTGACTGGTATCGAAGCAAAAAGCCTGCAGCAACGCCAGCGCGAACGCGACACTACTCCCTCGGAGGACTAACATATGAGATGGATCGTGCTTCAGTCGTGGGGTGAAAGCCTTGGTGTCGAGTACCAATCATCCACTGCAATGGTCTTTTTCGTCCTCTTTTCTCTTCTCATGCTCGGTATTGGCTTTGTAGCGAGTAAGCACATGAACAACGAAGAGGATTACTACGTCGCAGGACGCAGTGCTGGCATCTTCGTCATTGCCCTTTCCATCTTTGCATCGACTCAGAGTGGTTGGGGAATCGTCGGGCTTTCCGGTACAGTGTATGCTCTCGGCACCGAGTTTATGATGTGGGCGACGACAGTCATCATTTTCTCGTTCGTCCTCTCGTACTGGCTCGTGGGGCGGAAAATGCGCGTGCTCGGAACGACGGTCGATGCTATCACCGTCCCCGATGCGATGTATCACCGGTTTGAGGACGAACGCGTTCGATTACTCGGGATCGCTGCCGTCTTCCTCGGGTCGATGGGATATCTCGCGGCACAGTACGCTGCGCTGGGAATTATCATGTCCATCATCTTCCCCGTCGATTTCATAACAGGTCTCATCATCGGCCTCCTTGTCGTTGGCATTTACACGGTCATCGGCGGTGTCTTGGCAGCAATCTGGTCCGACGCAATTCAGGGAGTGATCATGGCGCTATCCGGAGTGTTGACGTTCTTTTTCATCGTCACTTCCAACCCCGGTGGTATCGGAGCGATGATTAGCACTGTTCAGGGTGATTTCCCCCAATACTTCGAGTTCACGACCCTCGGTGGGAACGGCCTGGCTCCGATCGGTCTTTTGCTCTCCATTCTCATCATCAACCTCACCCATGCTGGCCAGCCCCAAGCGATCACGAAGTTCTACATGATTCGCCGCGTTTCGCTATTGAAGTGGGGCGCACTCATTTCGGGCGCAGCGTACCTCATGACGACGCTGTTCTGGTGGGCCGGTCCGTATGTCCGTGCTGCCGTCGCACGTGGTGATATCCAGAACTTCGACAATCCGGATCTGGTGCTTCCACTCGCACTGATCAACTTCGCCCCGAATGTCGTGACGGCATTCGTGCTCACGGCCATCGTTGCGGCGATCATGTCGACGAGCAACGCGTTTCTCAACGTCGGAGCGTCGTCCGTCACACACGATTTCATGAAAGAGTACAGAAATACCCGGATGACCGACGGTCAAGAGGTGCTCTATGGGCGGATCGCAACTGCAGCGATTCTCGTCATCGCCGGTGTAATCGCTGCAACATTCCCCGGCCTCATCTTCGTTCTCGGTGCTGCTGGATGGGCCATCTTCGCGACAGTCATCTTTCCCGGTGTCGCCCTCGCATACAACTGGAAGGGAGCGACCACCGAGGGAATCCTTTGGGGAGGCTGCGTTGGTCTCTTTCTGACGTTGGTACTCGCCTATGGAGGTCAGTACTTCGGTTGGGCCATCCCGTTGGGATTTCTCGGCGGTCAAGTCGCCCAACTCGCCGGTATCGCGGTGTTCATCCTCGTCTCGTTGGTCACATCGACAGCCACGTACGAGCAGCTGAAGCCCGAGGTGAAGGCCGTCCTCGATACTGGACGGCTCAAAGGTGGCAGCCTCCCATCGAGCGTTGCCGCGGATGGTGGAGAAGAACGGATAGACCAGTGATCAATCAAACAGACGATTTCAATGACAAACGACCCAACAGACGCCGCAATACTCCGTGACGACGACCCGAACAACTACCGGTACGAACGGTTGTTCGAACCGACGAGCATCGGCACCGTAGAGCTACGCAATCGCCTGATGATGACCGGGCACACGACGAACTATGCCCGAGGATCCGAAATCACGGACTCCCTCATCGATTACTACGTCGAACGCGGTGAGGGCGGTATCGGACTCATCGTCATGGCGTATCTCGCGAATCATCCGAGTTCGATGTCCAGCAGTGCGATTCGTGGCTGGGACGATGACATCGTTCCCCAACTCCGGCGCCTAACTGATGCCGTCCACGAAACTGGTGCACGGATAATCTGCCAGAACCTCCACTATGGCCGGCAGATGACGAGCCTCCTCAGCGAGCAGCCCGTGTTATCATCCTCGGATATTCCTGGCCCGGTGAACCGCGAGATGCCACGTCAAATGGACCAGGCGGAAATCGGTGAACTGGTCGAAAGCTACGCGACGACCGCTAACGTAATCCAACGAGGGGGATTCGACGGTGTCGAGATTCACTCGGGGTATGGGGGATACCTGCTCTCACAATTCCTCTCTCCGTACTCGAACGAACGAACGGACGAGTACGGTGGTTCCGTGGAAAATCGACTGCGTATTGTCTACGAGACGCTCGATGCAGTACGCGACGAGGTCGGTGAGGACTTCGTCGTCGGTCTTCAGGTAAACGCGACCGACGACGCGCCACACGGTATGGGTATCGAGGGCTACGAAGAGGTGGCACGTCGGCTCGCAGCGACGGAACAAGTCGATTATCTCGTCGTAAAGGCAGGAACGTACCAGAAACAGGATTACATCGTTCCCGACATGCAGCGCGATCATGCCCTGCTTGCACCACTCGCCAAGCGCATCCGGACTGTCGTTCACGAGGAAAACCCGACGATGACCGTTGCCACGACGGGACGGATCACCGACCCACGTCACGCGGATCGGATCCTCCAGGAAGGTGCTGCAGATATCGTTTCTATGACGCGGGGGCACATCGCTGACCCATACGTCGCTCGAAAAGCTCAGGAGGGGAGACTCGACGAACTTATCGAGTGCATGGGATGCAACCAAGGCTGTATTCAGCGCATCTACGAGGGTGCGTCCTGCCGATGTGTGCTGAACCCGGCGACCGGATTCGAAGCCGACCTCGGCGTCGGAAGCCTCACGAAAACTACCGAATCGAAGGACGTACTCGTTGTTGGTGGCGGCCCGGCTGGAATGAAGGCCGCCGAAGTAGCGGCTCGTATCGGACACCGAGTTACTCTCTGTGAACGGGACGGGACGCTCGGTGGACAAGTGCGATTCGCCAAGGAAATTCCGAACAAGGCAGAGTTCGAGAAACCCGTGCTTTGGCTTCGCGAAGCACTCGACCGAGAGGATGTGACCGTCCGAACGGGTGTCGAGGTAACGGCGGAGTACGTCGAACGTGAATCGCCGGACGCGGTGATAGTTGCGACTGGGTCCTCGCAGCCGACGTTTCCACGAGGGTATCATGGGATCGGAATTCGTGAGGAAGACATCCCCGGCTGGGAGGATGCACGGGTGCTGACGAGCACGCAGGTGCTTTCCGAAGCACTTCGGTCCGAGAACGGGCCTTCGTATGTAGACCCCGGCAACCACGTGCTGGTCATCGACGATGGCGAACACCACTGGAAAGGTATCGGGACTGCGAAATTCCTCGCTGAAGAAGGGCGGACGGTACACTTTGCACAGCCCGGTGGAGACCCAGGTGGTGACCTGACTGGCCCGACGAAGGCAAAGCTGCATCGCGACCTTTTCAGTATGGATACTCCGGTCGAGATACATACGTTTACGACTGTTGACCGTGTTAACTGGCCAACCGTGATGCTAAAGAAACGCGGGAAGCCAGCTGAAATCCCGGATCTCGAGAGTATCGTTCTTGCTGGATTCCATCGATCTGAAGACGTACTTGAGAACGAACTCTCTGGAGTCGTCCCGGAGGTTCACGTCGTCGGCGATGCGGTCGCCGCACGAACGATCAAAGAAGCGATCCACGAAGGCGAGCGTGTTGCTAGAGAGCTATAGATTACAGTGTGAATCGAGTGTCTACCGTTCCGCTTTAGTTACCAGGAAGTCGATCCGTCACATAGAGTCCTGCGAGGACGAGAATAACACAGCCGACGAGCGATGCGAGTGCGAGAAAGACGGCGTTGAATGCATATCCGGCATCGGTGAGTAGCCCGACGGCGGCGGTGCCGTTTGCTTCGACAAGCAGTGAAAGACCGGTGAACGCCGCATAAACGACGCCGCGGTTCTCGTCGGGGAGCGAATTGAGGAAGTAGGTATCCAGTGCAGGGAAGAGGCTATGAATGAAGTATCCGATGGAGATGGAGAGAAGAAAGACCGTAGCCAGATTGCCTGCATAGGTAAGCGCAACGACCGACCCGACGAACCCCGTCAGTATCGCCAAGATATACGGGACAACTGGCAGACGATCGGCAAGGCGTCCGCCGTACCAAAATGCAGGTAATCCGGCCGCGAACACGACTGTAAGAAGCAGGTTTGCCGTCGTCGTCGATAGCCCCTTCGACGATTGTAGATAGACCACATAGAAATTGAACAGCCCTTGCCACATGAATCCGGCAACGCCGACCATCAGCAGTCCGGTCGCGATGATTCGCCAGTGTGAACGGACGGCAGGGAGAAACGCGCGGTCGGGGACGGCCTCGTCCGCGATACGAGATCCTCGAACGACTCTTGCCATCACGATGCTGAACATGATGGCAGACACCCCAAGAACGAGGAAGACGGTACGCCACGAGGCGACCAGTAGAATGCCGACTACGATGGTCGGCGCGAGAACCGCGGCGAGTTGCGCGGCCGCACCGTGAATGCCGACGGTACGTCCGACCGAATCGGGGTACAACTCCGCAATCAGCGGAACAGCAGCAACGAAATAGGCGCCGCTAGCGATACCGAGCAGAAACGTTCCGATTTGGAGCGTTGGAAACGAATTCGCGAGCGCGATGAGTCCCGATGCACCGGCAAGTACGACGCCCGTCGCCAACACGGCTTGGTGTCGAGGGATTCGGGTGAGAACGTATCCCATCGGAATACGTGGAATCGCTGTTCCGAGCCACACCAGCGAGATCAACACGCCGATAGTCGCGCGGTCGGTCCCGAAGGCAACCATTAATGGTTCGAATAGGGGTGCAAAGATGGTCCGTCCAAAATTCATCAGGAAGACCAATCCACAAAGTGTTCCGAACAGGCGTTTCCTCACTACATCCCCGTACTAAGTCAGGCGACTCAACCGTTCTGGAAGCGGCAGTAGAAAAGACTCCTGCAGCGGTGTACTCACCTCATAGCCGAACCACGAGTCCGTCTCCATCCCGTTCGTACGTCGTCTCGAACGGTTCGGAGCGATCCCGCATCGTCTTCCGGAGCCAAGCTGCCTCGCTCTTGTTGGCGGGACGGACACCGTCATCGATGTGGAACGGAACAAGCCGTATCTTGTCGAACTCACCGTCTGTGAGCGTAACTTCGAAGAGATAGCTCTTGTCGTTGCCCAGGTCGTCTTTGATTCCGAAATCGTCGACGAGGTTGCCAGTGTCGTGGAGGATAACGCCGTCACTATACTGTTCGACCGCCTGGACAACATGTGCGCTGTGGCCGTGAACGAGGTCTACACCCTGATCGACGAGCCAGTGGCCAAACGAAACAAGTTGGTCGCTGGGGCGTTCGATCCAATTTTTCCCCCAATGGACCGATACAATGAGCAAATCCGGGTTTCCTGATTGAGCGCGCTCGATTGCGTTCCCGACCAAGCGTTGGGTTTCTGGATTTTCTGGGTCGGTCTCAGCCCAGGCGATTCCAGGCCGGTCGTCGGTCGCAGCGTAGAATTCGTACTCATCTGAGAACGAAACAACGGCGACATCAAGACCACCAACAGAAAACGTGGCTGGTTCCCATGCTGCCGCCGGAGTCTTACCAGTCCCTGCGTTTTCGATACCGGCCTCGCTGAGCACGTCTATCGTATCAGTAAGGGCTACCGCTCCGAAATCCATCGAGTGGTTGTTCGACAGCGCTGTGAATTGAACATTCCCAGCGGTAAGTGCGGGGACTGCCCACTCGGGGTCGCCCTGGAAGTAGTACACTCGGTCGGGGAACCGATCGCCACGGTTTGACAAGCTACACTCGAGGTTGCAAAAGACGCCGTCGAGGGACTGAAGACGGGGCTGGAAGTCGCCCCAGATGGTTGCTGGCTCGACATCCTTCTCGCCGTAAATATGGTTGAGTCCCCGTCCGACCATCGCGTCTCCGGCGAACCCAATCGTCGTCTTGTGGTGCTTACGATTGCTAGGGTCGTCACCATCGGACGTGGTTCGAGTGTCGGCCGAATCAGTTTCATCAGATGGGATGGAACCGCTCAAACTTCCGACGCACCCTCCAATTCCTATAATCCCCATAGTAGAGAGGAATGCCCGCCGATTCCCAATCATCTGTTTTTGTTATTATACACCCATCAAATAAATATTCGATGTATTGGGGGTAATTGATATGAAGTCATATGACAACAAAATCAGTCGTTCAGTTCCTCGACACGGTGATTTCGCTGCTTTGTCGCGGCGTTGACTTTCGCCATAAATTCGCTCATTTGTTCTTTCATCCCAGAACGCATGGATGTCGCGGTGAAGTCTTCGGATTCGGCGAGAAGACGGACGAACGCGCGGAGTTCCTCGTCGGTGATCTCTTCGAAATCACCGACTTCGAGTTTGTCGATGACCTCGTCTACATCGATTTGCCCGACTGGATCAACGTTAAAATCGACGGTCACCATCCGATAGTCGGACCCCGCTAGCTCTTGTTCGGCTTTGTTGACCCCTTGGGCAAGCATATCCTTGAATGGCGTGTAATACCCCATCGTTCCGAGATGGAGGAACGCGAGCATATCGGTGATCCCCCGCGTGTAGTCGTCTCTTGCGTCATCGTCGGGGTTGAAGACCGTTTCTCGGTCCCGGTCTTCCAGATGTTCGAACAGAAGCGTAAAATCGAGCAATGCGTTGCGGAGCCGACGACGAATCCGATTTCGTTTCTGTTTTTTCGAATGATCCGTGTAGTCGGATTTCCGCCCGATCAGGAACTCCCTGTCGCTCGGTGTGAGGATACCTCGGTCCCGCTCTGCCGAGTAGGCGAGGCTGTCGAGAGACTCGGGTTCGTCAGAACCGTCAGTCATACACAGATTTTGTGTAAGAGTGGAATTAAGCGTTGCGGAGCGAGCCGTCCTTACCTCGTTCAAAACATATCGCAAGACGAGGCGGATATGACGAGGAGAGATTGAAGAACGGTCATGACTGCGGCGAACTCGGAAGGTGATCTGTGCTGAGAGTGGGGATTTTTGACTAATTTATTATTTATCTAATACAACTAGATGAAGTAACAGAAAAAGCCTCTACTGCAGCCGTACACGAATAACGTTCCCGTAATAAATTGTAAACACATACTGTAACCAGTGGCAACAATACCCGTAATACTTATCAAAGTCATTCACGATATATGTCGTGTGTCAGCGTAAAACACGGTAATTAAAGACACGGATTACCCATGAACTACGAACCGCACGGCCAGTATGGGCTAGTGAACCGTCTTCCAAGCATACACTCCAAGCGAACTGTATTTCGATCGTGGGAGGGTCGGTATTTGACTGTCGCACCGACTGACGATCCGTTGTCGAACTCTTGTAAGGGGGGGTGGAGTCGATGAGTCAATCCGACGAAACGGATGCATTCACGAAATTTTTCGACGAAATCGAACCGACGATTTTCGGGTTCGGTGCAGGAATTACACTCCTGTTCGTAGCGATTTTCGCGTACGATCCTAATACAGCAGCGAATATCGTCTACTCGATACAGGACTTCATGCTCGCTCATTTCAGTTGGGCGTTCCTCATCGGCATGCTCGGCTTCGTTCTCTTTCTTGGATACCTCATCTTCGGACCGTGGGGAAAGCTCAAACTGGGCGATGAACAGCCCGAGTACAGTTACTTCGCCTACTTCGCGATGATGTACTCCGCCGGACTCGCAGCAGGGATCGTCTTCTGGGGGCCTGCCGAGGCACTCACACACTATGCGAGCGTGCCGCCCCTGTACAACGTTCCTGACCAGTCCGCAGCGGCAATGCCCGTCGCAGTGCAGTACTCGTTGTTCCACTGGAGTCTCACCCAGTGGTCGTGTTTCACCGTGATGGGGCTGGGAATCGGGTACTTCGTTTACAACTACGACGCACCGCTTCGAGTGTCTGCCGTACTGACTCCGTTCCTCGGTGCTGACAACGTGGATGGGTTTTGGGGTACTCTCATCGATATCCTTGCCGTGTTCGCCACGCTCGGTGGCGTCGCAACCTCGCTGGGATTCATCGGGACCCAGTTCCTCACGGGACTCCAGTACAAATGGGGCATCCAACTGGGTGATGCCGGTACTATCGCCATTATCACCGGGATGACTGTCATTTTCACCACGTCACTGCTGTTCGGCGTAGACCGGGGAATCCGACGGTTGTCGAATTTCAATATGGTACTCTTTTTCGTGTTGATGGTCGGCACGCTCATCATCGGCCCAACGTTCTTTATTCTTGAAATGGGAACGCAGGCCATCGGCGGTTTCATCGGCGATTTCTTCGAGATGAGCCTGTTTACCCAGGTGGTCCAACGAAACGCGGATAAATGGACGAACAATTGGACAGTGTTCTATTGGGCGTGGCCGCTGGCGTGGTCGCCGTTCGCAGGCCTGTTCATCGCCCGAATCTCCCGAGGTCGCTCGGTTCGAGAGGTCGCCTTCACCGGCATCGGTGCGACCGCGATAGCGACCATCCCATGGTTCGTCATTCTCGGCGGTACCGGCGTCTGGATGCAACACACCGGTGTCGTGAACGCTCTCGGCCCGATCAGCAATCCAGACCTCGGATCTGCCGTCTCTGGGTACATCCTTTACGGTGCACTCCCGTTCGGACAGTTGTTCCTCTTGGGATTCCTCATCCTCGTCACAACGTTTTTTGTGACTTCGGCTGATTCTTCGACCCTCGCGGTATCGATGATGACGACTGGCGGCGAAGAACACCCTTCGTCCATTAACCGCATCTTCTGGGCAGTACTGCAGGGTGCGGTTGCGTCCATCCTGATGGTTATCGGCGGTGCCGACGCGCTCCAGGCCGCCGCGATTACGACGGGGGGTCCGTTCCTTATCGTCTGTTCAGTGGCGGTTATCGGCCTCATCAGGACGTTCCAGGACGAATACGGAAGCGTCCTCCTGCAGGATCGCACGCAACTGTTCGGGTCTCCCAAGAAAAACGAGGAACCCACGGGGCGTTCGAAGATAACCGGTCAGGACGACGACTGACCGTCACGGAAACGACATCAACTTTATTACTACCACGATACACAGCCACGACACCCGTGTATTCTCCGCTATTTCGACGAGGAGGTCGGGATCCGCAGATATCGCGCCCTTGTCTCCGCACTGCGGTCGAATTCGGTTCGAGGGGCAGCGCTGGATGTACCCGACCGCGAACCTCGTCCCGCGGATCATGCCCGCTGGAAAATCAGGTACTCACACCGGAATGACACAGAGAAAGTCGATGCTGATTTCGACGACTCAGGTGGTGAAAAGTTCTCGGGGGAACTCAGCCAATACTTCGGCACCGTTCGAGGTGACGTGGAACGTCTCGCTGAGTTCGACGCCAAAGTCGTCGAACCAGAGGCCCGGAATCATGTGGAACGTCATGTTCTCTTCGAGCACCGTTTCGTCACCGGGGCGAAGACTGGCGGTATGCTCGCCCCAGTCCGGTGGATAACCGAGACCCATGGAGTAGCCGATCCGATCTTTTTTCTCGATGTCGTATTTTTCGATAACGTCACGCCACGCTCGTTCGACCGACTCGGCAGTAACGCCGGGTTCGACGTGGTCGAGCGCCGCTTCCAATCCTTCGACGACCACCTCCGCAGTGTGTATTACCTCCTCAGGTGGGTCACCCACGAAAGTCGTTCGCGCCAGTGGTGAGTGATATCGATTCCGACAACCGGAGAGTTCGATGATGACGGGATCACCACGCTCGAAGGGGCGGTCGGTCCACGTGAGGTGTGGCGTTCCGGTGTGGTCGCCGGAGGGCATCAACGGAACGATGGAAGGATAATCGCCCCCGAACTCGTCAGTTCCCCTTGTGAGGCAATCGTATATCTCCGCCGCCACTTCGTATTCGGGGACGCCTGCTCCGACAGCATCGAGTCCAGCCTGCATCGCGTTCTCCGAGACGCGTGCTGCCTGTCGCATATACGTTAGCTCCTGATCGGATTTGATAATGCGAACCCAGTTGACGAGGAGCGTTGCGTCGTCCAACTCCGCGTCGGGGAGGTTTTTCTGGAGTCGCAGAAACGACTTCGCGGTGAAATAGTATGCGTCCATCTCCACGCCGATTCGAGCGTCCTCAGCGCCGATTTCCCCCACTACTTCGGCGACGAAGTCCATCGGATGGAGGTCGTACGGCGAATGGACGTGGTCGTCGCTGTACGAGCGGATGTTTTCCTCGGAGAGCGTTGTCGTTGCCCGTGCGCCGTTCGCATCCATCTCCCGCCCGACCCAGACCGGTTCGTCGCGCTCCAGGGTGACGATGACGGCTTGATGCACATAGAACGACCACCCATCGTAGCCGGTGAGATAGTTCATGTTTGCCGGGTCGGAGACGATGAGTGCATCCAGTTCCGCATCACGCATCCGTTCTTTCGTCCGTTCTATCCGCCGTTCGTATTCGTTTTGATCGAAGACCGATTGTGGCATGATAACGATAGACGGATTGACGATCCGATATCGTTTAAGTTTTTGTGTACAATGCAAACAGATTGTGTGTATAAATGAGTGGGCGGTGATCGCTGCCGCTGAAGGGTGCGGAATCGAAAGCAACAATGGACGTAACGATCACGGATGGACACCCATCACAGGGAATCTTCAAGTACTCTACAGACGATCGTATCGACGAACTCGTGATGGGAACCCGCGGTCGGCGTGGTGTCGAGCGATATCTTCTCGGAAGCAGTACAAGCCGCGTGAGACTGTTCGCTGCCGGTCCTGTGCTCACCGTTCATCCGACGACTGACTTCCACAACCTGACTAAATGGTACGTTAGCCCACTTCGTATGATGGTTTTGATGGGTACACTGCAGTATCCTCCGATACTGCTACAATTTCAATAGTTTACGGAGGCACGTTCATCAGTGCCTCCGTTCCAAGTCTCATTCTCGCATCCGTTGTCACCTGTCACGAGCGATGAAACTACCTATCGCTTGTATTCGATCCCTGTATCCCCTGTGATTACGATCGATTATGGTCATCGAACTCAGCGTTTCATAGCGAAATGATGCTGAACGATCGTCGTGTGTTAATCGATGGACCGGTGACTTTGTTTTGGGAAAACCATGAATGACTACGACTCGAACGGTCGGCAGTACGAACGAAGCGGACGACGCACGTTCTTAGGTAAGCTTGGAGGTGCAAGCGTCGCGCTTGGGATGTGCGGTCTCGTGGCCGGGCAAGATGGAAACGGAAATGGGCGGACAGGAGCACAAACAAATCAACGGACGATACTTCTCGGGGCAGAGGTGCCCGGGTGGGAAGGCCGTCTTCCCAGTTCGATCGAGAACGAACAAAACCCAACGTTAGAGCTACAACCCGGTACGAGATACAAAGTAGCGTGGATCAACCGTGATGGGGCACAACATCAGCTAGAAATTCTCGATAACGACGAGAACGTTCTCGAACAAACCGAGAGTGCCAGCGAACGGGGTGTGAATCTCTCAGTCACGTTCACTGCCACACGGGAGATGAGCCAATACCGATGTCGCTTCCACCCGGAGTCGATGCGGGGGGACATCGAACAGCAGAGCTAATCCCCAGCTGACGAGTACGGTTTCGAAATTGACCCGATCAGTTCTTCACTGAGAGCACTACGGCTATCATTGAGTCTTCATCCCGACTCGATCAATCACTCCAGTCGATCACATTCGGAACGAACCTTTCTGCCGGTATTCCTAATCAGATGCCCGTAGAGACAAATAATGATGCCAATCCAGCCCCACATGTCCCACCACGAACTCGTCGATTCGCGTTGGTATTCACCGGAATCGCTATCGCCACCGCCTCACTGGTCGTTTACGAACTCGGGAGACGAGTTTCGATAGAACACGCGTTGGAGACGCTCGAACGGTACCAGTAAGGCGAACACCGCTTGAGTAGTCGTCGCTCGTACTGCCTCTATCGCTAACGATATTGGGATTCTACTTCGAATGCCTTCTGAATAGCGGTGTCGAACTCCGCACGCAATCGATCGTCGAACCGATCGATTGCTTTGTCCTCTCGAACGAGCATGAGTGAACTCCAGTCGTCGGAGATATTTCCCCGGTAGACCTGTGTAAACCTCTCACCGTTGTTTCCGTAGGCCGTTACGACAACGCGTGATATGGATTCATCCCGGTCGACAAACTGGTCCAACTTGTCCATCACGCTTACGTTTACTCGCTCGAAGCCCGTTAGATCGACGCTAAATTCGCCGGTTCCGAGACGCTGTTCGATCCATTCTCTGTCCCACTCTTCCGTTTCGTCGGTTTTCAGCGCGGTACCGATCACTTTCCTCGGTAAGATCGAATCGACACGCCACCTCGAAAGTCCCGCTGACGCCATTTCCCGGTCCGATTTCGTTCGAACATCCCCTTCTTGGATGTGTTCTCCCTCTCGTACGCGGATGTAGCGCGGACTCGTCGCAGGCATATCAAGGAATATCTCACCGACTTCCGTGTTGACTAACGCCTCTATCCCACCGATCGTTCGAGTGACTGTTTTCCTGTTGGTGTTTGATTCGGTCATTGTTCCCCCGGGATACCCTCTGCAGTCGGTACGCGTCTGTCAACAAGCATGAACCGGGAGAAAATGAAATATTGTCGTTCGCCGGTTTCTGTGGCGTACCTTCAATGCTCGAAGGCCATCCCATATGAATGTAGGACGTGCGTTCGCATTACTCTGTTTACACGTTTTCCGGTTACGAACAGCGATCCGTTCCGCTCGGTTCGGTCGGTGTTTACTGTCGACCTGACTGGCGGACTTTCGAACGGAGGGACAGGTGTATGGAATCTATGACGTGTTACTCGTCAGGATACCGCCTGCCTAGCCATTTCTGTATCCATCCGCGAAAAAGCGATCGAACCGGCGAATGCTTTTTTACCATCACGACACGACCGCCGAACGTCTCACCGACTCGCTCCGGGATGTCGCCGAAGAGAACCCGTCTCAGTATCCCCTCCCTCGCGGCCCCCATAACGACCGTATCCACGTCCGTTTCGGCAGCGTCGGCCAGAATCGATGCAGCGACGTCAGTCCCAGAGACAGAAACCGTGGAAACAGTGACTCCCTCGGCCGTTACCGCCTCCTGTCGATTCGCCAGTTCTTCCTCGAAATCGTTCCCATTCGGCTCTGAAACGTGGATGAGCCGTATACTCGCATCCCAAAATTGAGCGAGTGAAAGAGCAGTGTCGATAGCAAACTGTGCATGCGTACTTCGTGTGACCGGGACGAGGATTCGCCGTGGTTTCGTCGTGGGTGCAAGTTTTGCAACCGCGATGTCGCATGGTGGGTTCTCTACCACGGAGTCTATCGTCGAACCGAGAACGAACTCCGACGACCGTCTTCGACGACCACGCCAACCGAGGAGAACGAGGTCGCTGTCGCGCTGGTAGGCGATGTTCGTAATACTTCGGCCCACTCCACGCCCGAGAGTCACTGTTCGATGTATCGGTACATCCTCCGGCGCGTACTGCATCGCGTCCTCAAGCATCTGTGGCTCGTTTTCGACGAATCGGAGACCATCCTCCAACGGCGTCTGGACGGGAATCGTTACGATGTTCGTCAGGAGAACCTCTCCGTCATTTCGGCGAGCGATAGCACTCGCGAGTTCGATCAACGGTTTTGCACTCGAGGGGTTCGCGATCGGCACGAGGATTTGGTATGGCCGCTCAGTCGGACGACGTTCTTCGGAAACGATTCTCGTTTCACGGCGAATTTCGGTCCGACGAATGCGCCCCCGAGAGTAAACGAAGAATACACCGAACCCGGTGAAAATCCAGCCCAATGCGATGTACCATGCGAGCGGGCTATAGTTGAAAAAGTAAACCGCGAGAAACAGTTTCGTCAGGATGCCAACGATAGGAACGTACGGGAAAAACGGCGAGATATACCCATATTCGAGGCTATCGCCGTGTTCTCGCCTGAGGCGAATCATCGAATAGTTCACCTGCAGAAATAAAAGGAGGAACATGAGATCGGTCGCTGCGGCGACCTGTGAAAGGGGCAACGAAACGGCCATTACGGCGATGAGGGTTCCACTGAGGAGAACCGAAATATGGGGCGTCTGGTGATCCGGATGGATGCGACTGAATGGGTCCGGAAAGACGCGGTCGTTGCCGAGCGCATAGCCGACCCGCGAACTCGAAAACGTGGTTGCGTTGAGCGCGGCCAACGCCGAGAGAATTCCGGTCAATAGGACGACGAGGGTTCCGTACGGAAGGAGCTGTCCCGCGGCTTGTGCGAGTCCAAACTCGCCGAGATGGCCCAACACCTGCCACAGTGCCGGATTCGCGGGGAGGTCTGTCACCGTACTCCCGCCGATACTGTCCGTCTGCCGGGCTGTTTCGAGCAGTGCTGGACTTAGATTGACGGCACCGAGGAGCACGACGCCGACGAGAATGTAAATCGTGACGACGACGAACATCGAATAAAAAACCGCCTTCGGGATATTTTCGCGAGGGTTGACGACTTCACGCCCGGACTGGACGATGATTTCGTATCCTTCGAACGCGATGAACGTCAAACCCATCGCGAGAAACACGCCGCCGAATCCGTTGGGGAAGAACGGTTCGAACCGAACGGCCGTATTCGATTGTCCAGCTATCGTCCAGAGCCCCGTAACGATGAGCACTGCGAGGATGAACAACTGAAGTATCGTGACGACGTTCTCGGCTCGACTCGTCTCCTTCGCACCACGATAGTTGACGTATGTGAAGACGGCGGCGGCAACGACGGCGAACAGTTTTTGTAAATCCACTGGCGAGAGACCGAAGGTTGGGACAGCGAAGTACTCCGTGAGAATCAGTGTGACGAACGACCCGAAGCTAAGGATGTATAGCGACCCGGCCACGGCATGGGCAAACCAACTCATCCACCCGGAAATAAACGCCTGCGAACGACCGAGCGCTTCTCTGACCCAGAGATAGCCACCACCAGGTTCCGGAAACGCACTCCCGAGCTCGGCGTACACCATCCCGGTAAAGATGGTTATGAATCCGTTGAGGGCGAACGCCAAAACCAGTGCAGGGCCGGATTCGCCCGCCGCTAGCCCCGTGAGAACGAAGATGCTCCCTCCAATCATCGCACCGATGCCGATGACCATGATATCGAAGAGCGATAGTTCTCGAGCGAAATCAGCGCCCTCCGACGAGATATCTACTTCGCCGAATGGAGGATCGCTATCGCTCACGAGGAGCCTCCTCCGTCGTTTCGGAATTGGAGCGAGGATCGTTCCGATACGTTCCCGCGGCGATTCGTCCGACAACATATCGTCCGTGGAGGACAACGAGGAGGAGGCCAACCCATGCGAGAACGGTGAGCGCTAACCCGAATGCTAATCCGAAGTTAAGGAGTTGAACGGAGAATCACCGAACACTGGTACGCCACCCGTGATAATAGTAAAACTGTATTACTACGCGGATAGACCTGAATGATTTTCTCGAAGGTGCAATTAATCACGCTTTTGGCACCGGTAGAAGGCATATACGACGGTATCGATTTCCACCACCAGTGACCCGTGCGTTCCGACGCAGCAACTGGATAACATCCGCTGTTTATCTGAGCTATATCTGTCGTGAAATGTTAGTAAATAACAACCACAGCGATATGCCTATCTGTCCCCTCTAGTCCAGTATGGCAGACACGAAAAAGGGGCGAAACAAGCAAGCGCGAAACGCCGACAATCGCCAACGGGAGTGGGAAATGCAACAGGCGCGTGAGCGAAGCGAGGAATCCGAGCCACGACGTGACGACCGGGACGAAACCCCTGCCGAAGGAGACCGATATCCGAACCCAACTCGTGAGTGTCATCGTCGCGGTTGCAACGAAACAGCATCATTCGTCGTTCTCGAACGATATCAAGAGGAAACAGGTCACGGTGCCGTGGAGGCAGAGGTGTTTCTTTGCCGAGAACACACGCGCGAGGAGAGCCCAGCAAATCTCGATGGCGTCTATGCAGACTACGTATTCCGTGTCGAACCGATACCGGAGATAATGGATGCGGGTACGGAATAACTCGACGAGCGTGAAAGTAGTGGGAACAAGTGACGCCAGTATCGGTGGACTCAATATTCTGTTCGTGTGAGTGTGAACAGAGAAGTAATTCTATGCATATTCCAGACGAGTTACTCAGCGTATTCACGACGGAGGTTGACGAGGACAACGAATCATACACCATCACCATTCCGAAATGCGAAATCACAAAAGGTGACGCCGAACGCGGAGAAACGTATCGCGTCGCCATACTCGATTCGAATCCGGGAACTCCAAAAAACGGTAAATCGGCCACCACTCGGCAGGATTCAACCCCAAAGAAAAGGAAGTCGGTTACTACTCGATCGGAGACGAGTTCCAAAGCGCCAGTCGAAGAGGGAGACCGTCGAACGGTCGAAATAGAAGGGATCGGTGACCAAGGCGATGGGATCGCTCGAGTGGACCAAGGCTACGTAATTATCGTCCCCGATACGGAGAAACGTGACCGCGTCACCATCGAAATCACCGACGTTACTGAAACCGTAGCCTTTGCGGAGGTAGTCGAGCGAAAACCGTATTACGAGTAGCCACAGATCGGTCGTTTGTCAGAACTACCTCGGTCGATGAGCGGGCGGTTCGGCAGACGGTTGAAAAAGCACTTGACCACCGGGGGCACGGATCGAACGGGCGTATGTGATGTGGATTTTTATCGGCCGAAAAGCTCGACAAACGACATCGTTCCGCGTCGTTCGTGCTGTCTGATACGCTCCATCAAGATAGAAACAACTATTACACCCCCCTTCCAGGCTATCGCATGCCTGCGGCCCATTGCCGACATTGTGACTCGAAAATGATCAGTTCGACGTATCCAAAAGCGATAAAATGGTATCACGACCATCTGCGTAAAAACCATCCGAAGGCTTGGCTTCACGCGTAACGACGCGTAACGGACGAAAACATCGTTGGAAGCGGTGTTAGTACCTCGAACCACGTGCAAGGATCGACGTCAGTCTTCTTTCCCCTCGCGAATCTCATCATCGCTCATCTGTCGCAGAATGTTGAGATGCATGATGTGAAGGTGGGTTCCGATCCCAAAGAGTATCAAACCGAGTCCAACGAACAAGGACGGCATCGTGAGCACACCGACGGCGGATGCGGTCTCGTCGATGGAGGGAATCAACACCGTCCCGAGGAGAACGACGAACGTAAAGAGGATGATGCCAAGCCCAACTTGCAGATATCGATAACAGGTTTTGGTGTTCGGCAACAGGTCGAATCGGTACTTTTCAACCATGTATAATATTCGTTTCGCGAAGTTATTGAACATGGTGTCGATACAGTTGTACATCGATTACTCGTGGTCATATCACCGGAACCATCAGACCGGTTTCGTATCGGATCCGGTTGGAATCCAACGGGTGCGTAGGACCTGCGAAATCTCCCGAATTCGGATACGTGACGGTAGCTACGGCGTCCATCGACAGTCCGGAACACAAACCAAATCTCGACACACGGCTGCTACTCCCGCAAAAGATTATTTTCTCGTAGCCCGTCTCGTAGTATCGTGTGTCAATACTGTACTGCTCGGGAAGAAGGCTGGACACAGCTCCTCGTGTACGACGACGTGTACCAACGTGCCGTCGGGTCTCAGGGTGACGATGAGTACGGGTTTCACGAATCGTGGGACGACTTGCGCGACCAACTCGCGTAGTCAGCGTCGCGGGAACGGGCCACGCTCCCGATCCCACGAGAGTTCTTCCTCGTTCGCCTCGACGAGACATCGGTCGAGAGAAGCCGACACGCGTTCCTTGTCAATTTCGGTACCGATAAGGACGAGTCGCGTCCGTCGCTCGTCCGGATTCCACTCGCCGAGCGGTCCGCACCGAACGGACGGTCCAGCCTGATTCACTCCCATCGCATCGTCGTCCCATCCGGCGATCCAGCAGACGCCTTTGGTTCGGGCGATGCTCCCATCCCAGTCGTTTAACCACTCGTTCAATCGATCCGGATGGAACGGCCGCTCGCGGTCGTAGACGACTGTTTCGATCTGATCGGCAACCGATGCCGTTTCCGAGTCGTGGTCATGTCCATCGTGAACGTGATGGCCATGCCCGTCACTGTCCTTTTCTTCGCGAGCCAGGGCCCGTTTCCAACCGGAAGAACGCCGTGCGTCCTCGAAATCGAACCGACCGGTTTCGAGGATCGTGTCCGAATCGACGGCCGCATATTCCGTTCGAATCAGTTCGGCATTCGGCTGTAGTTCCCGCACGAGGGCCTCGACTGATTCCAACGAGTCGGCCGGAATGGCGTCGCATTTGTTCAGCAAAAGGAGATCGCAAAATTCGACGGTTTCGACCAGGACATCCGTTAGTGGCCGCTGTCCGTCGGCTTGATTTCGGCGCAGTTGCCCGGTTTCTGTGTCGAACGCGTTCGCAAAGCCGACGCTATCAACTACCGAGACGACCGTATCCAATCGATAGTCGTCAGTCGGGTCGGGACTTCCCTCGTCCATGCCGAGGAGCGTTCGAGCAAGCGGGATCGGTTCGCTCACGCCCGATGCTTCGATAAGGAGGCAGTCGAACTCACGACTGTCGTTCAGTTGGACCAGCGTCGAACGGAGGTCGTCCTGCAGCTGACAGCAGAGACAACCGTTCGAGAGATCCACAATGTCGTCGTCCGCACCGCGAATCAGTTCGGTATCGACGTTCACCTCGCCGACATCGTTGACGACGACCGCGACGCTTCGGTCACCGGGGTCCTCGAGGACGTGGTTGACCAGCGTCGTTTTTCCCGCACCCAAGCATCCCGTCACCACCGTAATCGGTATTCGCTCATCCCCCATAGTTCGCAATCGACTTGCGTCGTGATATCGTTTGGCACGAGTCGAGAGGGTGGGTCGTTCCAGACACGCCGTTCTCGTCCACTATGTCGTCGATCGCTCCCGGTTTTACTCGGCACCGTCGCCCGGATACTCGCTATCAGTCGTCCTCGTCACCGTCCGCGGGGCGTGCGGAACGACTTCCACCAGGATTACCACTTCGTTCGAGTATCGAGGTGTCGTCGCGGATTGACGCACCCTCCTGTACGAGAACGCGTCCCTCGAAGCGACTGAACTCCTTAATCATGCCGTACACGCCGACGAGGCCGATAACTGCGACCGGTCCGCCGGTGATAATGGCCGCCTGCTGAAGGGCGTTCGTTCCACCGATGACGATGAGAACGGCGGCGACGAGTCCCTGAATGACGCCCCAGATGAGGCGGTTGAGTTCCGAGGGATTTTCCTTTCCACCGGTGGTGAGCATCGCGATACCGAGCGTCGAGGAATCGGCCGAGGTCACGAAGAACGTGATGACCAGAAGGAAAAACAGGCCCGACAGGAGGGCACCGGCTGGCAGCGCGCCGAACAGCGGATAGCCGGACACAGCTTCGTTCCCGCCGTAGTTTGCGAGGACACCGAGGATGTCCGCTTGGCCGAGTTGTTGCATCCGCATCGACGTTCCGCCGATGATGAGGAACCACGGCACGGTCGCGAGCGTCGTCGCGATTACCCCGACGAACGTCACCTCGCGGATCGTTCGTCCGTACGATATCTTTGCGAGGAAGATTCCGGAGAAGGGTGCCCACGAGAACCACCACGCCCAGTAGAAAACGGTCCAACTTCCGATGAACGACGTATCGCTCGTCGCACCGGTAAACAGGCTCATCTGGATGAACTCCCCGAAATATTCGCCGATCGCTTGTGTGCCTAGATTGAGCACGAACGGGGCCATCCCGTTGTAAACGCTGATCAAAAAGACCAGCACGCCCAACAGGACGAAAACAACGACGTTCAGCTGAGACAGCCGTTTGATACCCTTCTCGACGCCGCTTACCACGGAAAGCGTGAAAACGGTGGTCACACCGAGGATGACGAGGATGACGCCGATATCACCGAGTTGAAAGCCGAAAACGTCGAGGGGGAGCGCGGACGCCTCTGCCGACGGTGAGCGAACCGAGCCGAACTGATAATCCATTCCCATCAGCAACTGTTGACCGATGAATCCGAGCGATGTCGCGATTCCGCCCATCGTTCCGAATACCGCGACGAGATCCACGATCCGGGCGAAGTAGCTGTCGCCGATGTTCTCTACGCCGACGAGCGGCGCGATTATCGTGGAAAACTTAAACGGCGCACCTTTCTTGTGCGCGAAGTAGCCGATCGGTACCCCGACAATGAGATAGGCCGCCCACGCCGAGATGCCCCAGTGGAAGAACGTGTACTGGAGCGAACCCAACATGCGTTCCTTCGCGGCGGCGTCGGTTCCCGCCAACGGCGTTCCGCTACCGTAGTGGAAGATGGCCTCTGCCGGACCCCAAAACACGATTCCAGCGGCGATCCCCGCCGAGAAGAACATCGCGAAGTAGGAGACGAAGCTGTGTTTCGGGTCTGCATCTTGCGGACCGAGTTTGATCTTCCCCCACGGGCCGACGATGAGAAACGTGGTAAACCCGACGAACACCAACATCGCCCAGAGGTAAAACCACGAGAGGTTCGTCCACAACCACGTATTCACTCCACCCATGGTCTTTCCAGCCTGGTCTGGCCCAACGAGGACGACGTACAGCAAGAATACGACCGCTGTCAGGATTCCGAATCCGAACACTAGTGGATCGATTTCCTCTAAAAACTCGTTGACTGCCCCTTGTTCTTGGCTCATGTTTCGCTCACGTGATTGTTTCGTAACTGCCCACGAAGCGACACTGCGAACGGTGTCGCTTCGTGGTTTCGAGCAACTGAAAACGCGATCTTCGAGATTCCGTTTGAAATGCGCGCCGGTGTACGTTCTCGCTTCGTTGGAGATCGGTTTCGCGATACACTGGTCAGACGGCGGATAGACGAATCCGTTTCCGAAGGGGTGCACCGAGATACCATGTCACAATACCACAAGAACGTCTCACGAGATTCAAGTATAATTTCTCGTGTTTCTATACTGTGATGTTTTTAATAGAACGGTCGTCACCGCGACGTGTATCCCGAATTGTGAATGCACTAAACGAGAAGAATCGGAGATGGTGACAACCAAACAATCATTTAAATCGAAACCTGCTGGACGGAAATAGACGATGGTCGCCGCTAGATGCCATCACGCGTTGACGTGAATCACTTCGTAGGAGTGGCTGCGTATCGACCGAATGATGTTTCGTGCTTGGCTGGCACCACTGGTCTCCACTTGGAAGACGAGATAGGCCTCACCGACGTCCAGTTCGGGGGCCGATCGGTCGTGCCGGACGTTCCGGATGTTGGCGCCGTGACTCGCGATGAGGCCGGAAACCTCCTGCATCTTTCCGGGTTGGTCGTGGATTCGAACCCGAAGGCGGAGGAGCTGCTCACGGTTCGTCAGCGCATGCACCAGCACCGTCTGGAGCATCGTCATATCGAGATTTCCACCACAGAGCAGCGGCATCACCGTCTCGCCTTCGACGTCGAGGGATTCACCCATGACGGCAGCGACTGAGGCCGCACCCGCCCCCTCGACCACCTGTTTCGCCCGTTCGAGGAGGAAGAGGACTGCACGGGCGATTTCGCTGTCGGTCACCGTGACGATTTCGTCCACGTAGCTGTCGATGAGTGAGAGCGTCAACTCGGAAATACCTCCGGTTGCAATCCCGTCAGCGATAGTATCGACGGAATCGAGCGTCTGTGGGATTCCCTTGTCCAGACTGTCGGTAACGGTCGCGGCACCGGTGGCCTGAACGCCCACGATGCGGGTTTCTGGGGACAGTTCCGCGAAGGCGGTCGCGATACCGGAGATGAGACCGCCACCGCCGATGGGGACGACGACGGTGTCCACTTCCGGAAGGTCCTCGTACATTTCGACGCCGAGCGTCCCCTGTCCGGCGATAATGGCAGGATCGTCGTATGCGTGGATGAGTTCCGCGGAAGCGTCCGCGACGAGACCTTCCGCGTGGGTCATCGCCTCGCGGAAATCCTGCCCGACGAGTTCGACCTCACTCCCGTACCCCCTTGTCGCATCGATTTTCGTCTGTGGTGCGGTTTTCGGCATCACGATAGTCGAATCGATTCCGAGTTTAGTGGCCGCCAGTGCTACTCCCTGTGCGTGGTTACCTGCGCTCGCCGCTACGACACGGTCGGTGTCCGTCCCTACTACGTCCTGTTTGATTTTGTTGTACGCACCACGTGTCTTGAACGACCCCGTCCATTGGAGATGCTCCATCTTCAGGTGAACCTCACCGCCGGTTCGTTCGTCGAGGGAGGTGCTTCGTTCAATAGGCGTTTGCTTCACTACCGTCGGGTCGTCCAATCGGTCGATAGCCGCTTCGATATCGGAAAAGGAGACTCGGTTCGACGTATCGTTAGTCATCCGTGTATACGGAGTACTTCGAGAAGCAATGACGAATATGGTTCGATATCCGTGTGTACCGACCGATTCAGTTCCATCATCGGCGCTCCACCTCAACGGAGGATTTTCGTTCGCTCCGGGTCGAACAGCGGTTCGTCACGCACCGTCGCGTCGAATCGCTGCCCCTGGTACTCCACTTCGACCGACTGGCCGGACTCCGTGTATTCCGTCGGCAGATAGGCGTACGCGATACCGGCGTCGATAGTGTATCCGTAGTCCGCGCGAGTGGTGTATCCGAGGACCGCATCGCCATCGACGATGGGATGCCCCGTGCAGACAACGGCGTTCGGTTCATCGAGGGTGAGGGGGACGAGTCGCCGGTCGACTCCGGATTCTTTCGCCTCGACCAGTGCGTCCTTTCCGACGAAATCGGTCCCCATATCGACGGCAAACGAAAGGTTCGCTTCGTAAGGATTGTATTCCGGGGAAATGTCAGTCCCCCACAATCGGAAGCCCTTTTCCATACTCATCGAGTTAAGGGTCGCATCGCCCATCGGGAGGATACCGTGTTCCTCCCCAGCGTTCCAGACGATTTCCCATAGTTGGGCACCGTACTCGGACGGCGCGTACAGTTCCCATCCGAGTTCGCCGACGAACGAGACGCGAAGCATCGTTACCGGGACGCTTCCGACGTGCGTTTCCTGACAGGAGAAGAAGGGAAATGCATCGTGTGAAATGTCCGTTTCGACCACCCCTTCTAAGGTCTTGCGCGCCGCGGGACCCCAGACGCCGAGGCCACACCGTGCGGACGTTCGGTCGACCACCTTGACGGAACCGTCGTCCGGCGCATGGTCACGTATCCAGCGACCCTGCGTCGTCCCCGAACTACCTCCGCCTGTCAGGATCAGGAACCGATTCCCATCGAGACGGGAGACAGTGAGGTCGGCGAGAATACCACCGTCCTCGTTGAGCATCGTGGTGTAGCGGACGCGTCCGGGTGAGACCGCGATATCGTTCGACAGCAACCCCTGGAGGAATTGCTCAGCACCGACGCCCCGAACCTCGATGGCGGTGAACGAGGTGAGGTCGTACATGCCGACGCGGTCACGAACTGCTTGGTGTTCTGCCCCCTGCGCCTTCGACCAATTTCGTCCCAACCACTCGGAACGGTCTGGGACGTCGTACTCATCGAGAAGCGACTCGTTCGTTCCATACCACTGCGGCGATTCCCATCCATCGTTGGCGTAAAACTCCGCGTCGAGTTTCCGCTGGCGCGGATAGTACGGACTTCGGCGCAGTCCGCGTTCCTTCGTCGGTTGGTCGCGGGGATGCGTGAGTTGGTAGACTTCGCGGTACTGCTGTGCCGACCGGTCGTGAACGAATCGGTCGGCACCGTGGTGGTGCTGGAAGCGATCGATGGACGCACCGGTCACGTCGATTCGGTCGCCGTCCAACCGTGGCGTTCCGTTCTCCATCCACTCGGCGATAACGTTCCCGACGCCACCCGACTGCGTTACCCAGACGGCGAGCGCCCACCAGAGTCCATCGATATCCGCCGTTTCTCCTAAAATGGGCATCCCGTCGGGAGTGAAACAGAACATTCCGTTCATCCGACTTTGCCAGTTACAGTCCTCGAACGCTGGGATCAGTTCGCCCGCCGCGTCGGCCGCCGATTGCTCGTGGTCCGGATGCGTATTCTCGACGTAATGGTGGGCCGTGAACTCTCGAAGCGACGGATATTCTAACCCGAGGTCGTCCAGTCGGTCCGGCCCGTGGATGTCCTCCGGTTCGACGAGCAGTGGTTCGTGATTGTACGACCCGACGCCGTAGGAGTCGCCGTGCTGTCTGAAGTACAGCGACCGGTCTTGATGTCGGAGTATCGGCTGTTCGATTTCCCGGTCGGCCTCGGCCAGTTCGGCTATCGGTTCCGAGACGAGGTACTGGTGTGCGCACGGCTTGAGGGGGATATCGACCCCGACCATTTCGCCGAAAAGCGGCCCCCAAATGTTCGTTGCGAGGAGCACTTCATCGGCTTCGATGCGCCCGTGTTCGGTGACCACCCCGATGATTTTCCCGTCTTCGACTTCGAGGTCCGTCACCTCTGTATTGCCGTAGAATTCGGCTCCATATTCGCGAGCCAGATCGGCCATCGTCTCCGAGGCATCGACGGCGTGAGCCTTGCCGTCCGAGGGGACGTACAACCCGCCGTGGATACTATCAGGATCTATCTGGGGAACGTGTTCTTCGACCGCCTCCGGCGAAAGCAGTTTCCCGTCCTCGATGCCGTACGAACGGCCCCACTCACGTTTACGTTTCAGATACTCCCATCGTTGGTCCGTGTAGGCGACTTCGATACCCCCACACGTTCGGAAGCTATCGAGGTCATCGTACAGGTGACGGGTATACTGGGCCATTTCACACATCAGCTTGTTTCCGGCTGTCTGAAACACCAATCCCGGTGCGTGTGACGTGGAGCCTCCGGTTTCGAACAGCGGGCCTCGATCGACGACGACGATGTCCTCCCGGCCGAGTTCGCTCAAGTGATATGCTGCACTACAGCCGACACATCCGGCACCCACGACGACAGTCCCGGCTTCGTCGGGAGGTATGTCACTTGCACTCATTGAACATGCATACATCGAAGGGAGCGGGTGAAAAGAGTCACTGTGAGATAAGACAGGTATTCAAAATGGACGGCCACACTCGTCACGCGACGAGCACCGTTACGTCAATCGAATCGGCCGATTCCGAACATTTCTATCGGATGGTTGGTTTTTCCATCGACGGCGAGGTCGGCGAGGATTTCGCCGATGACGCTCGCGAACTTGAATCCATGACCGGAAAACCCCGCAGCGACGGCCACTTGCGGATGGTCCGGGAGGGTATCGAGGATGAAATGTTCGTCCGGCGAGTTGGTAAACAGACAGGTCGCCAGCCGCATCGTTGGGCCCGCCGCGTTCGGGAAGTACTTCTCCGTGAAATCACGCAGGAGGCGTTCGTCCGCAGGTCCCGGCTCCGTCTTCCATTCGTCGGGGTCTACCTGTTCGTCGAGATGGTGGTATTTGCCGAGTTTGAACCCCGGGACGCCGTAAATCGGGAGTCCGTAGAACCGACCCTCCGGAACGCTGATGTTCCACACTGGAAGCGAGTCCGGTTCAAACAACGATGGCGTCTCCGGTTGAAACCACGCGAGAACCTGTCGTTCCGGCACGGCAAGTCCCTCCAACGCATCCGAGAGTTTGGAATTCCACGCACCGGCGGCAAGGACGAGGCTGTCCGCTTCGTAGGTTGTAGACGACGTTTTGACCCTTACACCGCCGTCCGGAGTCTCTTCCCAGTCGAGAACGCGCTCGCGGGCACGAATGTCCGCACCAGCCGCCAGTGCAGCTTCGACGTGGCCGATAATAGCTTCCTCGGGAACGACGAAACCGCCATCCGGTTGATATAGTGCCTTGTAATCGTCAGGTAGTCGGTAGCCGGGAAAGCGGTCCGTCAACTCGGCTCCGGTGAGAACTTCGTGTGGAATGTCGTGTTCCTCACAGGAGCGCAGCGACCCCTCGAAGACGACGTTCCCCGCAGGAGCGGCATCTACCGACCCAGTTCGGTGGATGATGGGCCTCCCCGTCCGGTCGGCTATCTCGTCCCACAATTCGTACGCACGTTCGATGAGCGGGATGTACGACGGGTGTTCGTAGTATGCTCGTCGGATGATTCGCGTGATGCCGTGCGAGGAACCCCGTGTGTGTGGAACGTCGAACCGTTCCAGTCCGAGAACGTCGAATCCACGTCGCGCGAGATGATAGGTTGCCGCACTCCCCATCCCTCCGACACCGATGACGATAACATCCCTTCGATTGTCATTCACAGTCATGCACGTATTCCTGTATGAAATAGATCATCATCACGTTTTTCCCCGTGTGAAAGCGACGGAAGCGAAACTGTTACCGCGGTGATTCAAACTCCGTAGACACCATTGACTTGAATGGGAGTGTTATCTGTGGTCCATATTTATACTCGATAGACGTGATAAGTTGTCATATGACACGGTGGAACGACGGCACCGACCGGGTCGAGGCAGTCAGCCCGGACATCACCGACGAAACGAACGCCCTTCCGGCGGAGTATTTCACCGATCCGAACGCGTACGAGATGGAGAAGGAGAAGATATTTTCCCGATATTGGGTGTATGCAGGTCACGCCAACTGTATTCCGGAGACCGGAGACTTCTTTACACGAACGGTCGGTGACAAACAGATCATCGTGCTTCGAGACAACGAGAACGACGTTCGAGCGTTTTACAACGTCTGTGCACACCGCGGGTCGAAGATAGTTGAAGACACGCCGATGACCGAACCGGGGTCGATGAGTCGAATTCAGTGCCCGTATCATCTCTGGACATACGACCTCGACGGCGACCTCTCGACCACTCCGAAGAGTTTCGAAGAGGCAAGCCTCAATCCCGACTTGGCTGACGAGGAGGTGGCGAAACTCGATGACGATGGGAACAGCCTCCTAGAAGTTTCGACGGACCGAATCGGCCCGCTGGTGTTCGTCAACTTCGACACCGACCCGATGCCGTTCGAGGAACAGGCCGGGAAGATGGCCACGGAGCTCGAATCTCTCCCGCTCGGCGACTACCAACACGCGGCACGATTCGTCTCGGAGGTCGAGTGCAACTGGAAGACGTTCGGCGGGAACTACTCCGAGTGTGACCACTGTCAGGCAAACCATCAGGATTGGATCGAAGGGATTCAACTCGATGAGTCTGAGTTGGAGGTCAACGACTATCACTGGGTGCTCCACTACACGCACGAGGAGGATGTCGATGACGAACTTCGAATCCACGACGAACACGAGGCGAAGTTCTACTATCTGTGGCCGAACTTCACGGTCAACATGTACGGCACCGCCGACGGGTACGGCACGTACATCATCGACCCTATCGACGAGAGTCGCTTCCAGCTCATCGCCGACTACTTCTTCGAAACGTCGGAGATGACTCGCGAGGAGTTGGAGTTCGTGCGCACGAGTCGCCAACTGCAGGAAGAGGATTTCGAACTGGTCGAGCGCCAGTACGAAGGGCTAAAATCGGGGGCACTCGCACAGGCACAACTCGGACCGAACGAACACACACTTCACAAGTTCCATCGGTTGGCCCAAGAGGCCTACAACGCATAAGGACGAACACGAATCAGTCACGCCGAAACGTCGCGTCCGTATGTCGGACGGGAGAGTACGACCATCGGAGAACGACCAATACGTATGACCGACCGAGAGCGAGCATCATTCACCGCCATCTGTCCGGACTGTAACGAACGAAAGGGAACGGAGACCCCCAACGAAATACTTGGCTTCTACAGACGGCATCGAAACCTCACGGGGCACGATATCGAGTGGGAGTTCGTCGATCACGAGTCGATCCCGACGAGTGCCGCAAACGAGGGGCTCAAAGCCATCGTTCTCGAGCTGGATGAAACGTTCGATAACGGCGTTCCGCTCGCACTCGTCACCGCAGCGATGGGGGAACAAGGATACTCAATTGGCGAGACTATGGCCGAACTCCGCGAACTACGGATGACGGGGCACGTCTGGGAACCGAAAGACGACCACGTCAGTGCGTTCTGATCGAGAAAGTGGGATACCGGTCGTCGCACGACTGAAAAAAAACGACGATGTGATTCGTCTTCGGGTGTGTTCTTTCCTCGTACGGTCTCGACCTGAATACGAACGGTTTGGTACAGAATATTTAACACGGTTGCCGTTGGGTGTTCGGATACCGGATTGAAATCACTCCCATGTCCGTTCTCGACGGACAGGGATAGGCCGAACGACGCTCACCATGACGTTCATCTCGCACGTTACAGTTCACCATCCGAAACTTGCGCTCACACCGACGATAGAGGCAGTACCTACTGTTACCATCAAGGTCGTACCGACGTCGGGGACGGACCCCGAAACAGGCATGTTTTTCTTCCTCGTCGAGAGCGAAACCGGGGAGTTCGAATCGTTTGAGGACGCGCTCGATGAGGACGGGACGGTCGAGGAGTCGGAGAAGGTGGCCGACCACGGTGACACTCGCATTTACCGAATCTGTTATACGCCGGAGACGAAACTTCTCACCCCGAAAACGACCGAAGTCGGTGGGCTAATGCTCGAAGCGGAAACCGTGAGACAGGGGTGGCTCCTTCGTCTCCAACTTCCCGACCGGGAGTCCCTCTCACGGCTGTGGGATTACTGCCGTGAGGAAGACATTTCTTTCGAGCTGGACAGACTGTATCAACAGGAGAGCCTCACGGCCGATGGAAAAGCGCTAACGGATGCACAGCGACGGACCCTGCTTCGAGCATTCGAAGCGGGGTATTTCGAGGAGCCGAGGCAGACATCACACAAACTACTCGCCGAACAGTTGGATATCTCTGCGACCGCGGTCGGCGGGCGAATCAGACGCGGAACGGCGCGACTCATCGAGACGACACTCGTTTCGGACGAGTGATTGTTACTCGGTGGTGTCAGTCCGCATCTTCGGGGGTGTTGAAATCGTGGAAGTGTTCGCCCTTCTCCTTGCTCAGAATATCGAGCGCTGCTGCCCCGCCATCGCCGGCGGAGATGACCGCCTGCCACTCCTGGTCGCGGACCATCGCACCTGTCGCGTAGGCGTTCTCGATACTGGTTTCCATGCTCAAATCGACCGAGACGGTGTCGTTGTCGTCGAAATCACAGCCCAGATGCTCCGCGAGGTCACGGTCCGCGCCGGTCGCCAAAACCAGATAGGTTGCTTCGTGGTCGCCGTCGTCGGTCGAAATCCGGAACTGATCTTTATCCCGTTCGATATCGGTGACCGACGTCCCCATGTGTCGGTCCACACCGTAATCGTCCGCTTGTTCACGGGCTTTTTCCATGAATTCGCTTCCATCGATGCTCTCGAAACCGAGGTAGTTGAACAGGTGTGCTTTGTGCATCCATGTGTTGTCCGTATCGAACACCATGGTATCGAGTCCGTTCTTTGCAGCGAACAGTGCGGCACTCAGCCCAGCGGGACCCCCACCGACGACAGCAACGTCTGTCATAGTATCACTTGACGACCAGGTTCTGCATAAAGCTACTCCCCCAAGGAGAGAACGACGCTTTGTTTTCGCCGTCCAAAATCACACTATCGACGGCAGCGATATACGGGAACCATTTCAGTTCGAGATCCATCTCAGGTTATATCACGAATGACACTGAAGGTATCGTATGCTTCGTGATAGCAGCATCCAATCAGGGAACGTCCCTGTAGAAAAATTCCCACCCGTGGACATGCGGGCAGACATCGTTCACGCGCTTCCCGAACTTCATTATCCGAAATCACTCAATGCGGCCGTCGAACTCGTCGATAAAAACGTCGAAGCGGGGCGAGGCGACGAGGTTGCCATCTACTTCGAAGACAAAAAAATCACCTACGATGAGCTCTTGGAGCGGGTCAACAGTCTCGGAAACGCACTCTTAGATCTCGGGGTCGAACCCGGCGACCGCGTCTTCGTTCGATTCCCGAACCGGCCGGAGTATGCCATCTCTTGTCTCGCACTTCAGAAGATCGGAGCCATTCCGGTGCCGTCGATGAAACTCCTGCAGGCGAAAGAGTGCACCTATGTCGTGGAAGACTCGGGCGCGACGACCGCTCTCGTCCACGACGGACTGCTGGAACCGGTCGAGGCCGCGATGGAGACGTGTGATTCGCTTCAGACGATCGTCGTCGCGTCGCGCGAGGGTGTCGCGCACGACTTCCTCGATTACGACGAACTCCTGGCGTCGGCGTCGTCGGAACTCGATGCCGCGGCGACACACCGGGACGACCTCTCCATGATCGCGTACACGAGCGGGACGACGGGGCGACCGAAAGGGACGGTACACACGCATCGACAGATGCTCGCTATCGTGGATGGCTACGCACGATACTGTCTTGCTCCGACGGAAGACGACGTGTTCTCCGGTAATCCACCCATCGCGTTTACGTTCGGCTATGGCGTGCTCGTCGCGTTTCCGCTCCGATTCGGCGCGAGCACCGTTATCATCGAAAACGCAGAACCGATAGACCTCGTGGATGCTGTGGATACGTACGGCGTAACGATCCTCGGGTCGATTCCAACCGCCTACAATCAACTACTCAACGAACACTCCGACCGCATTGCGGCTGCCGACCTTTCGTCGCTTCGCGTCGGCATCAGCGCGGGCGAACCACTCTCGCCATCGACGTTCGAGCGCGTGAAATCATCGCTCGGTATCGAACTGCTGGACGGACTCGGCTCGACCGAAATGCTACACATTTTCGTCAGTCACCGATTGGGAGACGACATCGACCCGTCCGTTACGGGGCTCCCCGTTCCCGGCTACGAATGTAAGGTCATCGACCCAGACACCGGCGAAGATCTCGACCACGGCGAAGCCGGATTGCTCGCCGTGCGAGGACCGACAGGCGTTACGTACTGGGGTCGCCCCGAAAAGCAGGAGCTGGCGGTTCGAGACGGCTGGAGCCTCCCCGGCGACGTGTTCGTCCGGACGGAAGACAACCGATTCGAGTACAAATCCCGGCGCGACGATCTCATCATCTCAAGCGGGTACAACGTCCCTGGCCCGGAAGTCGAAGCGACTCTTCAAGAGCGCGAGGAAATATACGAAACGGCGGTCGTTGGCAGTTCCGACGAGGAACGTGGCAAGGTTGTCAAAGCATTCATCGTCCTCACTGACGGGTACGAGCCGAGCAGCGGACTCACGACAAGGCTCCAGGAACACGTGAAAAGTCGAATTGCACCGTACAAATACCCCCGTCGCATCGAATACGTCGCCGAACTCCCGAAAACGGAGACGGGGAAGATTCGAAGAAACGAACTTAGAAAACGCGAACAAGGGTGATCGAAAGCGCGAGGATTCCGTTTTGGCGTTCTGTCTCGGGTTGGTTTCCAACGACGATACTCGCGAAAAGTGAATCTTTCCCGTGTCGTAGTGTAGAAAACGGTATTTGGTAATTGATAACACCCATCGGTAGATATAGGATGATGTAGGTTGCAATCGGAGTACAAATAATCATGCAAGTCGGGATTGGACTGCCGAATACGTTGGATGGAGCCGACCGGGAACTGATACTTTCGTGGGCAAGGTGGGCGGATGAGGGACCCTTTACCAGCCTCGGCGTGTTCGACCGATTATGCTACCACGGACTCGACCCGGTAGCCACCCTCGCGGCCTGTGCGTCGGTCACCGAGGAAATCGAATTGGCGACGACGATTATCGCGGGCCCGCTCCGGAACAATGCCGCGCTGGCGAAGAAGGCGGCGACGCTCGACGTTCTCTCGAACGGTCGTCTCACGCTCGGAATGGCACTCGGTGCTCGAAAGGACGACTACGACGCGGCCGGTGTCGAGTTCGGGAAACGAGGTCGACTGTTCGACCAGCAGTTGGCCGAACTGCGGGACTACTGGGAGGGCGACGACGTTGGACCCGACCCGGTTCAGGAAGGCGGTCCGACGATTCTTGTCGGCGGGGATAGCGACAACACCTATCGCCGAGTCGGGCGGTTCGCCGACGGCTACATCCACGGGGGCGGGCCGCCACGAGCGTTCGCTCGACAAGCCGAGCGCGCGAACGCGGCGTGGACCGAATGCGAGAGGCCAGAAACTCCGGCCGTCTGGGGTCACGGTTACTACGCACTCGGCGACGAGGACGTCGCCGAAAAAGGACGGGAGTATCTCCTCGACTACTACGAGTTCACCGGGCCGTTCGCCGAGCGAATCGCGGACGGACTGCTCACGACTCCGCAGGAGGTCACGCAGTTCGTCCGAGGATACGAGGACGAGGGGTGTGACGAACTGGTCCTGTTTCCGACCGTCGCCGACTCCGAACAGTTCGACTTGCTGGCCGACACCCTCGGTGACAAGTGGGACGGGAGTGACCGGGCGTGAGGGTGGACGTACTCGGAGGTGGGCCGGGCGGCCTTTACGCATCCCTCCTCCTGAAGAAGTCCTTTCCGGAGTGGGAGGTCGTCGTCCACGAGCGTGACCCCGCTGACAACACCTACGGCTGGGGTGTCGTTTTCTCCGACGCTACCCTTTCCTCGCTCCGTGAGGCGGACCGGCTAAGCCACGAACGAATCACGGATGCATTCGTCCGCTGGGACCCCATCGACATCCACTACGATGGGGAGTATTTCCGATGCGGTGGCCACTCCTTCGCGGGAATCATGCGCGCCGACCTTTTGTCGATTCTGCAGGAGCGAGCGGCGGAACTCGGTGTCGAACTCCGCCACGGTGACGCCATCGACGATCCGGAACGACTCCGAGAAGACACGGACGTTCTCATCGGCGCCGACGGACTGAACAGCACCGTTCGGGAACGCTACGAGGAGGCGTTCCGTCCGAACGAAAGCGCCGGAAACGCGAAATTCGCGTGGTTCGGAACGGACAAGCCCTTCGACGTGTTCACGTTCGTCTTCAGGGAAAACGAACACGGTCTCTGGCGTATTCACGCCTATCCGGGGCGCAAGAGTACGTTCATCGTCGAATGCACGGAGGACACGTGGCGGGCTGCGGGGATGGACGAGGTAAGCGAGGGCGAAGCGCTCGAGTACTTTGAGGATCTGTTTTCGGACCATCTCGACGGGTACGAACTCCAGTCGAAGCTGTACGCGTGGCGAAACTTCCCGACCGTGAAAAATGCCACTTGGTCGCACGAAAACGTGGTCCTCATCGGCGACGCCGCCCATACCGCACATTTCTCCATCGGGTCGGGGACGAAGATGGCGATGGAAGACGCAGTCGCCCTTCAAGAGGCGTTCGAGGAGCACGGCAGTGACACCCGAGCGGCGTTCAACTGGTACGAAAAAGAACGACGACCACGCGTCACGGGACTGCAGGAAGCGGCGGAACGAAGCGAGAACTACTTCGAAAACGTCGAACGCTACCAAAATCTCGAGCCACGGCGGTTCGCGTTCAATTTGCTCACCCGGAGCGGACGGATCACATACGACAATCTCCGGGTCCGCGACCCGTCGTTCGTCGATCAGTTCGACCAATGGTTCGCAGCGGCCGAAGGCAATTGTTCGACCGCAGTGGCGACGCCACCGCTGTTCAAACGTTTCCCGCTACGGGAGGTAACGGTGCCGAACCGGACTGTAATGACGCTTCCGCCAACCGAGGTGGCGACCGACGGCCGCCCGGCCGATTCGTATCTCGACCGACTAGTTGGGCAGGGTGAACGTGGACCGGGACTACTCCTCACTGACCCGCTGGCTGTCACTCCTGACGGGCGAATAACGGCCGGGACGCCGGGACTGTATGCCGACGAACACAATGACGCATTCAATAGTGCGATCGGTCGCATCCGCGAATCGTCACCGACCGAAACCGTCGTCGGTGCGTCCCTGTTCCACGCCGGTCGGCGTGGTGCGACGAAGTCAAGAGAACACGGCCTCGACCGTCCCCTTCCGGAGGACGAACGGTGGGACTTGTTCGCGCCGTCGGCGAAACCGTTCGGCCCAGCGAGTCCTACGCCAACCGCCATGGATGCCGACGATTTGGACCGAGTTCGGACAGCGTTCGTCGGCGCGGCGGAGCGGGCGGACGCGGCCGGATTCGACCACGTCCAACTGAACGCCGGACACGGGTATCTGCTGTCGAGTTTCCTCTCACCGCTCGCGAACGATCGCGACGACGAGTACGGCGGATCGCTCGAAAACCGGATGCGCTATCCCCTCGAAGTGTTCGATGCGATTCGGGACGTTTGGCCCGATAAGAAGCCCATCGGTGTGACACTCCAGGCGACCGACTGGAACCTCAACGGGTTCAAAACACGAGAGTCGTACGAAGTCGCACGAGTGCTCAAGGAACGTGGGTGCGACCTTCTCGCGATTGTTGCGGGGCAGGCGTCCGTCCGTGAACGACCGGCGTTCGACACCGAAACGCTGGGCCGGTTCAGCGAACGGTTCCGAAACGAGGTGGAAATACCGACGCTGTCGACGAACTACCGGACGACATACGACGAGGTGAACACGATGGTCGGGAGCGGCCGCGCAGATTTGGTATTGTTCACGCCCGAGAATCCCGCACCCGGTCGGTAGCTGAGTGACTATCGATCACAAATTCAAATTTCGGAAAAATTCTATCGAACAAACTGCCTAAGTAGTTAATTATAAAAACAAACCGGCGAATCACCTGTACAGGTTCGTTACCAGTGGATATACAGTTGGAATCGCACCGATACCGAAACTCGACAAGGATTCTCGAGAAACAAGTAGTCGATGAGGTGCTGACGGTCGAGAACTGGTGGCAACTGTAGTCGTTTGAGTCGGTCGAGAGACCAAAGTAGAACATCATGACATACTTATCGAAAATCGAACGAGTATCGGAATTCATCAATAACTACTTCGTCGTTTGGGTGATCGCTGCATCGGTATTGGCACTCATCCAACCATCCGCGTTCACGTGGATCGGCGAGTATATTTCCCCCCTGTTGGGGGTGGTCATGCTCGGAATGGGGCTGACGCTGACGCCGGTCGATCTCAAACGAATCGTCGAACGACCCAGGGACGTCGTCATCGGTTCCCTCGCACAGTGGACGATCATGCCGGTGACGGCATACCTCTTGGTGCAGGTGTTCAACCTTCCCACCGAACTCGGGATTGGTATCATCCTGCTCGGTGCCGCCCCTGGGGGAACGTCCTCGAACGTCATGACCTATCTCGGAAAAGGGGACGTCGCACTGTCGATCGCGATCACGTCGTTGACCACCATCGTCGCTCCGATCGTGATGCCAGCGTGGGTCCTCTTCCTCGCTGGTGCCGAGGTTCAGGTCACGTTCGTTGAGATGTTTCGCGAGATCATGTTCGTCGTGTTCATCCCCGTCGTCGCTGGCCTCGTCATTCGTCAGCTGATGGAACGAAAGGCACCGACCGCCGCGGAAACGAGTCTGGTCGTTTTCCCGTCGATCAGCGTGATTGCGATCGTCGTTATCGTCTCGGCCGTGGTCGGTCTCAATGCCGAGAACATCCTCACCGTGAGTGCCGTTGCAGTCGCCGCAATGATCATCCACAACACGGTTGGGTTTGGCTCTGGGTACGCGATCGGGCACGCGGCAAACATGCCGGAAGACCGTATTCGCGCCTGTACGTTCGAGGTGGGTCTGCAGAATTCCGGGCTGGCAGCCGCGCTCGCGGTCACGTTCTTTACTCCATTGACGGCACTTCTCCCCGCATTGTTTAGCGTCTGGATGCTCATCGTCGGACCCACCCTGGCGACATACTTCGCTCGAAAGACCGACGAGGCTCACGAAGCACGTCCGAGCAGCGATTCGGCAGCGGTCGAATAGCTGGTTCGACGATTTCGATTCGACTGCAGATCGTCCTCAGTCGTGTTCGGACGGAACGATTTTTCCGGGATTCAGCGTCCCCTTTGGGTCGAGCGCTTGCTTGATGGCCCGCATTGCATTCACAGCGGCCGTGCCGTGCTCTAACTCCATGAACTTGCGCTTGCCAATACCAACCCCATGTTCACCCGTTGCCGTGCCGTTGAGTTCGATAGCACGTTCGACGAGTTTTGCGTATGCCTCGTGAGCGCGAGCGACCTCCTCGGGGTCATCGTAGTCGGCTAGCGCAAAATAATGGAGGTTGCCATCCCCGGCGTGCCCGAAGCAGGGAATGAACAAATCGTACGCTTCTGCGGTCGCAACGACCTCGGCGATCATCTCGGGGTAGCGGCTGATCGGAACGGTCACGTCGCCGGGCGGCCCGATATCGAGATCCGGATCGTACTCCTCGGCGGCATACGTGATATCCTTCCGGGCCTGCCAGAGTCGCTCCATCTCTTTGCCGCTCGCGATTTCCATCCGTTCGAGGTCGTGCGCTTCGAAGATGCTTCGGCAAAAGTCGATCTCCTCTTCGATACCGTGGTTGGCGTGGAACTCCACGAACACCATCGGTCGTTCCGGCAGGTCGGTATCGGAGTAGTCGTTTGCCAGCATGGCGGTCTGATCGTCGATGAGTTCGATTTTTGCCACGTCCACCCCCGACGTGACTGCATCAGAAATCGCCTCGGTGGCGTTGTTCAACGTCGGGAAGACGGCACGGCCGCCTTTGACTTGTTCGGGACGACCGGCGAGTTCGAGGGTCGCCCGCGTGATGATGCCAAGCGTCCCCTCGCTACCGATAAGGAGTTCCTTCAAATTGTAGCCGCTCGACGTCTTCGCCGCTTTACTCCCGGCCTCGATGACCGACCCGTCCGGCAACACCACTTCCAGTTCGAGCACCCAATCGGCGACCTCGCCGTACTTGACGGTACGCTGGCCGGACGCGTCGGTGGCGATCATGCCTCCGATAGTGGAAATCGCTCCGGAGGAGGGCAACGGCGGGAAAAACAGCCCGTACCGTTCAAGCGCCTCGTTCACCTCGTCACCGATGATACCCGCCTCCACGTCGATTTGGAGGTCGTCGGGTCGGATTTCACGGACGGCGTCCATCCGCGTCGTATCGAGGCTAATACCCCCCGCAACCGGCGTGGCATTTCCTTCCAAACCCGTCCCCGCAGCATAGGGAGTAACCGGGACACCGTGGTCGTTTGCCGCACCCACGGTCGTGGCGACATCCGCGGTTGACTCGGCGAAAACGACGACATCGGGGTCGGATTTGTCCTCGTCGCGGGTTCCGAAGTCACCGGCGTGGTTTCCGCGGTCGGATTGGCCGTACGAGACCGTCCCGTCCAACTCCAGATTTTCGAGAAACGAACAGTCGTATTGCATAGCGGATATCAACGAATGTTTCGACATAAACCTCCGGTAGGTGGTAATCTGTGTAGGACAGCGAACGCGATAGGAAAAGGATACCAAAGGATCCCCACTTTGTCTCCGTGCCCGTTCTCTGTGCATAGAATGATTTTGTATCGGTGATAGAGAGTGCTGACACGGCGATGAAACCAGTAATGGTACCGGTGAGAAATCGGTGTCTCGTGGAGGATATTGTCCGTAATGCCAGCATACCAATACAAATCGATTACTTTCTAAAAAAAATCGTTTTGAGATGGATTTGGAGGGGGTTGATGGCTCAAAGGCGCTGCGTAATAGTGTTGATCGGACCGTTCTGGTTAAGACGATGGCTGGCGAACGTTCGGTCAATACTGGAGTACCGAGCCGTACCGTTTGGAGAACCGTATTAAACACCTCCGGTGAAGGTGGAAACAGAAGAGTCAGCCCCGTAACGAATCGATTTCCACGCCATGTCACAAAATATCATTTCCGAGGAACTCGTCGTGTTCGTCCTTACCGCATCGACGTTCTTCGTTGGTATTATCGCCGGACTCTTCTTTTCCTACTCGGTGAGCGTTGTGTTGGCGTTTGAGTATCTCTCTGCATCGGAGTACACGACGGCGATACAAACGATCAACGAGGTCATCCTCAACGCCGCTTTTGGCGTGGTATTCGCCGGTTCCATCGTGATGTCGTCCGTCAGCGCTGCGACTATACTTTTGCGAGGGGAATGGATGGCGCAGTACGGTCAATTGGTCCTCGTCGGGACGGTCATCTACCTGGTCGGAACTATCGCGGTGACGATGGCGATTCACATTCCGATGAACGAGTATATTGAAACTTGGTCACCATCATCGCCGCCAGACGATTGGACGGCGGTTCGAGCACGCTGGGCGCGGTGGAATCACGTCCGAACGATGGCATCGATCGTCGCCTTCGTAGTATACCTCGCGGCGCTCGTGTCGTTTTCCGTCTAATATTTTCCTGATGCGCCTAACGTAATGCTCTGAGCCTTCGATTCGAATTTCGGCATCGGAAAGAGAGTACCGAGTCGTGTGGGGTTCCACCCCGGATTCAGTTGCTCAGCGGTCGAAGCCGCCAGCGGCCGTAGGCGACGAATGTCGCAAGTGATCCCACCACAAATGGAAACAACGCCATCGCGCCCCCTCCACTGACCAAGGTGAGCACCGTCGCACCGGCCATAATGAGTACCAACCCAGCGGCTGCCAGCGGTGTCAAACCTACCCGGATATGGAGGAGTCCGGGCAGAATCAATCCGATTGCCCCAAGTACTTCGACAATCCCAAGGAACCGTATGAATAGACCGGGAAGTGGGACGGGTGTCTGCGCTGTTAACAACGAAAGCGGTAGTATCAGCTTTGTCCCACCGGTGTACAGGAAGAGGAGTGCGAGCACTCCCTGTACAAACCACAGTGTATAGCCCAGGACCTCCCCGTTCCGCTTTGATGCACCGATGGTTCGCCGCGTACGGGAGAGAACGTTTGCCGTCATTCAACCCACCACTACGAGTTCGTCAGTGGTTTCGACACCGGTCGGTACACTCCTACGTTCGACCGCCGAATACAGCGTCGATGACTGCTTCTGACCGTATTTAGTACCATTTTCTAGCATACTTTTCCCTCAATTTACACCTAGCCACCCACGGTATTAGCCAGAGCGGGTACGTCGTCCGATGCCTCCTGAAACCGGATAATAGGGGACAGCAATTAAGATAGCTGCGCCAGTCATTTCCACACATGGAACGGGAAATCGTCGCGCCACCCGAGTTGGCCGAGCCGCGCGGGTTCAACCACGGTGTTCTGGTAGACGGCGGGAAAACGCTCTATCTTGCCGGGCAGGATGCGACCGGGTCGAACGGCGACATCGTCGCCCCCGATGACCTCGTCGGACAGTTTGAACAGGTGCTCGAAAACCTCTCGACGGTAGTCGAAGAGGCTGGTGGCGTGAGCGAAGATATCGTGAAGCTCAACATTTTCGTGGCCGACCGGGACTCGTATCGAGCGAACCTCGAACCGCTGGGAGAGGTGTTCGGTCGGTACTTCGAGGCGTATCCCGCGCTCGCGCTCTTCGAAGTGAGCGGGTTCTTCAAGGATGATGCGTTGGTTGAGTTGGAAGGATTCGCCGTCATCGACGAGGAGGCGGCCGATGCTCGGTGAATTCGAGGTGACGGAAGCACACGAGAAACACCGCGAGACGGTTCGGGAATTCTGTGAGGCGGAAATCGTCCCGTCCGTGGACGAGTACGAAGCACGCGGCGAGTTCCCAGCAGAAATCGTCCGTCGTGTCGGCGAGGCCGGACTGACTGGCGTTCCGTTTTCGACCGAGGTGGACGGCGCAGGACTCGACTATCGGTCGTTCGTGGTGACGGTAGAAGAGCTTTCGCGGGCGTGGAAACTCGTCGCCGGAGCGGTTAACATCGCCTGCGGACTGGTGGGCTACCCCATCGCCGAATTCGGCGACGATTGGCAACGCGAGGAGTGGTTGGCGCCCGTCTGTCGTGGGGAAGCCATCCCCGCGCTGTCGATGACCGAACCCGACGCGGGAAGCGACGCCGCCGGGATGGAGACGACCGCACGTCGTGAGGGCGACGAATGGATACTCGACGGGCACAAGGTCTGGACGACGAACGGCGAGGCTGCCGACTTTCTGCTCGTCGTCGCACGAACCGGCGGAGAGGGCCACGACGGAGTAAGCCTCGTCGGTATTCCCGACCCCGCAGAACGGGACGGCATCGAGTTCGTCCGAAACATCCCTTGTATGGAGGGTGAAGCAGCCATCGAGAGCGAGATTCGATTCGACGGCGTCCGGGTACCTGCCGAGAACGTCGTCGGCGAACCGGGACGTGGCTTCCGATATGTAATGGAAGGGCTCGACATCGGACGAATCGGAACCGCCGCCCAGGGTGTCGGCCTCGCACAGGGGTCGCTTTCCGCGGCGAAAGCGTTCGCTGACGAACGCGAGCAGTTCGGCCAACCCATCCGCGAGTTCCAGGGAATCGGTTTCAAACTCGCGGATATGGCCACGCGAACACAGGCAGCGCGACTGCTTACGATGTATGCCGCTGCTCGTCGCGACCAAGGTGAACGCGTCACGCAGGACGCCGCAATGGCGAAAACCTTCGCCACGGATGCTGCGATGGATATTTCGACAGAGGCGGTTCAGGTACTCGGGTCACGAGGGTACTCGCACGACTATCCCGTCGAGCGATACATGCGCGAGGCAAAGGGAACACAGATCTACGACGGCACGAACGAGATCAATCGGTTGGTCGTAAGCAAACGCATGTACGACTAAGGAACCATCACCGACTGAGGGCAATTCATTTCCGATGCGATTCCGTTGTAATCCCGATGACAGACGATTCGACGCCCCGGTATTACGAAGACCTCGTCGTCGGTGAAACGTTCGACCTCGGTGCTGAAACGGTCACGGCGGACGAGATCGCCTCGTTCGGTGAGCAATTCGACCCTCAACCGATTCATACCGATTCGGCGGCGGCCGCGGATTCGATGTTCGGTGAACTCGTAGCCAGTGGGTGGCACACGGCCGCTATCAGCATGCGACGGTTTGTGGACGGCATCATCGAACAAGCAGGGCTCGCCGTCGTCGCTGGCGTCGAAGTCGAAATGCTCCAATGGCGACGACCAGTTAGACCGGGCGATGTTCTCTCCGCCGACGCTGAAATCGTTGGCCTCGAAGAGTGGGACGAAGACCATGGCGTCGTCGTGTTCGAGCTTCGGATGCATACCGACGAAGGAGACGTCGTTTTGCTGTTGACGAAACGCGTGCTGGTCGAACGCGAATAACGAGGGCGAACGACGGAGTTGAACCACGGCAGTTTCGCATCGACGCCAGTTTGATTATCAGTGCCATCACAGTTCCGGGAGATGGTCGATTTGACACCGGCGTTCGACGGAAACGTGGTCGTGGTGACCGGCGGCAGTCGCGGAATCGGGCGTGCAATAACGGAGGCGTTCGCGAAGACGGGTGCCGACGTGGTCCCGACTTCCCGAACCGAGGCAGACGTCGCCGACGCCGTGGAGACCGTCCGAAAACACGGTGGGGAATCAATGGTCGTACCGACGGACGTGGGGGACCGAAATGCGGTTGCTGACCTGTTCTCGAAGGTTGAGGACGAGTTCGGTCACATCGATGTCGTCGTCAACAACGCCGGAATCAATCCTCGCGGTGGTCTCGGTCGTCCCGAGACGGTCGAACTTGACGAGTTCGACCGCACACTCGACGTGAACCTCCGCGGCGCATTCGCCTGTGCGAAGGAAGCAGGTGAGTTACTCCAGGAGTCCGATGGGTCGCTCGTCAACGTCGCGAGCGTCGGTGGTATCGCCGGTATTCCACGACAGCATCCGTACGTCGCATCGAAACACGGTCTCGTCGGTCTGACCAAAAGTCTCGCCCTCGATTGGGCACCGAACGTTCGCGTCAACGCCGTCGCTCCCGGCTACGTGACGACCGATCTGACCGAAGGAATCCGCGAGAACGACGACCTCTATCGGCGCTTACTCGACCGAACCCCGATAGAGCGGTTCGCCGACCCCGACGAGGTAGCCGCGCCCGTATTGTTCCTCGCCAGCGAGATGGCGAGCTACGTCACCGGGGAGTGTCTGGTCGTCGATGGTGGCTGGACCGTGGAATGACGGTCGGAAACGGGCCACGATTTCGTCAAAACCGAGGTATGGTTTTTTTCGAGTGGGAGTAGAACTGGACGAGCATGACCGAGATCAACGCCGCATTCGGCGTGGAAGACGATGTCGCTCGAATCGAGATACGACGGGAAGCGAAACTGAATGCGGTCGATATGGAAACAAAGCGTGCGATCACCGATCGACTCGGTGAGTACCGGGACCGAGACGATGTTCAGGTGGTACTCTTCGAGAGCGCGGGCAACGACGCCTTCTGTGCGGGTGGCGACCTGCAGGAGGTGAAAGAGCGCGAGTACGCGCTCGAGCCGTTCACGGAAACGTGGGAGGACCTGTTCACCGAAATGCGGACGATGCCCCAACCCACGGTCGCGAAAATCGATGGCCACACGTACGGCGGCGGATTCGACCTCCTCTTGCACACTGACATTCCGATCGCCGCAGATGATGCCCAGATCGGGCAGCCGGAGTCCACGCTCGGCGTCGTCAATCATTTCTCACCGCCGGAGTTGGTCCATCGAGTCGGCCTGCCGACGACGATGGACCTACTCATGACAGGGGAAGCGATCTCCGGCGAGCGCGCCGACGAAATCGGACTCGTCGCCAGAAGTGTTCCGGCGGATGCGCTGGACGCGACGGTCGAGTCGGCACTCGATGCACTCACGGCCAAAAGCCCACGCGTGCTCAAGAAATTAAAACGGAGCGTCTACGCGAGTGCGGAGATGTCTCCAACGGCCGCGAAATCACACGTAGAGGCGATTTCGCTAGAGGCAGCCCGAACCGACCCTGACTACCGGGAAGGCGTCGATGCGCAACTCGAACGGCGTGACCCGGACTGGTCATAGGTAGGGACACCATCGGAAGCGAAAGATCAATCGGAAAACAGTGCAAATAATCGTACCATATATTTTTACTGCATCCTATGGTATGTCAGGACATGTCTGACGAAGGGCAACAACACGAGTTCGGATCATACGGTGGACGATACGTACCCGACGAACTAGGCGACGTACTCCAGCAGTTGGCCGATGCGTACGATACGGTGAAAGACGATGACGATTTTCGAGCCGAATTAGAGCGTCTCCGTCGAGATTTCGCCGGGCGACCAACGCCGTTGTATCACGCCGAACGACTGTCGGAAGCGTACGGCGCAAAAATTTATCTCAAGCGTGAAGACCTCCTCCACGGCGGTGCTCACAAACTCAACAACTGCCTCGGACAGGGACTCATGGCCAAACACGCTGGAAAAGAACGTCTCATCGCGGAAACCGGAGCGGGTCAGCACGGAACGGCGACATCCATCGTCGGCGCGCTGCTGGGACTAGAGACGGAGATCTATCAGGGAAAAAAGGATCTCGATCGACAGGAGATGAACGCCTTCCGCATGGAGTTGATGGGCGCGAAAGTGAACGAAGTGACGCAAGGCGGGCAAGGTCTCGCGGACGCAGTTGACGCCGCACTCGAAGATCTCATCGAGAACATTAACGATACGCACTATCTGGTCGGGTCGGTCGTCGGGCCGGACCCGTTCCCACGGATGGTTCGTGACTTCCAGTCCGTCATTGGGACGGAAGCACGGGAACAGATCCAGGAAAAGGAAGGGAAATTGCCTGATGCCGCTGTCGCGTGCGTCGGCGGCGGTTCCAACGCGATGGGGCTGTTCCATCCGTTCCGTGACGACGACGTCGAGTTTTACGGTGCTGAAGGAGGTGGTGAAGGCGAGGATTCGAAACGCCACGCGGCTCCGCTCGCTTCCGGAAAGGAGGACGTCATCCACGGGATGCGCACGCGAATCATCGACGACGATGTGGAAGTTCACTCCATCGCCGCCGGTCTCGACTACCCCGGCGTTGGCCCGGAACACGCGATGTTCCGCGAAGTCGGGCGCTGTGAGTATCGAGGAATCGTGGATGAGGAGGCGCTCGAAGCGTTCCAAGACCTCTGCCGACTCGAAGGCATCGTTCCGGCACTGGAGTCGAGCCACGGTGTTGCACTCGCGAAGAAGCTCGCCGCCGGGCGACACGAGGACGACGTTATCATTGTCAATCTCAGCGGACGAGGCGACAAAGACGTGGACAAAATCGCGAACGAATACCTCAGTAAGGACTGAGGTCAGGACGAAAACTGAGGGTTAGAAGGGAGTGAAGATAGCGACGAAACCACGGAACTTCACTATGTGGTCGGAGTCTCCAACCGCCGAGGGTTTTGTAAGTATGACCGAATCGTGAACGTACCGATATCTATCGCCTCAGTGGTCAGCAAACCCGGATTGCCAAGACCGCCATCGCAGGATAACCTAACTGCCGTGCATTAGCAGGCAGTACGGCTAATCGAATAGCGAATGTCGGTGACGACGGAGAAACCAATGTTCTACCACGATAACGAACTTCAGTACGAAGTGGAAGTCCACGATCCTGACCCGCGCTTCGCGAAAATGCTCCAGCAAGCGATCGGCGGGGCAGAGGGTGAGATGCGGGTTGCACTTCAGTACATGTTTCAGGCGTTCGCAGTGCCGGCCGAGAAAAGCGAATACCGCCGACTACTGATGGAGACGGCGACCGAAGAGCTCGGCCACATCGAAATGCTCGCCACCGCCGTCGCGAAAAATCTCGAAGGAGCTTCCGAAGAACAACGCGAACAAGCACGCGAGGACGCGGTCATCGCCGAGATGATGGACAGCGGTCAACCCCGCCAAGCACTCTCAGCGGGGCTTCACGCGATGCCCGTTGATGCCAACGGCGTACCGTTCGATGGGGGCTGTATCGTCGCCAGTGGCAACCTCGCAGCCGACATGTACGCGAACGTCATGGCGGAATCGACCGGCCGTACACTCGCCGCACGTCTCTGGGAGTTCACCGATGATCCAGGCATGAAAGACATGCTTTCGTATCTCATCGGACGGGATACGATGCATCAAAATCAGTGGCACGCCGCCCTTGAGACGATGGAAGATCACCTTCCAGTTCCGAACAGCTTCCCACAGGAGGAGGAGAATCAGGATCACAACTACGAGTTCATGTCCACGTTCAAGGACGAACAGCCGAATCCCGAACGGCGCTGGACCAAAGGTGAGTCAATCGATGGAAAGGGGGAATTTTCCTACGATCGACAGCCTGGAGGCGGTACTCCTGATCTCGACGAAGTCATTGAAGCCATGCACAACGAAGTGAACTAGCCACCGCCACACTGCATCAGGCATGGCGATATCACGCTGAGAATGCCGTACGTTCGACACGAAAGGGAAAGATAATATCCATGGACGAGGGGCCAACACAGATATTGAACTACCGTCCTTTTCGGAACACATGGTGGCGACAATAGCCGAGGTCGAGCTTCCTGCGGAGGAGTTCACGCTGTATCGATCACTTTCTATGCTCGAGGAGTTACGTTGTGAAGTCGAACGGTTCGTTGCGTCAGGATCCGACCGGGTGATGCCATATGTGTGGGTTAGTGGAGACGGATACACGGAGGGTGACGTTAGCACGACGCTGGCAGACGATTCCAGCATCGAGCAAGTCGAACTGTTGGCAAACCTCAGCGATGAATGGTTGTATCAGATGGATTGGATAGACGATATCGAGACGCTCGTTCAGATCCTCGTCGAAGAGGAGGGGACGATCCTTGCTGCGACCGGCAATCAGCGAGTGTGGCATCTCCGTATCCTGTTTCCCGAGCGAGAAGCCCTATCTAGAACGTATGAATACTGTGAAGAAAACGATTTGGTGTTTCGAATTTCAAACATCTACCAGGTGGAGGAAGGGCGGAAGGGACGGTTCGGACTCCTCAACGATCATCAAGACACGCTCGAGTTAGCCTACAAGCGGGGGTACTATGAGGTTCCTCGCGGATCGACCGCGGGCGACCTCGGTAAGGAGTTAGGGATCTCCCATCAGGCGGTGTCCGAACGGCTTCGGCGTGCGCATGGGCGTCTCGTCGAAAACGCCATCGTCCTCGGGAAAGGGGCGAACTATTCGGATGATTATTGAGTAATCCTTAAGATCGTAGTTTTTCGGGTTCTACTGGGTGATACGTTGAGAGATACCGATCCATATCCCGACTACTCGATGCGCGAGCGGTTCGCGTGATGTGCAATTCACCATGTCGTGTAGGGGGCACTCACTCGAACAGTATCGTCCGTTCGCCGGTATCGACCGTCACGTTCGACCCAAGCGGCAGGGGAAGGATGGGTGCGGTGTGTCCGAAATCGAGATCGAAGACGATGGGAAGGTCCTCGGCATACTCATCACAGACGTGCTTGATCGATCGGCGCTGCTCCCGTCGATATGTATTCCGTTTGGTCAAGGACCCTTTCGGCGTTTCCGGACGACCGACCAGTAGGCCGCCGAGATCACCAATCGTGCCGCGCTCGCCGAGAACTGTAAAGAAGCGTTCGACTTCCGCATGCGTTGGTGTTTCACCGGATGTCTCGATTGCGAGTATATCCCCCGAGTCGAGCACATGTGGGAAGACATCCTCAGACATCATGAGCTGTGATTCAAGCATTTCGAAGCAACCACCCAGAAGTGTCCCATGTACCGTTTTCCCGGTTGTATTATGCCAGTACCATCCGCTCGAAGGGAACCATTCACGTGACGCCTGGGTTTCGAAATCGTAGTACTCGTCGGTCCATTCACTGGCAGCGGTACACTCCCCGAACGGAGTTCGGGTCATCGCACGCTCGATGTTCCGATGGGTATAGGGGTGCATTTCCGGATCCACCGAAATATCGGGGAAGAGTTGGCCCCCGTAAAACGAGACCCAACCGAGGCGATTCAACAACAGGTGGAGGTGCGTATTATCGCTCGACCCGTAGAACCGCTTGGGATTGTCGCGCAGGATCGATTCGTCGATAGTATCGACGATCTGAATCTCGCGATTGCCGCCCATCGCTGCAACTACCCCGTCGATGGCCTCGTCGGCAAACGCTCGATTGACGTCCCTGGCGCGTTCCTTCGGATGGGAACGCAGCCAGTCGGTGTCTCGAGTCGCCGTTTCGAATAGTTCTACGTCGAGGCCAAACGATTCGAGACGGTCGATTCCGCGGGAAAGTGCTTCCCGAGGAGGGGCGTGTGAGGTAGCGATCACTGCGACCCTCGAACCCGGATGCAGTGGTGGTGGATACGTGGAGGGCTTGTCCATTGGTAGATGTGTATTCATGGACTCCTCTTTTCAAAGTTGATTGCATTCTCAGCGGTATTAAGTGGAGAACAGTCCTCATCGTGCCGAACGCAATGGAAATTGAACACAGTGCGAACACGGAGGTGGAGAGCGGACGCCTTCATAAGTCGATACGAACGGGTTCCATCACTCTCTTCCAGTGAGTGCAAACCGAAGATCGACGCAGTCTCGTTCCATAATACATCGTTCGTCGACGGATGGGTTAGTTAAAGACACGCATATGCAGCACCAAGACCGAATACCGTCTTCGACCTTCGTTGAACCGAAGCATACAATGAGTAACGAATCCCTCACCGACTTGTTCGAAGAAGGATTGAAAGAGATCTATTATGTCGAACATCAGCTCGTCGATGCGCTCGAAGAACTAGCGGACGATGTGGAAGACGAAGAGCTACGATCGAGCTTCGAAGAACATCGTGACGAAACGGAGACTCACATCGAACGGCTAGAAGAAGTATTCGAGCAGATCGAAACGTCTCCGGAGCAGGCAGAATGCCACGCCGTTGACGGCCTTATCGAAGACCATGACGAATTCGCGAACAGTGTCACTGATCAAAACGTGCACGAACTGTTCGATTTGGCCGCCGCGCAGAAGAGCGAGCATCTCGAAATCGCTGCTTACGGTAATCTCACTTTCATCGCCGACCAACTCGGTCATCAGGAGTCGGCGGATCTCTTAGAGGAGAACCTCCGAGAAGAGGAAGATGCACTGAACGAATTGAAAGAGCAGACCGAAGAGTACGATGTCTCGTCGGTCCCGCAAGAACAGTAAGAAGCGACGAACTGTTTTATCGGAACGTGGGGAGAACAAGGTGAAAGCGTTCGCGAAGGAGCCACTTTCGGGGACGGATGTTCGACGAATCTTTTATCAGAATTCACTGAGATGAGGACTCAGCACGTCTCTCAAACCGTTCCGTAAGCAGATGTCAGATGTTGTGGGAAAGTTTCGATGACGTGAGAGACTACATTTCCATCGGAGAATCGAGAAAGGGAAACCAGAGAACTACGTTTCGTGATTGGTTAGGAATAGGTGTGTCGAAGGAAAGGATGGTAGGTTGGTCTCCAACCTTCGACAACCAATTCTATCGACCGCTGTGGCGTAAACAAAATGCCTGCGTTCGCAAGTGAATGTGGGGATTCGGTCGGTCACGCCACGACATTCATCCCGAAATCGACGGTCCCTCCGTGACTGCCAATCGATTCCGCCTTCGGTACCAAGAATTGTCAACCGATCGAATTGTGGTGCGGTATTAGTGTCGGATAGCCCGGTGCCGTTCGGCAGAAACGCGAACGTAGATCGGTTTTAAGTCGGTTCGATACGCGCCAGGAGTATGACTGTGCTGTTCCCGGCTCGGGCGAGACGAAACCCCCAATTGGAGTCAATAATCACATATAATATTCTCCAGTAGGCGGAATACACGACGCAGTCCCTGCTACAACTCGCGAAGTCGAGTGAACAATTCCTCCTCACGGTCGGCGATCCCGTTTGCTTGGTCACTAGCGTTTTCGAGAAGTTGCGCCTGTTCCTCACCCTCCGCCTCGCTTGCGTTTTTGAGGGTCGTGCTCAAGTGGGTCCAATCGTCCGCGATGTCGTAGAGCCGGGTCGGAACGTCCTCCCGCAGTCCGAGTTCCGGCGCGACTTCATCGAGGAACTCGGCGTACAGCCGACGGAACGCACCGCCCCCGGTTCCGCGTCGTTCGATGTTCTGATAGGCGAAGCGGGCGCACCAGCTCGTATCTTCCAGCGCGGTCCAGTTCGGAAGGTCGTTCGCGAACCGACGAATCGCGTCGATACCCTGCGCCTTCCAGTTGCCGTCATTCGATGAGAGTAGCATTGTCGCCGTGCGTTCGATAGCTGTGTCGGCCGCCGTCGGAAGGGACGTTTCGACTGTTGGATCCTGGACGACGAGCCATCGATTATCGAGCGGGCCGAACCCGTAGTCGGAGTCCCACGCATCCCTGAGATGCGAAATCGGTAGTCGCTGGATCGAATCAAACTCGCTGTCCGAGAGACGCACCTCGTTACCTTCGATGCCGACGCAGAGGAGGATGTGCGGGCCGAAATGCGTGTCCGTATTGAAGTAATCGAGATAGTAAAGGTCCACGAACAGCATTACCGGAACGCCGTCTTCGAGCTGCTCCCGCACGTCGTTCCACGCCGACTCCCGTTGTTGGCCGCTCTGTTCGCGATAGTCGATGCCGAGCGTCTCGAAGAAGTTGGTTTCTAACCCACTGTTTCGGCCCATGATAACGCGACTGGCGGGGCCACGCTCGTAATAGCCGAATCCGAGGCCGGAGCCGAGTCCGAAACAGAGCGACTCAGAAAATCCCCAATCGTAGAAAGTAGCGAGGTTGTGAAGCGACGCCGACCCGCAATGAGCACCCGGCGAGTGTGTGTACGAGGAAAGTTGCATATACGTTCGACCGAGTGCGCGGGGTAAAGCAATATCGACCGCGGAACATACCGAGGGGATGGTCGGCTATCGAGTGTTTAGGTCACGCCGCCGTCTCGGTCGGCGAACTGCTCGTACTCGCGGCCGTCGATGATTTCCCGCAAGTGCTCTACGGCGTTCCACACGTCCTCGAACCCAACGTAAAGCGGGGAGGGACACAGACGAACGACATTCGGCGGGCGGAAATCACCGACGACCCCCCGCTCCTTGAGCGCCTCGGTGATTCGGTAGGCTTCCTCGTGTTCGATGGCGACGTGGCCACCACGGCGGGATCGATCACGTGGCGTTCCGACCGAACATTCCGGCAGGCGCTCGTCCACTAGATACATGAAGTAGTCCGTTAATGCGAGTGACTGCTCGCGGAGTCGTTCGATTCCCACGTCGTCCACGATGTCGAATACACCGAGAAGTGGCGCGGCACTGAGGACCGGAATCGTTCCAGTCTGCCACGCACCAGCGGACTGTGCGGGTGTATAGGTCGTTCGCATCTCGAACTGCGTCTCCTTATCGTGTCCCCACCAGCCTGCGAGTGCGGGAGTTTCGCCGTGATAGTCGCTGTGGACGTACAGTCCAGCGATGGCACCCGGCCCCGCGTTTAGATATTTGTAGTGACACCAGACCGCGAAATCGACGCCGTCGTCGGCCAGCGAGTGAGGAATCACACCGGCAGAGTGAGCGAGGTCGAATCCCGCGTACGCGTCGTGCTCGTGTGCCACGTCGGTGATCGATTCGATGTCGAAGAGTTGGCCCGAGCGATAGAGCACGGACGGCATAAAGACGATTCCCACGTCGTCGTGTGCGTCGAGCGCCGCTTCGATATTGCTCTCGTCGATGGTTCGTCCATCGTGCGACTCGACGACGATGAGGTGCTCGTCGGGATCGAGACCCCGAGTCTGTAACTGCGAACGAATGGCGTAATGGTCGGTCGGGAAGTCCAAGTCGTTCACGACGACTTTCTGTCCACGCTCTTCGCGGGCACAGCGGTCGAGAAACGTGCCGACGAGGGTGTGAATGTTGATCGTCGTGGAGTTCGCCACCACGACTTCATCCTCGCGGGCTCCAACCATCGGCGCGAGGCGCTCGCCAAGGCGTTCGCCGTAGTGAAACCATGACGGGTCACCGTCCGTCCACCCGCGAATACCGAGTTCGCGCCATTCGTCGAGGACGTGTTCGAGGCTCTCTTCGGCATCGGTGGAAAGCGGCCCGAGGGAGTTGCCGTCAAGATAGAGGTCGTCGGGGAGGTAGAACCGGTCGCGAACCATCACGTCAGTCGAGTCGTCGCGTCGTTGGGCGTGGTCACGCCCGAGTTCGAACTCGTCGTCCATGCTTCGAGTGGCACCCCCAATGGGGTGTATTTTTCGGAGAGCGTGGAAAACCTCCGCGAAGAACGTCGTTTCATCGCCGACGAAATTTCCGGACTCACTTAACCCTCTGGCTACGAGAGGGTCAGTATGGAACCGGAGGACAATCATCGCAGTTGGGCCGAACGCTCGGGGGAGTTTTCACCCGAGTACTACGCCCAAATCGGGTCGAACGAGGTAAGCGACACCCTCGCCAGCGTATTCGAGTACTACGCGGACGAGGACGCTGAAATCCTCGAGATTGGCTGTAGTTCCGGCCGTCACCTCGCCCATCTCCTCGATGACGGCTATGAGAACCTCACGGGTATCGACATCAACGACGAGTCGTTCGACGTAATGGCAGAGCAGTATCCGCGCCTTGCCGCGACGGGGACGTTCCACACCGGCGCAATCGAGGACGTACTCCCAGAGTTCCCCGACGACGCCTTCGACGTCGTCTACTCGGTCGAAACCCTCCAGCACATTCATCCCGAAAACACGTGGGTGTTCGAGGAACTGATTCGCGTTACGAGTGATATCCTCATCACCGCCGAGAACGAGGGTAACAGCCCCCAGCGCGGTCGGTCAGGTGCCGAAGTGAGTTACGTCCACGACGACTTCCCGCTCTATCACCGGAACTGGAAGCAGGTGTTTACCGACCTCGGCCTCGCACAGTTGGTGTGCGAACCTGGGAATCGTGATACGGTTCGTGTGTTTCGGGTGTTGTGAGTTGGGCGTACTCGTTTGTAATTTCGGGGGCCCAGTTACGACCCGTACTGCGTAGTTGTGTGTCGTAGTGTACTGAATCGGTCCCTGTCCACCAGAGTTGACAGCGATCTAGAACTTCATGCTTTAAGGATCGGAGCATCGTATCGAAACCAGACATGGCCGAACGCGTTGCGGCGCTCGACTACGAGCGGTTTAACATCGACCCGAACCGTGGGTTCCTGCCAAATACCGAACCCCTCGCGTCGTTCGGGGCGGACGCCCAGCCGTTTTTAAACGAACTCGACGAGTTGGGTACGAGTCTTCCCAAGCTGCTCGAAACTGACCAACTCAGACCACGAGTTCGTGGTCTCGAAGCACCATCGAGCGAATTCTTCGACGGCTTGACTGACCGCGAACTCGCCCGCATTTATACCGTCACTGGATTTCTCGCGAACGCGTACGTTCACAAAATCGACGCCAATACCGCCAAGACCATTCCAGCGGGAGTGGCCGTTCCGCTGTACGAATCGACTGCTCGACTTGGTGCGACGCCAGTACTCTCCTACGATGGCTACGTTCTCTACAACTGGATCCGTGAGGACTCGGAACACGATCTGCTCCCGCAGAACGTTCGGTCCATCACGAACTTCTTCGCGCCGGGGGACGAGCGCTGGTTCATCGCGATTCACGTCGCTATCGAAAACGGAGCGGGACCAGCAATCGCGGCGATTGGCGACGCACAACAAGGAGTCCTCGAAGACGATCCGGTCCGGGTCGCTGATGCCCTTCGAACGATGAAACAGTCGCTGCGTGAGATTACAGACATCCTAAATCGAATGCCCGAGCGCAACGAGCCCGAGATGTATGGGAACGGGTTCCGACCATATCTCAAGCCGCTCACTGGCGTCGAGTACGAGGGTGTTGCGGCTCTCGACGGCCGCCAGTCGTTCCGCGGTGCGTCGGGTGCACAGTCGAGCATTCTCCCGGCGTTGGACGCCGCGTTGGGAATCGACCACGGAAACAATCCACTCGTCGGGCACCTCCGCACACTTCGAAGGGATATGCCCACCGCCCATCGGGAATTCATCGAGACCGTTCGATCAGGGCCGGACATTCGTGAGTACGTTTCGAACGCCGATGAAGAACTCAAAGCGGCTTACAACGACTGTATCGATAGCATGGTCGTCTTCCGCGACGACCACATCGACGTGGTCGCGAAGTACATCGAAGGACCACTCGACGAGAGCGAAGGCACGGGTGGAACGCCGTTCAGTCGCTACCTCCGGACGTTTACCGACGACACCGAGGACAGTCGGATTTCGTCACCCGCAAAATGATCGACCGATAAAGGGAATTCGAAATCGGAGATAGGCGTGCCGGGACGATACGACACGATGGTCTACATCCTCGCGAGTGGACGGATTCATTTATCACACACCCGTCGGTCCTTCCGCGTATGGGTTCAGGTGTCCACGCACAGATCGAAGTTCGCGATGTGAACGGCTGTCCTGCGGCTTCGATGAGCGAGGAGTGTGAGGTCGAATCCGTGACGGTGAACCAGCATAGCACCCCCGAGCGATCAAAAATCGTCGGTGAGGTCACGGTAGACCACGGTGAAGACGCTAAAAGGAAGGAGCAACACGCTGACGAAGTGTTTTCCGATGATTCGAAATCGGTGTACCGATACAGCCACACGGACGGGGAGTGTCCTTGTTCGCATGTTCCAAAACACGGATGCCCGATCCGAAATCTTCGCGTCGATACCGGACGTCTCGTTCTCTCGTTTATTGCACCGGATCTAGAGACGCTTCGGAACGTCGTGTCCGATTTGCGAGCCAGCTGTTCCGGCGTTACGGTCCGCCGCCTCACGCAATCACAATCCATCGACGGGACTCGGTCACTGCTGTTCGTGGACCGGAACGCATTCACTGATCGCCAATACGACGTTCTTCGGACTGCCCACAGGATGGGATATTTCGAATCGCCGAAAGGAGCGAACTCGAAAGCGGTCGCCGAGGCGTTGGGAATTTCGGTCACGACGTTCGTAGAGCATCTATCGATCGCCCAAACGAAACTGCTGGATCAGCTATTGACTGACTAATCTGGAGATAGTTGTCCCTTCGATCGGAACGAAACTCCATTTTCGGCCTGTATCGACCCCATCGAGATGGATGCTATCATCCAGCGATTGCTTAAAAAAGACCGGATATACTAGCACCCGTCCATATTCCGATGCTACGACAACGAACGACTGAACCCAATGGCACAATCGATTTATCGTGAAATCGGCGGCCGAGACGCGGTCGAAGCAGTCGTTAGCGACTTCTACGACCGAGTGTTGGCGGACGAACGACTCAGGCCGTACTTCGACGGATTGGAGATGAATGAGTTACACGCCCACCAAGTCCAGTTCGTTAGTGCGGTCGCGGGAGGGCCAACCGACTATACGGGCGAGAACATGCGTGAAGCGCACGCGCATCTCGATATCGACGAGGCTGACTTCGACATCGTTGGTCAGTATCTCGAAGCGGCACTCCGGGAAAACGGTGTAGACAACGACAACGTCGACGTAGTTATGAGCGAAGTCGCCGCCCTCAAAGACCCGATAGTTGGCGAATAGGCCACAGGTCGAAACTCGAACGTTGAGAGTTACCAGTCAGCCGTAGCGGTTCGGCGGTGATGGATTCGACGGGACACCCAGACAGCTATACGTACTTCCCCTTACTCTCGTACACCGAGGGATCGTTTTTGAATTTCTTTGCGATTTCCTCAAGCGTTGTTATTTCGACGTTCTCGTGTCCCTTTACGTACTGAATGAACTCCTCGAGATGCGGTATCATGTGCGGGAGCCCGTGGAGGTCGGGATGAATGGTCAGGGTGTACACCCCCGCTTTGCGTCGGTTGTACAGGAAGTCGAACTGCCGTTTGTAGTACTGTTCGTACATCATCGCCGGATCCTTGTAGCCGGCGTGGTAGTTCGGCTGTTTGACGAACAGCATCGGCGGAATGTCGTCGCGGTACCAGCTAATCGGGATTTCGACGACGTCCGTTTCCTCGCCGTACTGGTACGGCTCCATCCACGTCTTAGGGGACTGGTCGTACTGTATCTTTTTCCAGGAGTCGCCCTTCCGCATCCACGTCGGTTCGAACTGCGTTTCCATCAGACTGCTGTCGTAGAGAAAATCGTGTTTCTCGACAAGTTCGGGCGTATTCTCGCTGTATTCCCACCAGCTCGCACGGTGTCCGGCGGGTTTCTCCCCTGTCACGTCCTCGATGAGGTCGATAGAGGCTTCGAGGATTTCGTCCTCCTGTTCACGGGCGAGGTCGGTCGGGTTCTCATGTGAATAGCCGTGGACTCCGATTTCGTGCCCACCCGCCGCAACGGCTTCGACTTCGTCGCGGAACGTCTCGATCGTGTGACCGGGGATGTACCACGACGTATCGATGTTTTCGTCTTCGAACAGTTGAACGAGGCGCGGGATACCCTCCTTTCCCGCTGACACACCCCGAGAGAGGTCGGCGGGGGAGTCTTCACCACCATACGAGCCGAGCCATCCTGCCACGCAGTCGGCGTCGATGCCGATCGCGACGTCGATATCACTCATTGTTGGAAACTAATAGCACGGCGTCGATTGTCTTAGAAGTTTTCGAACCCACGAGTTTTGCTCACACTCCTCTCGTCGGTGATGGGTGATTTGACCGGTCGCCCTCATGAGATATATCGCCGACGACCGGAACAGAAACGGGCGCTGAAACCGGTGAGTAGACTATTGTAAAAGCAGGCCAACGACCACAGTATGCGCCCTACCATCACGATACTCGGAACCGGCGGTACCATCGCCAGCACCGACGATGCAGATGGAGCGAAGCCGACCATGAGTAGTGAATCCCTGGTCGAAGCCGTCCCACAACTCGCCGACGACGCGGAAATCGACGTGCGTGAAGTCGCTCAAAAGCCCAGTTTTAGTATGGACTTCCAGACGATCGAATCACTTCGAGGAACGATCCGGGAAATCATCGGGAATGGTGCCGATGGCATCGTCGTCACTCACGGAACGGACACGATGGAAGAATCGGCGTACTATCTCGATTTGACGCTCGATATCGACGCGCCGGTCGTCTTTACCGGCGCACAACGACGCCCCGATGAAGTTAGCCCGGATGGACCGTCGAACCTCCTCACCGCAGTTCGGGTACTTGTAGACGAACGAGTTCGAAAATCGGGGGGTGTCTACGTTGTATTCGACGAGGAACTGCACCCTGCCCGCGACGTGACGAAACGACACACGCACAAACTCGACGCCTTCGACTCGCCCGGAAAAGGGCCGGTAGCCACGGTAACCCGCGATGAGATTCGGTACGTCCGAACGCCTGGAAGCTACTCGGACGATATCGATGTCGATGGCGACCCCTCGGATATCGACGTTCGGGTGGTCAACTCCGGTGTGGGCGTCGGTGACGCCCAAATCGAGGAAGCGCTCGACGCGGGTGTCGATGGAATCGTCCTTGAAGGAACGGGCATCGGAAACGTGACGGCTGAACTGGGTGACGCCGTCGAACAAACCGTTTCGGCCGATGTTCCCGTCGTCGTCACGTCACGCTGTTACGCCGGGACGACAGTACCGGTGTACGGGACGGATGGTGGCGGTCGAACCCTTGCGGAGCACGGAGCGATAGGCGGTGACGACCTTCCTGCTCACAAAGCACGTCTCAAACTGCTCTTGGCCCTTCTCCGAGTCAATGAGCCATCCGAAGTACAGCAGTATTTCTCCGACGACAATGTCTAATACGTAGCAGTCACGTCTGTCGCCGAACACCTACGAGCAATACGGCCGCAAAAAGGGTCGTACCAACGAGTAGTCCCCAACCCAGCCTGTAACCGCTCGTTTCGACGAGCAGGCCGAATAGCGGCGGTGCAACCAATCCACCAGTGTTTATTGCCGTCTGTCCACCTGCCGTGGCCCCCCCAATATCGTCGGCATCGACGAGTTCGGAGAGACAGGAATAGAAGACACCAGTCGAGCCGTGAATCGAGAGACCGAGACCGGTAAAGAGCAAGACGACGACCGGAAGCGACCAGTCGCCGACGGCGAGACCAATAAAGAGGATGACCGAGAGCAATAACTGGCCGAGAGCGACGGTGGCTGCACCCTTCGCACCGCCTAGGCGGTCCGCAAGGTTTCCAGCGCCGATACGCCCGACACTACCCGTTACTTGCGTTACTGCGAGGACGAGACCGCCCGCGGCGGCGCTCGCGTTCACGGCGTCCTGCACGTAGAGAACGGTATATCCAAGCATCGAAAAGATGGATGCCCCAACGAAGAGACCGGACGCGACGAGTAGAATGTAGGCTCTATTCGTCCCGAAATGGGAGACATTCGGCAATGAGAACTCGCCACTCCCGCGGGATCCGTCGTACAGAGCGATAAAACCGAGCGCATAGCCGCCCGCGAGAGCCGCGACAACCCAGAATCCGATTTGCCAAGCGGCAATGGCTGCGATACCCGTGATAACGAGCGAGGCAGCACCGCTTCCAGCGGTGACGCCCACCTGTTTCAGTCCCATCGCGAGACCCTCACGTCCGTCGGGTGAACTGGCAACGATTGCGCGGTTTGAAGCTGGCATCGCCGTCGAGTAGGCGACACCCAAGATTCCCCCCGCACCCAGCAAGAGACCGTAGGAAGGTGCAATCGACACGCCGATAGCCGCAACAGCGAGTGCGACGAGTCCGACACTCATCATGCGCTTTTCGCCAAAACCATCGACAGCCGCTCCGCTCGGAAACAACATGACCGTGTATCCCAGTAATGTTGCCGTGAGGAAAACGCCGACGAGCGATTCGGAGAGGGAAAACGCATCGCGAAGAAACCCAGTTGCGGCGAAGACCGTGTAGTAGCAGAGACTCGCAGCCGTCTGCCACCCCGCGACCGTCGCTACCGAACGCCAGCTTTTCGCGGTTCGTAACGACTGCGACTCTGCTTCCATTGAAACAACGTGTGTGACTCAGCGAACTAAGAATACCGAGTCCGGTCAATCGTTCCGGTATCGTCGCCGTCGATGGGAAAAGACGCTCTGCGAGCGGACGTTTCTCTCAGGGCTCGTCAGGGTTCGCATCTTGTACTTCAACTATCTCGGCCTGTGAGAGAAATTCCTCACTTCCGCCGGTACGAATCTGGATCGTTTGACCGGGCAAATCCGGGTCATCGTCGTCGGCGGGTTCCTTCGGAACGGAAATCGCAACCACCTCGTCAAGCGTGACGATTCGCCGCTGAATCGGGTCGCCGTTGTGTTCGACCGTCTCCCACGTTTCCACATCAAGTTCGGCGATGTTCGTGCCGAAATATTCTTCGGAGTCCTTGTTCACCGAATCCTCAGTTTGTGACTCTCCTGCCGTTCGGTTCCCGTCCGCAACCTCTTCATGTTGGTATTGGTAAAAGGATGCGAGCATCGTCACATGTACACTAACTACCCACTAAAGGATTCGCCATGAATACGTCTGTAGTATTAACTGGCTGTCGCACATTTGTTCAAATGATTAGAATTAACTAACATATTGATTTAAATGATACTTAGAATTGATTAGATACTATCCATTCACAGGATATCACTATGTGCGGAATTAAAAATGGAGCGTCTAATGCCTAAAGACTTCTATAGAAGTGGAGGAATTAGATCGAGATCAACCGTAATACCTGGAATTAGGCCATTGGACCCGAATGCCATATATCCGATATCTTCAGGAGCATGGGTCGTCTCTTCATCTGCACTCTGTTCTTCCTCGACAAAAGCGTTGAAATGATCTCGTTCAAGTTCCGTATATCTGAGTTGACACGGTTGTGGCCCGCGTCTGGTTTGGATATCTGCAACCACTCGGGGATTTCGAGTAAATCCGTTGCCACCATTCGATTGGAATGGATACCGGGAAGCAGTCGCTGCACTATCGCGTGCAGGTCGCGTAGGACGGCGGGCCTCGAATTCGGTATCAACAACCCCATCGAGGAAATTAGTCGGGAATGTACCGATTGCAGGCACATCGACTGCGACATACCCAACTTCTTCCGACCGGTGGTAATCATTAAGCGATTCTTGTTCCTGTAGCCTAACAGTAAACCGATCCTCAGAAGCCACATCAACACGGGTAACAATTGAATCTGCCTTACCGTTAAACGTCTGAGACTGTGCAAACACGGCTGGCTTGCCAGTGAAAAATGGTGCCGTGAGTTCAACAGTCTCAGGATCAGTCGTAGTAGACACCCGTCCAGCTTGAATACCAGTGAGAGTACCAG